>CAVCUQ010000024.1:0-21346 GCA_963605425.1 uncultured Eubacteriales bacterium
ATTTAAAAGTTCTTTATAACCATCTATATTTTTTGCAAGAGCTATAATCTTACTAGTAAAATCATTATTTATAATATTAAATTCAAGACCTAGAATAGGTTTAATATTATTTTTCTTAGCTAAAGAAATAAACTTATAAGCTGAGTAAAGATTAGGATCACATAGTGCAACACACTTATATCCTGCATCTTTACACTTTTTTATTAAATCTTCTAAATGAATTGAAGAAAATAAAAAGTTATATTCACTTTGTGCATAAATAAGTGTATCCACATTATCACCACCTATTTATATTATATCAAGTTTTTACCTATTCTCCTAACTTTTTTCTTCTTTTATTAATCATTACTACTAAATAAGCAAAAACTCCTATAATACCAAGTGCAAATATTAATTTATATTTATAAATAAACTTATAAATATTATTAAATACCTTAGCTAAACCATGTTCATCCTTAGATTCAATAGTTACATAACATTTCTTAATAGACTCATTTCCAGCATAATCCATAGCTTCAATAATAATCTCATAGACACCAGGTTCATCTCTATTTAATACTTTTTCATCAAGCTTATAATTAGTTGATACATTAGGATCATAATCACTTGATACAGTTATATAATCAGATAGATTAAAAGATTCTCCTTGAATAAATACTAAACTAGCCTCATCAACAGTAATTACAGGAGCTACATCATATCTAATATCAATGACAAGTTCTCTTTTAGTATAATTACCCGAAGAATCTTTTAAAACAAAGTAAACACTGTTTTGACCAATACCAGCAGTATAATCACTTGTATCAATCTCCACATCTTTCTCATAGATTTCACCTGCATTATCATATACTTTACTAATGTAAGAATAGAAATCTATATCCATTGCATTATCCTTTAAAATAGTATCATGGTAAGTAGAAAGTTCTAGTACAGGAGCAGTTAAATCAACTACATATACTTCCTTATTAATAGTTTTACTTTCACCAACACTATTAGTTACAGTCATAGTGATGTCTTGATGACCTAACTGTTTAATATCTAATCCCTCAACAGTCAAAGTATTTGAAATATCACCATCATAATTATCAATAGCCTTAATACAAGTCTTTAAATATTCTAAATAATTTAAATCATTATATTCAATTTCAATACGACTTGCAGTAGACGTATCTATTTCATGATTTTCATTAATAACATACTCAAAGACTCTTACTGCTAGATTACCATTAACATCACTACAACTGACAGTTATATTATGCCTACCTTTTTCAGATAAATCATTTTCATTATAATCATACTTTATAGTTTTCTCATCAATTCCTGCATTATCAGTAATAGAGAAATATTTATCAAATTCAATTGTATCTCCCTTTTCAAATACTAAATCTACAATACATTTAATAGTAGGTGCTTCATAGTCTCTAACATGTAAGGTAATACTTCTTCTGTCATAGTTAGAATATCCTGAAACTGTAGCTATTAGTGTTACCTCTTTATCACATACCTTAGATGTATCGATAGAAAGGGAGCCATAATAGAAACTATCAAGTTCCACCTTAACTTCTTCATTTGTTAAAGAACCATTATAATAAAATCTAACTTCAAATTCATTCAAATAAGATTCAAAATTTGCATTTTGTGGTATAGTAAGTTCAAGTTTATTCCAAATAAATCCGTTTCCTGATAACGCATAAGAATTCTGGGTAAAGAATAAAATAACAAATACAAACATACCCATAAAACATGTAATTAATTTCTTCATAATTTACTCCTCATTATAACTAGATAAAATGCTGAAATGATTAACTAGGGCTGTATCAACTTCAAAATAACGTTTATATCTAGTAGCTTCTAAATAATTATCTTGAAGTAAACATGTAAACAAAAACGAATATAGATAATCATATCTCTCAAAAGCATAAGGTATACATTTATTATTTAAATGTTCTAATGCTTTATCATGGTTAGTAAGTGAAAGATAATAATATTCAATTAATAATGATTCAGCTGTATTATCAAAATATAGATTATCTTTATTATATTTGTCTAAAAAAGAATCCTTATCATTTAAATAACTATGCGAATATTTATAAACAACTGTATTATCCTTTATAGGTATCATTCTCTTAATTAACTCAAGTAATCTTCCTTTATAATTAATCTTATCCTTAAAATAACACTTAATATTAAATATAAACTTTCTTCTTAAATTAAATCTTTCTTCAATTTCTTTAACTTCAACTAATTTTTGGGGAACATTTAATTTCCAATTTAATTCTTTAAACATATCAATCTTTCTTATAAACTCATCATCATTTAGATTGAATAATAATTTTAAATGAAGTTCTAAGGTAATCAAATTATAATAATTATCCTCAATAAAATTTAAATGTCTAACAATCTTGAAAGCTCCTGAGTAGTCATTAGTCTTATATAAGTAGATTGCAAACATAATTGAAAACAACACTGCATCTAAATCATTTAAAACTTCAATAGCTTTCTTGATACTAGTAATATTACGTTCAACAGCCTTTAAGTCATTCATTTTAAGTAAATAGAATGATTTAGTAATAACTGAACGATAATTTTTAAGTGATAATGAAGACTCATATAAAGATTTAAGTGTATCAATATCATCTAAATAATAAGCTTTAATCATAAGTTTAGCATTATCAGCTGAATCTACAATCTCATTTAATTGCTCATCTGAGATATCAAGCTTATCACAAAGTTCTCTTAGTACTAATACATTAGCGTCAATTTTGCTATTCTCTATTTTTGATAAATAGGAAATACTGCAAATTTCTGAAGTTAAACTCTTTAATGTGTAATTCAATTCACTTCTCTTTAGTCTTATCTCTGTTCCAACAACATCTTGATAAGATTTTTTACTCTCTTCTTTCTTATTTAATAAATTTACTGTTTTTAAAACTAACTGATTCATATAAACATCTCCTCTATTAAATTGTAATAGATTTTTTTAAAAAGTTTCATTTTTTCACGTTTTCTAAAATTTGCCTGTTTTACCCCATTTTATTTTATGTAAAAAAAAGAAATAGATTTCTCTACTTCTTACATTTACAAATATTATTTAATAAACATTCTACACACTTAGGATTAATACTTTTACAGGTATAGCGGCCTAAAAACAAAAAAGAATGATGAGCTTTTATATATTCTTCTTTAGAATATCTATTTTCTAAATCACGTTGAACCTCTAGAGGATTCTTACTTTGAGATAATCCTAGTCTATTAGCTACTCTTAAAACATGGGTATCAACTGCAATATGGGGCTCTTTATATATTTCAGAGAGATATACACAAGCAGTTTTATGACCTATTCCACTTAATTTTTCTAAATCAGTTAAATTATTTGGTATATATCCTAATTCCTTTAATTCATTAGCTAGTTTAATAATTGACCGAGTTTTGTTTTTTGCAAGACCTAATGGTCTTATAATCGAATAAATATCTTCACTATCTTCTTCTATTATATCATTATAAGAAGGATATTTTCTAAAAAGCTCGGGAGTAACTGTATTTACTTTTTTATCTGTTGTTTGAGCTGAAAGCATAACTGCAATTAAAAACTCATAATTATTGTGATAAATAAGTTCACATCCTGCATTAGGATACATTTCTATTGCTTTACTTAGATACTCGTCCATTTTTATTCTTTTCAATTAAAGCATCAAGTTTTTTCATATTACTTGAAGTTGTACCTTTTACCTTAAATAATTCTCTTTCAATCTTATTGATTGTAATAGTAATACCTGAAAGTGATAAACATTTAACTGCTTTTTTGATATCATCTATATCTTTATCATTAGATAGCCAATCATTTACAGCTTCTAGTTCTTTACTTGATAGAGTTCTATTAATAACAGTCTCTAGATACATTATTGCATCAGAGGCGTCTAAACAGCTAGTATTATTACCATTTAAAATAATCTCTATTTGATCAAGTAAAGGTTTGATAGAATAAGTTTCTCTTCCAATTCCATTTTCAACATTAATCTTTAGTTCTAGATAACCTAATTCAATAAAGTGAGCTATTGCATTAGATACCTTGATAGAATCTATATCAAGAGTTTCGGATATAACTTGTTCAAGATTAGATTTATTTTCTTTAATTACATTACATAAGGTAATAAGTACTAAAACTTCATCTTCTTTAATATTTAATTCCTTCTTATAATTAATTATTATTCTTGATAAGTCTAATGCATTAATTTCATATAATTTCTCAAGCATTGTTAGCTCCTGCAACCTTACTTAAGGCCTCTTTAGCAGCTGCTTGTTCAGCTCCTTGTTTAGTCTTACCGAAACCATGTCCCATAATGATTGTATCATCCATCTTAACTACAGCTTCAAATAATAGATTATGAGCTGGTCCTGTTTGACCTATTATTTCATATTTTATAGATCTCTTATCAGATTGAGCAAGTTCTTGAAGTAATGTCTTATAATCTTTAATGCCAACTACTTCTTTAACATAAGGCACTACAATTCGCTCAAATACCTTATAAGTTTCATCAAAACCTGCTTCTTTAAAACAAGCACCTAGTACTGCTTCAAAAGCATCCGCTATAATTGCAGGACGCTCTCTACCACCTGTAGCTTCTTCTCCACGACCTAAATATAAATATTCATTTAAATGAATCTTAGATGCATAAATATCTAAAGCTTCTTCTCTTACAGCTTGGCTTCTTTTTTTAGTCATTTCACCTTCAGCTAAATCATAATGAGAATATAAATATTTAGACATCGAAAGTTCAAGTACGGCATCCCCTAAAAATTCAAGTCTTTCATTGAAAGGTACTCCATGTTCATTACCATATGATGAATGAGTTAAAGCTTCCTTAATTAAATTAGGATTTTTAAATTCATATCCAATACTTTTTTCTAATTGTTTGTAATCTCTCATTCTATTCACCTGCTTTAGGAAGATTTTCTTTTACTTTATTAATAATATCCCCTTCAACCATTAATATAGCTTGTCTGATTGCATTCTTAAACGCTTTAGGAGAAGATGAACCATGAGCTTTAACAACAGGAGCCTTAGCACCTAAAATCATAGCTCCACCAATTTCAGATGAATCTAAACGACTCTTAAATGTCTTAAGTTCTTTCTTAAGTAATAAGCCACCAATCTTAGATTTAGTATTAGTATAGATAGCTTCTTTAAGCATTGTAGCCATAGCTTTAGCTGTTCCTTCAATACTCTTCAAAACTAAATTACCTGAAAAACCATCAGTTACAAAGATATCACAATCACTAGTCAAAATAGTATTAGGTTCAACATTACCATAGAAATTAATTTGAGAAGTATTCTTTAAAATATCATAAGCTTCTTGATCAAGTTGTCTTCCTTTTCCTTCTTCTGATCCAATATTAATTAATCCAACCTTAGGATCTTTATTATTTAAAACAGTTTTAGATACTATAGTAGCGGCTATTGCAAGTTCCTTGAAGTGTTCAGGTCTAAGTTCTACATTAGCACCTACATCAAGTAATAATCTTCCTTTACCATCATAACTTGGTACAATAGGACATAAAGCAACTCTTTGCATACCTTCAAGTTTTCTAACAAAAAGGTGAGCACCTACAATAACACATTGAGTAGGACCTGCAGTAACACATGCATCACAAGTACCATCTTTAAGTGATAACATAGCTTCTGCCATTGAACAATCTCTATTCTTTCTTAAGTATCCTACAGGATCATGTTCTCCCATAGACATAAACTTAGGGGCATTTATAACCTTAATTCTAGTGTTATCAGTTAAAAGTTCTTTAATCTTAGTCTCATCACCATATAAAGAAATCTCAACATTGTCGAATTCTTTTACAGCTTCCATAGCTCCTAAAACAGTTGTATTTACAGAATTGTCTCCGCCCATCGCATCAACGGCTATTTTAATCATATTTTTTACCACCTTTTTGAAAAATTATATTTAAAATCAATAATTAAAGTCTTATATATTTATATCATAAATTACTATAAATTAGAATATCAATTTAAAACAAAAAGTCACCACTTAAGGTGACTTAATAATAAGAAATATTTAATTCTTCTTAGCTTCTTCTAATTGTCTCTTTAATTCTTCAATCTCTCTATCTTTCTTGTTACTTTCTTCAAGTTGTTCTTGTTCTCTCTTCTTTCTCTTATTTTCTGAGATAACGTAAATGATTTTAGAAATTTCGTAAATACAGATAGCAGTTGAAGGTAAGATAACAAGTACAATAGTTCCTACTTTAGAAGTAACAAAATAAAGCATATTACCAAATACTAGTGATACAGAAGAAACCTTACCTAAAATTTCACCTGTTCTACCATCACTATATAATGTTTGGATATTTCCTTCTCCCTCGACAGCATCTCCCCTAAGTTCATACTTAATAACACCATCATCTAAAACTTCAGGATCCGAAACTATTCTATGGGTAATAGTCACATTATTTAAAGGAATATAATTAAATGTTAATACATCACCTTTTTTTAAAGAAGAATAGAATTCATCTTCTTTTCCTTCTTCAATTAAATTAATCTTAATTAATGATTTAACAGGAATACTTTTAATTTCATAATCTTCTTCATTACCATCCATAGAACTAGAAATAACAACTAGAAATTGACTTGATCCAATTTTACCTTTAGTTACTCTTGTAAATATAGAGAATATAGCTAATAAGAATACAAAACAAAGGCAAATATAGAAAACTATATTACCAATGAGTTTAAAAATTTTCTTTTCATTCTTTTTATCAACATTTTCTTTTTTAGCTTCCATAAATACCTATATAATAGATAAGGCAGAGTATAGCCCCTGCCCTATATTTTAATTATTAATCACCATTAGTAGTTGTTGATGTTTCTTCAGTAGAACTAGAGTTTGTTGTAGTAGATTTACCAGTATATGTTGTTCCATCTATAGTAACTGAACATCCATCTTTTAAATCTAAATACTTCTCAACTTCGGTAACTTCTTTTAGATATTCATCTTTTAAGGTTTGATAATAGAATTTGCAATTATTCATTTCTACACTAGAAGTTGAAACTCTTATATCAATAATTCCTTGTTGATTATGATTTGCAGATTTCATATTAAATGTACAATCATTAAAAGTAAAATCACCAGCTTTAACTAATATAATATTTTCTGCATCATTGCAATCATCCTCATCATATGATGCTCTATTAATTCCGTTTATAGTACAATTTTCAAAGTTAGCATTAACACCGTCAGCAGAATATAAGTTAACACCTTCATAACCTTCTAAAATAGAGTTTTTAACATTAATTGTAAGATTTTTTGTGAAATACTTGGCATTAGTTCCATAGTCAGGAATATCATCGGAAATATTAATAGCATAATGTTCTGCTTCAAGATAACATCCATTTAAATTTAGCGTATAATTATTTAATGCATATAAATTAATAGTTCTATTACCCATCTTTGAGCTGCTTGAATTTTGAATTAATTTAAGTCCAGCAATAGTTAGAGAGCCACCAGCAAGGTTTGGATAATCATCACCATACACATTAATTACTTTTCCATCTGCATTATAACTAATTGTTACATTTCCATTTCCATAGAAATATGTATATTTATTTACAATAGTAAGTTCTGTTTTTATTTCAATATCATTTGCAACATAAATGAATACGGCACTAGAAGTAGTATCAGCTACTGCAGCTTTTAACCCTTCTTCAGTAGTAACAATGTAAGTCTTACCATCAGTTTGAGAGATTGGTAATGTACCAGTTGCTGAAACTTCAGGTTTTCCACCAGGATATTCTGGTTGAGATAAGTCTTGAACAACTTTAGCATTTACTGGAATCATGCAAGATTTGTCACCAACTCCACCTTCTGTAATTTTATCTGTTGTATTTGTAAAGTTAAATACAACATCATCAGAAACTGTTGTATTACCTGATCTAGCAAGTACACCACAACCATCTTTAATATTGAATTCACCTTTTTTAATAGTTACTGTATCAGAGTTTGCTACATAAACGCCACAAGCAATATAACCGCTTGATACAATATTTCCATTGAATGTACCACCATTTATTTCAATAGTGTTTCCACCCTTGCCTTTAGTTCCATTTGTACCTACTACAAAGTTATCAATTGAAGTGAAAGTACCACCATTTACAATTATTGTACCTGCACTATGTGCTAATAAACATGCTTCTTGAGCTGTTACATCAGCATCATCTACAATAACCTTTGCACCATTAGTTGAGGTAATTGCACAACCTCCTTCAGAAATAATCTTTACGCCGTTAATAGTAACTACTGTTCCTTCACCATCAGCCTTTACTGCAGGAACATCTTTACCACTAACTTTAATTACTGGAGCTGTATCAGCAACAGTACGATTTAATCTGATAGCACCACTCTTAGTTGGAGTAGTAGTTTTAGTACCAATAGTAAGTTTAGCACCATCAGTAGCTACAAAAGCACTTTGACCTTCACTTGGTGTAACAGTACTATTATTAACAAGAACAATGTTTGCATCCTTTGAAACAGCTAAAGGTGTTTCTAATGTAACATTACTAGTAACTTCAATAGTACTTCCTTCATTTATTTCACCAGAATTTAATTGTTTAATAGCTGTAGTTAAGCTTTGTACATTATTAACAGTACGTAATTCTTCCATTTCTTTAGGAGATGCATTACCTTGAACAGCTTCTAATTTAATTGTAATATTTCCGCTTCTTGAATTACCATCAGTTATTTCTTTATCTTCAGCAATACCAATTTTTAATTCAAATGTATTCATAGCAGTTTGAGTATCATTACTATTTACTTCAGCAGTTAAATAATTGGAGAATATACCATTTGCACTATTCTTCATTTTTATTGGAGTAGAGCTCTTATCTTGACCAGATAAACTAATATAATCTTTAATATTATTATCTGCTTCTACTACAACACGATATTTAATCTTAACATTTGATTCATTAAATGCTTTAAAATCAACATTTACGAAATCACCTGCAACAAGTTTATTTAAAGTAATTGTAGCTGTTGAACCAGAGCCTGAACCAATAGTTGCAGTACCACCGCAGTTAAATGTCACACCAGTAGTACTATTAGCAGTAATATCAGCAGTTTTTCCTTCAACTAAATGAGATCCACCTGTTATTGAAGCTGTTGAACTTACTTTTACTTTACCTGTAGTAACTTCTACACTAGAACTAGTTGAGTTAGTAAATAATGCGTAAGTAGTATTAACTGCAATTCCACCAAAAGCAAGTGCTGCTATTGTAGATAAAGTTAAAGTTTTAGTTAATTTGTTTAATTTTTTCATATACTAATCCTCCCTGAAAAATTAAATTTGTGCATCCTTAAAATGTTATTGTCTAGTATTTTTTAACACTAGATAATTTAAAAAGAATATCAAAATCCATAGATTCATCTGCTGCAAGATTATTGTCAGATAAATCATTAAATTTATAAGAAACAGTGATTTCAATACCGTTCTTTACACTTACTTGATTACTCTCAGGCTTTGTAATAGTCCATTCTACTTGAGATAGGATTTCTGCTGAAGAGTCTAGAGTTCCATCAGCCTTATAAGCTGTTTTACTAGTCTCAATTGAGTATTCAAATGCGTAAGAACCAGTATTGTAAAGATAGAAAGTTGCACTGCCTTCCATAGTTGGAACAATTTTAACGTTGTTAAATATTTTCCCATTATAGTTTTCTAGATTAACTCCCTTTTCTTTATCAGGTACAAGATAATTACCATCTTTATCTTTCAAAGTAGAAAGATCAATAGTTTCATTAGTAATCTTACCTTCGCCATCAAAAACATCTTGTTTCAATTCTTTTAAATATAATTTTGCTTCCACATTTCCTGAAACAACAATATGTGTTTTTACTTCATTATCACTTTTTAATACTAAATAAGCTAGACCAATAGATACACCACCAAAAGCTATAATAGTAACTAATGAGATGATTAGTTTTATAATAGCTGGCTTTTTATCTTGTCCCATACCTTTCTCCTTTCCCATATTAATAGTAAATACAAATACAATTTTTAAAAGGCTTTCTCCTATTTTAAAAATATAACCAACATACCTATTAATATAAATTTCTTCTTTTTCTAAATCTTGATAACATAGCACCAAAATTGTGCATAAAACTAATGTCACTACTAGGCAAAAGCTTGAAGGTATTCTATTATTATTTAAAACATCTTCTTTATGCAGTAATATTTTCCCCCCCCGCATGCTTTTGTCAAGTTTTTATCAAATTGCCTAAACTCGCCAAGTCTTACCATCAACCTTATTTGTCACTATTAAATTTTTTGATAACTCTTAATATCCAAATTTCCATTAAAAGCGTTTTATTTTAAATTTAACTAATCCAAATAAAATAATTATGTTATCATATTTATAATAGAGGTTAGTATATTATGAGAAATATATCATTTAATGAAATAGAAAGTGCTGTATATTCTGCTATAAGCAAATGTGCAACGGTTTTAAACGATTTTACATTAAACAAAATTAAATGTGCGATGAATAAAGAAACAGATAATTTATCTAAAAGTATCTTATCAGATATCTATCAAAATGCGATACTTGCTAAAGAGGAAAACATTCCTATGTGCCAGGATACAGGTATAGCCTTAGTATTTGTAAATGTCGGAAGAGACCTTCATCTAGACTGCGACCTATATGAGGCTATAAATAGTGGAGTTAGAAAAAGTTATAATGATTTTTATTTAAGAAAAAGTGTAGCTGACCCACTTACAAGAATTAATACTAAAGATAATACTCCCGCAATAGTTCACACCAAGATAGTAGATGGAGATAAATTAACACTTAAAATAGCTTTAAAAGGAGCAGGAAGTGAGAATATGTCTCGTCTTAAGATGATGAATCCTACTGATTCTATAGATGATATTATTTCTTTTGTTAAAGAAACACTTGTTATTGCCGGTGGTAAGCCTTGTCCTCCTTTATTTATAGGACTTGGAATAGGTGGGAACTTTGAAACATGTGCACTTCTAGCTAAAGAGGCTATTTATGAAGAAACACATGATACTAAATATAAAGATTTAGAAGAAAGAATAGTAAATGAATTAAATACTTTAAATATCGGACCTATGGGACTTAAAGGAAAGACTAGTTGTTTTGATGTATTTATTAAAACTAAACCATGTCATATTGCATCCCTTCCTGTAGCTGTAAATATACAATGCCACGCAAATAGACATATCGAGGTGATTATCTAATGGATATTACTAAATTACATGCTGGAGATAGATATCTATATACAGGTATTATCTATACTGCCCGTGATCAAGCTCATTTAAGACTTAAAGAATATCTTGATAATAACAAAGATATACCTGTAGACTTCTCTTCTTCTTTAGTTTATTATGCTGGTCCTACACCTACTAAAGAAGGTAGTGTAATCGGTTCAATTGGACCTACCACTTCATCAAGAATGGATAAATTTATAGATATTATGCCTAAACTTAAATTTAGTGGTATGATAGGAAAAGGCCCTAGAGATAATAGTGTTGTTGAAGCTTGCAAAAAATATAAACTTGTATATTTTGTTGTAACTGGAGGCTGCGGGGCTCTACTATCTAAGAAAGTAATTAGTGCCGAGGAAGTTATGTTTCCTGATTTAGGATGCGAATCTATAAAGAAATTATATGTTAAAGACTTTCCATTACTTGTAGCTTATGATATTTATGGAAATAATATATTTGAAAGGAATTTAGATTAATATGGATATTATTAAAGAATCACTTCTATTTCATGAAGGTGGTAAATTTGAAACAAAATTAAAGAAAGATATTAAAAATAAGAAAGACTTATCCCTTGCTTATACTCCTGGTGTAGCTAATGCCTGTCTAGAGATAAAAAAAGATAAAGAGCTAGCTTATAAATATACATCAAAAGGTAATACTGTAGCTGTTATATCAGATGGTACTGCTGTTCTTGGTCTTGGTGATATTGGTCCCCATGCAGGTATTCCTGTAATGGAAGGTAAAGCTAATTTATTTAAGAAGTTTGCAAATATTGATGCTATTCCATTATGTATTGATACTAAGAATGTAGATGAAATTATTGCTATATGCAAAGCCTTAGAACCAAGTTTAGGCGGAATCAATCTTGAAGATATTTCAGCTCCTCGTTGTGTTGAAATAGAACGTCGTTTGATTAAAGAATTAGATATTCCTGTTATGCATGACGACCAACATGGTACTTCTATTGTTGTAGCGGCTGCCGTAATAAATTCAGCTCGTCTTACACACAAAAAGCTTGAAGATTTAACTGTTGTCTTATCAGGTACAGGAGCTGCTGGATCTAATATTGCAAGAATGCTTAAAAAACTTGGTGTAAAAGCTATCTATGCTTATAATAAAGATGGTGTAGTAGATAAGAAAAATTATGATTCATATGATTTCTTAATTAAAGAATTACTAGATGATGGTGTTATTGATACAAAGGAAGGACATGATGGAACGCTATCTTCTCTTTTAAAAGATAGTAATGTCTTTATCGGAGTATCAGCCCCAAATCTTGTTACAAGCGAAATGGTAAGCACAATGAAGGATCCATTTGTATTTGCAATGGCTAATCCAAATCCTGAAATTACTTATGATGATGCAATTAAAGGCGGAGCTATTGTTGCAGGTACAGGTCGTTCTGACTTCCCTAATCAAGTAAATAATCTTTTAGCCTTCCCTGGTATCTTTAGAGGAGCTTTAGATAGTAAAGCAAAAAAGATTACTGAAGGAATGAAATTAAAAGCTTCTTATGCTATTGCAAATCTTATTTCAGATAGTGAACTTAGAAGCGATTATATCTTACCTGATGCATTCGATAAGCGTGTTGTAGAAGCTGTAAGCAGTGCAGTCAAGGAAGAAGCTATTCTTGAGGGTATTTGTAGATAATACTAAAGGTGTAACCTATTTTGAGGTTGCACTTTTTTTATTTACAAGTCCCTCCCCCAATTGTCTACTTTTGAACTTTTAGTGTCTACTAATTTAAAAGGACTAACACTATTTCTAGCATTAATCCTAATATTTATTATTCTCTTGATTTTAAAGAGATAACCATATCTAAATTTCTATTCTTCTTAGAAAGCATAAAAGATACGACAAAACCTGTTACTAAAGTTAATAATAAAGTAATAAGACAAGTTAAAAAACTTGTATAGTCTACAAATTCATATCTTGAACTTTCTAATTTTATAAACATTTCTTTTATTAAATATCCTAATGGAACACCTATAATAAAACCAAAGAAAATATTTGAAAAGTTTTCCCCATATAATATTTTATTTATTTTAGCATCCCTAAATCCAAGTACCTTAAGTGTTGCAAATTCATTCAATCTTTCAAAATAACTTATAGTAGCTATGTTATATAAAACAAAGATTGCAAGAATACATGCAAAGAATACTAATAAATCATTAGATTAGCAAGCGACATCATTGTATCATAACTAGATAAGATATCATTTCTGTCTTTAATAGATGTAACATAATTACTGTTTAAATTTTGTACTTCTTCTTTAGTTAGACTAGAATAGATACTTGTAACATTAGATGTAAACAAATTTAAAAAATCATATTCTAAAGCTCCTTCTTCACTAAATACTATCTCTTTACTTGATGTAGATAATATAATACCTTTAATTATTGCTTTATGATAAGTATTAGATCCATAAGATGCAAATTCAATATAATCACCTACATTATAACCTTTATTTTGAAGTCTTACTGAAATATAAGCTCCGCCTTTATTTAAATCTTCCTTTGTTCCATCACTTTTAAGAAAACCATATAAATCATTACTATTGTTATAAATGTTAAGTGATATAGCCTCATCTTCACCTTTAAGCGTAATAGCACTATGATAACAATAGTCTGCTTTAATCTCTTTTGCAAATTTTATAATATCTTCTTTAGAAGAACCTGAATTAGGAGTAATTTCAGTGTTATATCTAATAACATCATATTTAACTATATCAATATATTTATTTTCAGTATCTCTAAATGATAAAGATGCAAATATTATTGCAATAGAAAGTCCTGCAGATAGAATGCTTAATACAGTACGTATTCTAGCCCGTGAAAAATTTCTAATATTCCACTTGGTACCAAATCCTAAATGAGACCATATTTTAGTTTTTTCAAGAATAGATTCTTTAGCGTTTTTAGGTTTTTCTCTTGTTAGAGTCTGGCTAGGATTTTCTTTAGTTATATTCTTAACCGATATAAAACATGTTAAGACTTTTATTAATAAAATAATTAAACAAACTAGATATACAAAACTGGGCATCTTTAAAGTCCAACTTATAAAATCCATATATGTTGACATCATACCTTTTGGATTTATTACCATATATCCAATTAAATAACCTAGTCCTATTGCAAATAGTATTCCAATTATCGTCACAAAGATACCATAAGTCATATAATGAAGTACTATTTTATAATCTTTAAATCCTAAACTTTTTAATATACCAATTTGTCCTCTTTCATTTCTTACTATTCTATTCATAGTAATTATTAGAGTAAATAAAGCTATTACTAGGAATAATAACGGTAAAATGAAAGCCATTGTTTTACCTTCTTCGATTTCCGAAAGCGTTTGAGCGTAGTCTGTATCATTTTCTTTAGATACAAGAGAAAAACTAGTTAGATCTAAACTACTTAAAGTGTTATTCATCTCTTTTATACTTAAATCTGATTTAATATAAATGATATTATAAGGGATAGTATCAATTATACTTAAAGCTTTTTTGGTGTAATATAACCAAATCCATATGCATAATAATCAGGCATCAATTGATTAGTAGATACATTAATTAAATATTCTGCTTGTTTGATTAAAGCGACAACTTTAAAATCTATATTTATATTGTTAATTTTATATGATACTATATCTCCCACTTTTATGTTATGCTCACTTGCATATTTATCTGATAAATAGATCCCGTCACTTTCCTCTGTGTATTCCTCTCCACAAACTATATAAAGCTTAGATGGAGATGCATAGGTTTCAAGTATATTTAAATTAATACTAGAAGCTTTTTCATCTTCTTTTTATTTGACTTTACTTATATCGATAGAAAAACTTCTTGTAACACTATCTATTCCATCAATAGTCTTAATTTTATTTATATCACTTTCTTTAAAATAATCTTTAGAGTTTTGATAAAGTCTATAGTCAGCATAACCAGTACTATTTGCAATTTCATTAAAATTATATTCTATACTCTTCCATTCTATATTAAATCCAATTAGACAGCCAAAACCAACTGTTATCATGAATATTAGTGATATAAACTGAGTTTTATATAAGGCTAGTGTTCTAATTAATTTTCTTCTAAGCATTACCAATCCACCTCACTTATCGCAAGAGGATTATCATTTTGTGTAACACTATCAATTTTACCATTCTTAATATTAATTACAGTATCAGCTATTTTAGCTATATTTTGATTGTGAGTAACAATAATAACGCACTTATTATACTTAACTTGCATATCCTTAAGTGTCTCAAGCACTTTAACACCTGTCTTAGAATCTAAAGCACCTGTAGGCTCATCACATAATAAGATTTTAGGATTTTTAGCTATAGCTCTTGCAATAGATACCCTTTGTTGTTCTCCTCCTGAAAGTTCAGATATAAACTTCTTCTTATGTTCTAATAATCCTAAACTATCAAGCACTGTATCAGGGGTTATGCATTCTTAGATATTTCTTTTACTAAGGCTACATTCTCATAAACTGTTAATGTCGATATTAAATTATAAAATTGAAATACAAATCCTATAGTACTAGCTCTAAAATCACTTGATTCATTTTTATTAAGTTTAGATATATCCTTATTATCAATAATTATTTCACCACTTGTTGGTTTATCTAAGGCACCAATTAAATTAAGCATAGTAGATTTTCCAGCTCCTGATGGACCTAAAATAACAATAAATTTACCTTCTTCAATATCTAAATTAATATTATCTAATGCAACATATTCAATTGTTTTTGTTTTATATACTTTACTAACATTTCTAAAACTAATTAGACTCATAATAAACTCCTCCCTTGTTAGTGACAACTAACATCTATATTATATTATCTAATTTTTTGTGTTTATACAAGTAAAATGTAAAAATATTAAAAATAACCTCCCTAAATTCAAAGGAAGGTTTAAAATAATTAGCCAAAGATACCAATAGAGGAACAAGTAAATATAATTGCAAATAAAGTAAATACACTAGCTACACTTGTCCAAACAACTAGTTGACCTGCAAGTTCTTCATCATTTCCCATTTCACTTGCCATAGGTGCACTTGAAGTAGCTACTGGGGTTCCAAATAAAGCTATTAAAGCAGGAAAACATACACTATTAGATACATTAAATAAATTATTTTTATTAATAAAATAAGCTATAGTAAGACATAAAATAGGAGTGACAACTACACGGCCTAATACACCATAAATAATTTGTTTTTTAAGTTTAGATACAGCACTAAAAGTGAAATCTCCACCTAAAGCAATAAGTGCTAAGGGGCTTGCCATAAGTTTTAGATTATTTATTGTTGTATAAAGGAATGGAATATTGTTTTTAATTGTAAATAGCGGCTCTTCTCTATTAATTGAAAGCAAAGCTCTAATTCCAAGGGCCACAATACCTAAGAATACGCCTATAATTAAAGGATTCTTAACAATCTTAAGGACTATATCACTAACCTTTATTTTATTAGAATTTTCATCTTTTACAAAGATTGACAAACTAATAATTGCAAGAACATTAAATAGCGGAATAGATATAGCACTAATTACAGCTGCTAAAGCTACAGGCTCACTTTTACCGTTAGATAAACTTTCAGCCAATGATACACCTATAATTGCGAAGTTAGATCTAAATACGCATTGAAGTATTACACCTTTTTGTTTTGAATCTTTTACAAAAAAGATTACAAATAAAAGTCCTAAAAAGAATACAAGTGTTATAGCTATAACTGAATACAAGACTATCCTCCATTGCTCGATAATACCTGATATATTAGACACATTATAAATATTAATAAATAGCATGGCTGGCAAACATAGTTTAAAGCATAGTTTATTAGCCATCTTCCAAAAGGTATTAGGAAGTAAATTAATTCTTTTTAAGAAATATCCTATTAAAATAAGTAAAATAATTGGAAGTACTGCATTAACTGTAAAAGCTAAATTATTTAAAGCATTTAATATCATTATCTAGATTCCTCCTTAACAACTTCTTCTCCTATTAAGCCCTCAAATGTAACATTATCAAGTTTTAAACTTTCTACATTTAAACAATATATACCTCTTTTTTTCATTACAAGAGGATGTTCCATCATACAAGGTTTGCCTTCTATAGCGTCTTCTTTATATTTAAAACTAACATTTTGAAAACTAACCTCTTTGATAGGCATTTCAGCAAGTCCTAAGAATACTCCAGCCGAATATTCAACTCCAGTGCATTTCATATTAGAAAAATGGAAAGCACCAAGCACTGGGGTATATTCATCTACGTCTAATTTTTTAGTAGTCCATACATATTCGCTATGTCCTCCTTTAGGTCCCATATTATAATAAGAATTAATTACAAAAGGAGTTTTAACATTGTCCATGATAATATTATCAAAGATAACATTATCAATTTGACCTATATTTCCTCTTCCACGTCTTGTCTTAATTCTAAGACCTCTATCAGTATCCTTGAATATACATTTTGATACACTTATATTAGTTATTCCCCCACTAGACTCAGAACCAAACACAACTCCTCCATGCCCAAAACACATTAAATTATTTTCAATAACAATATTACTTGATGGCTTCTTATATTTTTTAGCTATTTCATATGTACCACTCTTAATAGCTATACAGTCATCTCCAACTGAGAATTTACAGCCCTTAATTTCGATATTTTCAGACATATCAGGATCAATTCCATCAGTTGTAGGCATATTAGGATTATTTTTAATATATAAATTATAAAAACTTAAATTACTTGATAAAAATGGATGAATAGCCCATGAGAATGTATTGTGTATATAAAGACCAATAATATTAATATTATTAGATCTTGCAGTAAATATAGCATGTCCTCTCCAAGCTATATTTTGCGTTCTGTGATCTATATACCAATCCCCTTTTTCAGCACGGGAATCAATCTCACCATTGCCGAAAAGCGTTACATTAGACACATCAACAAAATTTAAGCATGATGCAAAATTGCTAGTTTCATTTCCTTCCCAAATTCCTATTTCAGTATCTATATTATGTACAGGATATTTTCTTCTATCTGTTTCAGATATTAATCTAGCACCATCTTCAAAATATATATTAATATCACTTTTTAAATATATACTAGTAACTAAATATGTACCTTTTTCTATTACAAGAGTACCTCCTTTAGGTAGAGTCATAATAGCACTTTGAATAAACGCAGTGTCATTATTTATTCCATCTTTATAAGGATTAAAGTTTGATAAATAGAAACATGCCTTTTCTTTTAATGTTCTAATTAATACCTCATCTAAGGCTTTAATCTTGTATTCAGTGTCAGGATTCAAATTAAAGATAGTAAAGATATTTTTATTTTCTTCTCTTAAAAATTCATCATTTATATAAATATTAAAGCTTTCTTTATAGTAATAAGGCATATCATTTTCAAGTTCTAATGTTACTGACCTTGAAGTTAAATTTAATATTTTCATCTTTCATCACCATCCTAAGTATAATATGAAATGATAATCACTAAGGAAAAAGTAACACAAAGAGACGGAAAAACTCTTACAAAATAGTGGAAAAAATATCACAATATAAATATTACATATTTACTCTTTTCAAAGCACAAAAAAAGGTGACCTTTTAAAATCACCTTTTCATATTTAAACTATTTTTATTCAATTGCAATAATATAAGAATAAATTTCTTGATTACCTTGAACAATTTGGCATTCAGCATCACTTGATAGAGAAGCAACAAATTCTTCGATTTCAGCTACTTCATCTTCTTCAACTGAAGCACCAACAAATATTGTAACAACTTCAGATTCATCATCAACAGCATTAGTTAATAAATCCTTAGTAGATTCAACTCTGCTAGCCTTAGATACAATGATATCACCATCAAGAATACCCATAAAGTCATTAGCCTTAATTTCAACGCCATTAATTGCAGTGTCTCTTACAGCATAAGTAACCTCACCAGTTTTAACATTCTTTATAGCTTCGCTCATAGCTTCAATATTATCATCGATAGAAGCTGTTTCATCAAAGCACATTAAAGATGCATAACCTTGAGAAATAGTCTTAGCCTTTAATACTTTAACAGTGCATCCTTCAATCATCTTAGCAGCTTGTTCAGCAGCCATAATAACATTACCATTATTAGGAATAATAATGATATTATCAGCGTTAGCTTCCTCGCATGCCTTAACAAATGATTCAGTAGATGGGTTCATAGTTTGTCCGCCGTTGATAACTACAGAACAACCTAATTCTTTAAAAGTTTCTTTAATACCATCACCAAAAGCTACAGTAACTAAAGCGATTTCTTTTCTTTCACTTTGAGTTTCAGCTGGAACTTCATCATTTAATTCTTGATTCTTAATTTCAATTTGAACTAAAGAACCAAACTTAGATGCATTATTTAAAACATCACCAATAAGGTCAGTAGCTACCTTAACAGTAAGAACTTTACCTGTTCCTTCAATTTCAACATTTGAATCAACTGCAATGCTATCTCTTACATCAGAAACTTGAATAGATTCATCCTTTAAAATAATCTTAAATGATGCGCTATAAATAAAGTTTTCATCACTTGCATTTTGAACTTCTTCAGAAATGATTTCGCCCTTTATTGCTTTATACATACCTTCAACAACTTTAAGGAATCCTTCTCCACCTGAGTCAGTAACATTAGCTTCTTTTAAAACAGGAAGTAAATTTGGAGTATTAGCTTCACTTTGTTTAGCTGCTTCAAAGTAACAAGTAAATAAATCATCTACACTGTCAAACTTCTTATCTTTTACAGCTTCATAAGATTCTCTTATAACTGTAAGCATTGTTCCTTCAATAGGATCCTTAAATGCTCTATAAGCAATTTCCTTACCTTGTCCTAAACAATAAATTAAATCTTCTACAGTTAGAACATTCTTTTGCATTTCTTTAACAGCAACAGAAATACCTCTAAAGTATTGAGATAGTGATACACCAGAATTACCACGTGCACCCATTAATAAACCACGGGCAAATATTTTAGTTAAATCAATAATAGAATCAGACTCACATTTATTAATTTCAATAACACCTGATTCAATAGTCATAGACATATTAATACCAGTGTCTCCGTCTGGAACTGGGAATACATTTAATGAATTAATATATTCACAATTATTTTTAAGATTAATAGCACCATTAGTAACCATTCTCTTAAACATCTTACCATTAATAGAATTAATAGCCATTAAATAAACACCTTCCTAGTGAAAATTTCATAATATTATAAATAAAAGAATTTAAAATAAGTCAAATTTAAAAATTTATGGTTATATACATAATTATATACCAACATAAATATCAAAAAAGCACAATAAAAAACAACTTATGATATAATGCTTTAATATTCTAGCACAAATTTACAACTTTTACAAATATCATTTAACTGTTTTATAGCATTTTAACTAAATTTTGAAATTATATTTGCTTAAAATTATAAAATTTGCCTTTGTAAATATAACACTCTAAAGTTTAATTATTACTTTACCTAAAGCATTTTTCAATATTATTGAAAATAAAATCAGTATAAATTTATAAATTAAGAAATAATTAATTGATAAAATATAATTTTTTTATATTTCTTGTTTAAATATCCTAAAATAAGGTACATTTTGGGCCGTATAACCATATGCCAAATATTTTTGTAAATTACTCTTGAAAAATATATTAAAATTAGTTATAATAACAAGGCTTGTAAAAATAAATGTTTGAGCAAGGAGGTTTATATTATGGCAAAATGTTATGTAACTGGTAAGACAACTACTTTCGGTAATAAGAGATCACACGCTTTAAATGCATCTCGTCGTACTTGGAAAGCTAACTTACAAACTGCTCACATCGTTTTAGAAGATGGTTCAGTTAAGAAGGTAAAAGTTGCTGCTAGCGTTCTTAAAAAGGGAAACCTTAAGAGAGCTTAAGTTTAACCGCATAAATCAAATCGGCTTTTAGCCGATTTTTTGCGTTTTATAGACAATAGGGTAGAGAAAAGAAAGTAATTTCCTTGTCCCTCCCATTGCACCGTACGTA
>CAVCUQ010000025.1:0-20743 GCA_963605425.1 uncultured Eubacteriales bacterium
ATATAAATATTATAAATTATATTTAATATATTACAACTTAATTAAAAAAGGTGATGTAAAACACCACCTAATATAATCTATTTATGAGATGCGTCTGAAAGGGCATCTTTTCTTGATAAGTCAACACCCTTATCAGAAATCTTAATAACCTTAACAAGGATAGTATCTCCAACAGATACTACATCTTCACACTTATTAACTCTTTCATTTGCTAGACGAGAAATATGGCATAAACCAGAAGCTCCTGGCCAAAGTTCTACAAAGACACCGTAAGATTCAATTCTCTTAACTGTACCTTGATATACTTTATTTAATTCTATTTCTCTAGTTAAATTTTCAATTTCCTTAATAGTAGAATCTACATATTTCATATCAGAATGCATTACAAATACTCTACCATCTTGTTCAATATCAATCTTAACATCATTATTTCTTGCAATAATCTCGTTAATAACTTTACCACCAGAACCGATTACATCTTTAATCTTATCAGGGTTAATCTTAATCATCTTAACCTTAGGTGCATACTTAGATAATTCAGGTCTAACCTTATCAATTGTCTTTGACATATGTTCAAGGATTTCAAGACGACCCTTCTTAGCTTGTTCAAGTGCTTCTCTTAAGATTTGATAAGAAATACCACGAATCTTAATGTCCATTTGAAGAGCAGTAATACCATAAGTAGTACCAGCTACCTTAAAGTCCATATCTCCTAGATGGTCTTCTAAACCTTGAATATCAGTTAAAATAGTATAGTCATCACCATAAGTGATTAATCCCATTGCAATACCTGCAACAGGTGCTTTAATAGGAACACCTGCAGCCATTAAAGATAATGTACCAGAACAAATAGAGGCTTGGCTTGAAGAACCGTTAGATTCTAAAATGTCAGAAACTTGTCTAATAGTATATGGGAATTCTTCTTCTGAAGGAATGATATAAGATAAAGCTCTACCAGCTAAATGACCATGTCCGATTTCTCTTCTACCTGGTGCACCATATCTTCCTGTTTCACCTACAGAATATTGAGGGAAGTTATATTGGAAAATGAAACGATCTC
Organism: uncultured Eubacteriales bacterium; assembly: GCA_963605425.1. Lineage (GTDB taxonomy): Bacteria > Bacillota_I > Bacilli_A > Acholeplasmatales > Anaeroplasmataceae > JAEELC01. The sequence goes on from CAVCUQ010000025.1 coordinate 1,061, forward strand.
TATGAGTACCATCAAGTCCTTCAATTTCTTGAGCATCAGCTAAGCTTGAAAGAGTAGTAACACCTAAAGATTGAGTTTGACCACGAGTGAATAATGCAGAACCATGAGTTCTAGGAAGTACATCAACACTTGAAGATAGAGGTCTGATTTCATCAGTCTTTCTACCATCTGGTCTAATCTTTTCAACTGCTATCATCTTTCTTACTTCAGTATATAAAATATCATCTAAAGTATGTTGAACTTGAGCTAAATAAGCCTTCTTTGCATCAGTATCTTCAACAACGATATCACCTAACTTCTTAGTAAATACCTTTTCTGAGAAATGATCTAATGCCTTCTTATTATTTTCATCGATAGCCTTATAACGCTCTAACTTATCTTCAATCCGAATAGCCTTAACTAAATCAGCTTCGATATAATCCTTTACAGCTGAATCAATATCTTTATCAACTACGAATAATAATGGTTCAACCTTTTCCTTACCACATTCAGCTTGGATTTGTTTTTGGAAATCACATAATTTTATAATCTCTTGATGTCCAAATACTAATGCCTTCCACATTTCATCTTCATTAACAAAGTCAGAACCAGATTCAACCATGTTAATAGCGTCACGAGTACCTGCAACAGTTAAATCAATTCTATTACCTTCTGCAAGTTGGCTCTTAGTAGGATTAATCACATATTCACCATTAATATATCCAACCTTAACACCAGCAATAGGTCCTTCAAATGGAATATCAGAAATAGATAGAGCAATTGATGAACCAAGCATAGCAGCCATCTCTGGTGAGCAGTCAGGGTCATAAGAAAGTACAGTATTTACAATTTGTACTTCATCTGAAAATCCTTCCGCAAATAATGGTCTAATAGGTCTATCAATTAATCTAGCAGTAAGTGTTTCATGTTCAGTAGCCTTACCTTCTCTTCTTAAATATCCACCTGGAATAATACCAGAAGCATATAATTTCTCTTGGTATAAAACCATTAAAGGGAAAAAGTCTTGAACAGTTTCACTTGCTTTTGAGCATACAGCAGTTAAAACTACAGTATCTCCATATTTAACTAAACAAGAACCATTAGCTTGTTTAGCAACTTCACCGATTTCAACTACAAGAGGTCTACCACCCCAGTTGTATTCGAATCTTTTAATATCAGCCATAAAGTATCTCCTTTATTATATTTATTTTTATCTTTTTATATCAACATTAGTATTTTAGCATAATTTTAAGATAAATAAAATAACAAATAAAAAAAGACCATCTATTCAAAATGGCCTTAATTTAATCTATTACTTACGTAGTCCTAGAGAAGCGATTAACTTAGCATAAGCTTCAGAATCAGTCTTCTTTAAGTACTTTAATAAGCTTTGTCTTTGAGCAACCTTAGCAACTAAGCTTCTCTTAGCTGAGAAGTCATGAATGTTTGACTTGTTGTGTTCATTTAAAGCTTGGATTTCTGCAGTTAAAATAGCACATTGAACTTGAACAGAACCTGTGTCTTTTGCATCCTTACCATACTTTTCAACGATTGCTTTCTTTTCGATAGCACTTAACATAATATTTTTCCTCCAAATAATTATAATATTAGCGTTAAACCTGGAATAAGAGTAGAGGTAATCTACATTCTAAGTTTACGTCTAAAATATTATATACTAATAGAAAACAATATTCAAGGATTATTTTAATTTTGTAGACTTAAAATTATTTAGGTTAATTCTTAAGGGATATAATATATCATTAACCTTGAATATTTGAGAAACTTATCATAAAATAATACTGAAATAAAAATCACTGAAAATAAATTCAGTATATTGGAGGACATTATGTTTATTCATAGAGAAAAAGAAATTAACGAATTAAATAAAGAATTAGAAAAAACATCCAGAAAAATAGTTATTTATGGTAAAAGAAGAGTTGGTAAAACATCTTTAATAAAGCAAATTATGAAAAACAAAGATAATTTCATTTATTTTGAATGCCTTAAAGATTCTATAGAAGCTAATATAGCATTATTTAAGGACACTTTAAGTAAGAAAATAAATATTCCATCATATCTTTCATTTGATAGATTTGAACACATATTTGAATATATTAATAGCCTGAATATAAAATATAACATTGTATTCGATGAGTATCCATATTTAAAAAAATTAAACAATTCAGATACTGTCGATAGTATTTTTCAAAATATTTTTGATAATTATTCTAATAACTTGAATTTTATTATTTGTGGTTCTGAAATAAATATGATGAATGAATTACTTATTGAAGGTAATCCTTTATTTGGTAGATTTACAAAGAAAATATATCTTGAAGAATTAAACTATTTAGAGGCTTCTTCTTTCTACTCAAACAAAACAATAATGGATAAAATTGCTTTCTATTCTGTGTTTGGCGGTAGTCCTTATATCAATTCATTTATAAATAGTAACATTTCTTTAGAAGAAAATATTATAAATCTATTTTTAAACGATCAGAGTCCAATCTACAATTATGCAGATTCACTCTTATTATCCGATTCTACTAATAGTCTTCAAGCTAAAAGAATTATCTCATATATTGGAAATGGTAAAAAGAAATATTCTGAAATAGAAAGTCATATTGATAAAGAAAAAACAGGTAAAATTGCAAAGTCTCTAAAATCATTAGTATCTATCAAGTTACTTAAAAAAACATATCCTATTAATAAGATAAATGATGACAAAAAGGCATATTACGAAATTAATGATAATGTATTAAGATTCTTTTATACCTATGTATACGGAAATAATTCTCTTTTAGTAACACTTGGAGAAAATAATTTCTTCGATGCTTATATAAAAGATTCACTTACTACATTTATATCCCATAGATTTGAAGATATAGTTCGTTCATATTTTTCATTACTAAGCATCAATAACAAACTAAAAGATATTAGAAACATAGGAACATATTATTATGATGATTCTAAAAATAAACAAAATGGTGAATTCGACTGTGTTCTTGAATTTAAAGATAAGTTTAAATTTGTAGAAGTAAAGTATTATAAAAACAAATTAACTTTAAGTGAAATGGAAAAAGAAATTAAACAAATAGAAAATGTTAAAACCTTAAAGAATAAAGAATATGCTTTTGTCAGCACTTCTGGCTATGAAACTTCTCCTTATGAGTGTTTAGATATTGAATCATTATATAATTTATAATTATTTAATATCTAAATCTTACTCTACATTAGGTTTTTGCAATACTCCTTATTTCTTGCAAGTTCTTCTTTAAGTTCTTCAAGCGATGAAAACTTCTTCTCATCTCTAATATATCTTAAAAATGAAACTTTAATTTCTTTATTATAAATATCTTGATTAAAATCAAAAATGTGAACTTCAAGTCTTAATTTAGTATTTCCTACAGTAGGATTATTTCCAATATTAATCATTGCATAATATTTAGTGTTATCAAGAGTTACATAACCAAAATACACACCATTTTTAGGAAACAAATAATCATTTTGTTCTATATTAGCTGTTCTAAAGCCTATAGTTCTTCCTAATTGATTACCTTTTGAAACAATACCTCTAATAGTATAATCATGACCCAATAAAATATTAGCTTTAACAATTTTACCTCTTTTTAAAAGATTTCTAATATCAGTAGATGATACTCTTTTATTATATAGTTTAAAATCAGAAGTAACATTTAAATTAAAGCATTTTAAATCCTCTATAGTTCCTTCTTTTAGAGCACCAAATGTATAATCCCTGCCACAAACAACATTTACAGTATTATTATTCTTTAAAAATTTAATAAATTCTTCTTTCTTCTTAGAAAGCATCTCTTTACTTGTTTTAAGTACTATTAAATAATCAAGTTTATCACTTAAATATTCTTCCTTATCTAATATAGTATCTAAATATTTAAAATTAGTATTTTTAAGAATCTCTAAAGGATGAGGATAGAACGTAAGCATTGCTTTCTTAGTATTATATTTTAATAATTCTTCAAGTAATTTTGCATGACCTCTATGAAATCCATCAAAATTACCAAGCATAACTGATAACTCTTCTTTATTAAATACTTCTTCTAAATTATTAATATAAATAGTTTTCATCAAATAAAGGCCTCAAATTTATATTTATATTTTTCATCTGTAATATTATATAAAGCTATTTCTTTTCCATTTACGCAAGCTACAAAAGGAGTATCAATCTTAACATTCCTCTCATCTAAACCGATACCATTTCTAATCATCTTTTCTAAATAAGGTTTAAATTCAACTCTAGGTAAATATGAAAATACTTTAGAAATTGAGATTATATCCTCTTCCTCAATTAAATCTATCTTTTTACTATCTTTAATATCAAATACTCCACTTGATAAACGTCTTAAGTTGAACATATTCGCATCCGCTTCTAGCATTTCAGCTAAATCACGAACAAAGCTTCGAACATAAAATCCTTTAGATACTAATAATTCAAGGCTTATATAATATCTATTCTCTTTCTTTACTAAATCAGATACTATCTTTAAATCATAAATTTGAACATCTCTTAAGGCAAGTTCGAATTCTTTACCACTTCGAGCTAGGTCATAGGCTCTCTTACCATTTACTTTTAGAGCTGAAAACTTAGGTGGTAATTGTTTGTCTTGTTTTTTTAATACTTCTAGACTCGATTTAATCATATCTAATGTAATTTCTTTGTTTGATGCACTTATAACTTTACCGCAAGGATCAATAGTATCATAACTTACACCAAATTCAATTTCACATAGATATCTTTTATTCTTCTCTTCTAGCAAATTAAGTGTCTTACAAGCTCTTCCAAAAGCCACTACTAGCACACCAGTCGCATTAGGATCAAGGGTACCTGTATGTCCTACATGAGAATTGTGAAATTTATGTTTTAATTTATTGCATACATCAAATGAAGTATAACCTTTTTCTTTATCTATAATAAAAAATCCATCCATAAAAACCTCAAAAAAAATAAACTCAAATTTTTAGTTTGAGTCTATTTTAACACAAGTTTAAGTATTATTTATTATCTTTTTTATTTAATTTTAACAAAGTAATTAAATTATATATAAAATATATTGCAAGAAGTAAAGATACACTCATTATTATAAAGTATAAATCATTAAAACCTTTACCTTTATTTAAAGCTTTAAAGAATGATTTAGAGTAATAAGCAAATATAATAAGACTTGATAAAGATGTACCAACAGCTATACTAGTTTTATTTTCTTCTCCTTTATTCTTAAATACTAGTGTGTTATATAAAACACATAAATTTAAAGCTAAAGATGCATAAAACATAAATAAATATTCTTCATTTAAATAAATACTTTTACCATATCCATCACTTTCAAAATATCCATTTTGTTTAGCCTTAACAAAATCAGCTATAAGAATAATTAATATAATTAAGCTTGAAAGGCTAGATAAAACTAAATTAAAGATTTTCTTCTTCATTTGTTTTTACCTCCTTTTTACTTGGATCTAATAAGAAACCATATACAAGACCAATTATAACCATAATTATTGTACATAAAATAATATTTGGAATTGAATAGGCACCATTATAAACCCATGAATAAAGGTGTGTATTGTTACTAGCACCCCAGAAACTTGAACTTCCATCTCCAAGCCAGAATAAGATTCCAGATAATACATGAGATAAGTATTTTAGGAATCCTCCTAAAATAGAACCAGCACATAAAAATAAAACTTTACCTTGTTTTGTAGTACTATTTTTATAAGGTTTAGAGAATAATCCTGCAAATCCAACTAGTGTATATGCAAGCACATAATCAAGCATTACTTGAATAAAAGGTCCCATTGCTTGCATAAAAGGATTATCAAAACTTGTTCCTTGAATTACATAGATACCTGATAACATTTGAAGTAGTGATACTATAAGACCACACACTATACCTGGTACGAAACCTCTTCTATAAGCAATGATTAATACTGGTACCATGGCAATACCAATTGAGCCTCCTGATGCAAAAAGGCCCTTAAATAGTCCTGATTGAACCATATCAAGGACTACTGCGATAGCTGAAAATATAGCTATTTCAATCGCAATATTTAATTTATTATTTTTCATAATATTTCCTTTCTATATAATAAAAAAACTCTAAAAGGTATATTTTTTAGAGTTTTATATTGCAATATAAAAAAGAAAAAACATATACCTACGCTAGCATTACCTAGATCAGGTTAAAGGGTCGATGATACTTCATCCTCTCAGCCATCTATTTAGCTCCCCTGAAGTTAATTATTATATGCTTAAATTATATCATTATTTCTTATTTTTTCAATATTTTCAGTCAAAATAAAAATCTAGTAATTAGTCTTGTTATAAACTTACTTACTAGATTTATTATGTTAAATTAGAACAAGTCGTAATATTCTATTCATTATATTTACTATCCGCTTTAGATAATATAAATAAAGCGGGCTTATTTATATTTACTTCTAAATTATCATCTATCATTTGATTAGATATTGCATAAGCAGTGTTATCTACTCTTAAATTAAATTTGTCCAAATTATATTTAAATCCTTTTAAAGAAATAATTAAATCATTTGATAATGAGAATATAGAGAAAAATTTATAATCTTTATAGTCATTTTTTGTGAAAGTAAAGTCTTCATTTTTTCTAAATATAAGAGAATTATTATCAATTAATTTTAAATTACTAAATTTAGAAAATAAACCTAATATTGAAAGGAAATGTTCTATTCTATTTCCTTTAATACCACCAAATATTGTTACATCATCTGATATTTCATAAGCTTTGTTTAAAGCATATAAAGTATCAGTATCATCTTTAATTGGGTTTAATTTAATAACCTTCTTAGAAATAGAACAAATTTGTGTATATTCTTCTTTAGAAACACTATCAAAATCACCAACTGCAAGGTCTAAACTTAGATTGTTTTGATATGCATTTAGAGCTCCTCTATCAACACCTATAGTATAGAAGTGAGAAAAATCAAAGTCACTTAAATCTACATCAAAAAGTATAACTGCAACTTTCATTATTTAAGGGTTACAACGGTACAACCGTTTAAACCTTCTCCTTCACCGCCAAATCTAGTTGATTTAACATGCTTATTCATCTTTAAAGCTTCATATACAGCTTTTCTTACAGCTCCTGTACCAAAACCATGAATAATATATACAGTGTCATATCTAGCTAATATTGCTCTATCAATAAATAAATCAATTTGAGGAGCTACATCTACATATCTTTCTCCTCTTAAATCAAGTTTCATTGGTGCTTGTTCAGTTTGAAGTGTGACTTGAGGTTTTCTTTTAGGTTTGATTTCATCTTGTTTCTTTAAGGATTTATCATATTCAAGTTCATCTCTATTGAATGTCATCTTAAATTGACCAACTTGAACAATATATTTACCTTTCTTTATTTCAAGAACTTGTCCTACCTTAGAATAAGATATTACATGTACTAAATCTCCAACCTTTAATTCATGAGTATCTAAATTCTCTTTCTTCTTAGGTTCTAGAGTCTTAGTTTCATACTTAACTTCTGCTAAGTCTTTATCCTCAATCTTATTATTTTGTTTTATTTGATCTAATTTATCAATTAAATTCTTACTCTTTTCTTTAGCATCATCAATGATTTGATTAGCTTCTAAATGAGCCTTATAAAGAAGTAATTCTCTATTCTTCTTGATATCATCTAATTCTTTATCAAGTTTCTTTCTTGAGATTTCAAGTTCTTTTAATTTCTTCTCATATTCATTTCTAACTTTAATAACGTTTTGATTTTCTTCATCAATTTTTTGAATAAGAGTTGAACTTTCACTTTGAGTTCCATCAATTAACTTCTTAGCCTCATTTAAGATATCATCACTAATACCTAAACGTTTAGAAATTAAAAGAGCATTAGAACTTCCAGCTACACCGATAGATAGGCGATATGTAGGAGATAAAGTGTTAGAATCAAATTCAACTGAGGCATTAATAATTTTGTTATTATTATAAGCAAAAGCTTTAAGATCAGAATAGTGAGTAGTTGTAACAACCTTAGCACCAATCTTAGTTAATTTATCTATGATTGCAATCGCAAGGCTAGCACCTTCCTTAGGGTCAGTACCAGAACCTATTTCATCAAGTAATACAAGTGATTTGTCATCTGCTATATTTAATATATTTGCAATACGAGACATATGAGATGAGAATGTAGATAAGTTTTGTTCAATAGATTGTTCATCTCCAATATCAGCCAAAATATTAGATGTAAGAGAAACTTCACTACCTTCTTTACAAGGGATAAATAGTCCTGATAAAGCCATTAGAGAGATAATACCAACTAATTTAATTACAACAGTTTTACCACCAGTATTAGGTCCAGTAATAATGATAGTAGAATATTTCTTACCTAGCTCTACACTATTTCTTATAACAACATCCTTATCAATTAAAGGATGTGCAGCTTCAAGTAGATTATAATATCCCTTATCATTAATTTGAGGCATCGTATATTCATTTTCTTTAGCATAACGTGCTTTTGCAAAGATAAAATCAAGTTCAGCTAAACTTTCAAAGTCAGAAATTAATTCATCAGAATGACTTTCAACAAGTAAAGATAATCCTTTTAATACATTTTCAACCTCTATCTTTTCATCAGCCTTATATGATTCAATTTGCATATAAATTACACTAGCTTCTTCAGGTTCAATAAAGAATGTAGTACCACTTGATGATTTGTCATGAACTATACCTTTAAAGCTATTTTTACTATCAGCTTTAACAGGTAAACACATTCTATTATCTCTAAGAACAATAATAGGTTCAGTAAGTGATGATGCTTTACTTAAAAGAAGAGAATTCATATAACTTCTTAAATGGTTTTCTTCCATTTGAATTCTTTTTCTAATCTTAAAAAGTGGCATAGATGCATTATCTTTAACTGTAAAGTCTTCATTTATAGCATTAGTAATTTCATTCCCAAGTTTTTTATTATCAGATAATGAAATAATATATTCGTATATATTATCTACATTTAAATTTTGGTTTTTAGCATCTTTAATATATCTTGAAATAGTTTGAACCTTTGAAATTAAAATAGATATATTATATAATTCTTCGCTTGATAAAATAGATCCGATCCTAGCCTTCTTAAGTGAGTCACTTACATCTTTAATGTAGTCTAGAGGAATGTTACCTAATTTATAAATAACACTTTCAGCTTCTTTAACTAAAGTAAGTGCTTTATTAAGTTCTTCTAAGTCATTTAAAGGGCTTAAAGTTTCAATTTTCTCTTTAACACTCTTTAAAAAAGCATAATTTGACACACTCTTTAAGACTTTATCAAATTCAAGGACTTTAATATCATAAGACATAATAAGCCTCCTTATTTTGTATAATTATCAATAAAATTAGCACCTTTATAGATTTCTGGTTCTTCCCTTAATAAATCTAAATAATTTAGCTTTGTTAAAGCATAATATACTGTAAGTGCAACACAGTTAGATAAATTTAAACTACGTATTTTATCAGTTGTAGGTATTCTAAAACAATGATCTAGATTATCATGTAACACATCATAAGGAATACCTGTAGATTCTCTGCCAAACATAAAGTAGATAGGTTTGTCATTACCTCTATATTTAGAAAAATCAATATCAGATGGTGCCTTATGGCCATAACGAGTTAAATAATAAATTTCAGGATGATTATTCTTATCTAAAAAATCTTCTAGATTATCATACATCTCGTATTCAAGGTAATCAAAATAATCTAAATGTGCTCTTTTTAAATGAGCATCATCCAATTTAAATCCAAATGGTCTAATTAAATGAAGTTTACAATCAAAACCAACACAAGTACGCATAATATTACCTGTGTTTTGTGGTATTTCTGGTTGAAATAAAACAACATTAATCTTCTTATTAGTCATTTTGTTCACCAGTTAAAGAATAACTATCTGCGTCTTTAATATTAACACTTACTATTTGACCAGGTTTTAATTCCTCGTGTGCTGCTACATAAATACATCCGTCGATGTCGTCAGGTGCAAATCCATAAGAACGACCTTTATACATGAAATTAGATTCATCATAACTTTCAATTAAAACATCAAAGTTTTGATCAATCTTTTCTCTATTTTTTTCAAGAGAAATATAGAATTGAGCTTTCATCACCTTATTGTATCTTTCATTTTTAACGTGTTCAGGAACTTGATTTGGCATTATAGCACCAACAGTACCTTCTTCAGGTGAATATGTAAATACTCCAAGACGATCAAATTTAGTAGTCTTCATAAAATCAATCATGTTGTCTACATCTTCATCAGTTTCACCAGGAAATCCAACCATCATTGTTGTACGGAAGATTGCATGTGGAATTTCACGTCTAATTTTTGCAATTAAATCTACTAAATAAGCTCTATTTCCTCTTCTTTTCATATCTTTTAAGACATGATCTTCTGAATGTTGAAGAGGTATATCAAAATAAGGCATTAAGTGTTCAGGATTCTTCTTAATAAACTCAATTAATTCATCAGTTACAATTTCAGGATATAGATAGAAAAGTCTAATCTTATAGTTTCCCTTAATCTCAACAAGTTTAGTAAGTAAATCAACTAAAGCATTCTTCTTATATAAATCAAAACCATAACGAGTAGTATCTTGCGAGATAATATTAATCTCATAAGTGCCTTTATCAACTCTATCTTCTACTTCTTGATAGATATCTTCAATTGTACGAGATTTAAGTCTTCCTCTAATAAGTGGAATAGCGCAGAATGCACAACGATTTAAACAACCATCAGAAATTCTTACATAAGTCATATAATCAGGTTCATCTGTAACTCTATCAAGGAATGATAAAGTATCTGACTCTTTATAATTAGTATGTAATAAATTATTTAAAACAGATGCTATTTCTTTATAATCATCAATCTTCATGAAATAATCTACTTCAGGTAATTCTGATATAAGTTCATCTTTATATCTTTGGGCAAGACAACCCATCACTATTAATTTTTTATTTCCAGTTTTATATTTGGCAAGTTCTAGGATGGTATTAATAGCTTCTTCTCTGGCTGATAAGATAAATGCACATGTATTTACCATTAATATATCAGCCTCTTCTGGAGTAGCTACTACATTTGAACCATGGTTCTTTAAAAAACCAAGTATCATTTCACTGTCTACTTGGTTTTTAGAACATCCTAGAGTTATCATATAAATATTCATATTTAACTCCTATTAATCTAATTTTTAAAAAATATTTTTATTATAAATCGCAAGAATCGATAATAATTGTTGTAGGGCCTAAGTTGGTAAATGATATTTGCATATCAGCCCCAAATTCCCCGCATTTTACCTCTAGTCCGTACCCTTCTAGTAAATAATTAAAATAATTATAACCATTTACAGCCTCTTCGCCTCTCATAGCTTTCACAAAACTAGGTCTATAACCCTTTGATGAGTCTGCATATAAAGTAAACTGACTAATGGATAGAATCTTACCACCTTTATCTTTAAGGGATAGATTCATCTTTCCATTTTCATCAGGCAAAATTCTAAGGCCTTGAACTTTTTTAGCTACCTTTTCAACATCAGTTGTAGTGTCACCATCACAAAATCCGACAAGTAACATAAAGCCATAATCAATACTAGACACTACTTTACCATCAACTGTGCAACTAGCGTTTTTAGCAACCTGAACTACTACCCTCATGATAATATACGTTCAATATTATAAACGCCCTCAATTTTCTTTAAGTTAACAATTAAAGTATTTAAGTCAGTAGTGTTTGAAACAAGTACTTTAAGTTTAATTAATGATTCTAAATTTTGATCATTCTTAACGTTAAGATCAGATACTGCAAAGTTTAAACTTGAAAGTGTATTCATAATATTACCAATCAAATCAGCTCTCTGCTGAGCAATAATCTTAATTCCAGTAGGATACTTTCTTGTTATACCAGTACCCCAAAATAAATCTATTTGTCTTTCACTACCTAAAGCATTTAAGTTTTGACATGCACAGTTATGAACAACAATACCATTACCTTTAGTAATAAATCCGACAATATCGTCTCCTGGAATAGGAAGACAACAGTTTGCAAGTCTAATTTTAGGATTAGTTAGTCCTTCAACTACAACTCCAGTTTCGCTAGTAGCTACAAGTTTCTTGTTCTTTTCAATAGATTTTTGTAATTTTTCCTCATCAAATACTTTAGACTCAGTTGCTTGTTTAATACGAGCTACAACAGTCTTAGCTGAAAGGATACCTTTACCTATTTCAAGATACATATCTTCTACAGTATTAATTTGATTTTTAGGGAAATTATTTTTAACAAAATTATCATCAAAAGAGAATGTCATCTTTTGGCTTGATAATTCATTATTTAAACTTGATTTACCTCTATCAATCAATACATCTCTATTTTGAACATTTAAGAATGCTTTAATCTTATGTTTAGCGTGGCTAGTTTTAGCAATATTAATCCAATCTTCAGAAGGTCCAAATGATGAATTACTTGTCTTAATAGAAACAATGTCTCCATTTTGAAGTTCATAAGTTAATGGTACAATCTTATTATTGATTGTAGCTCCAATTAATTTATTACCTAAATTAGTATGAATCTTATAAGCAAAGTCAATAGGTGTTGAACCTTGTGGAAGTTCTATAACATCTCCTGTTGGAGTATAGACATAAACATTAGTTTCAAGAAGATCATTTTTAATATTATCAACATAATCTTCAGCTGAAACATCTTTTGTCTCTTCACTTGTCATAGTTACAAGGTCTGCATACCATTTTAACTTTTGAGCAATTTCGTATTGTTCTCTTTCCTTTGAGTACTTTACGTTTTCTTTATAAGCCCAGTGAGCAGCTACACCATATTCAGCGATTTCATCCATCTCTTTAGTTCTAATTTGAACTTCAAAAGTTTGACCACCAGGTCCGATTACAGTTGTATGAAGAGATTGATACATGTTTGATTTAGGAACAGCAATGTAATCCTTAAATCTATTAGGAATAGGTGTAAAGTGAGCATGTATAATACCTAAAACTTGATAACATTGTTCAACCTTATCAACTATTACTCTAATTGCATAAACATCATAAATGTCTTCAAAATCTTTATTTTGAGATATCATTTTCTTATAGATAGAATAAGTATTCTTCATTCTACCTTTAATATCATAATCGACATGAGCTTCATCAAGTAACTTAGATACATTAGATATTAATCTATCAACTATAGAATCTTTATCATTTTCCTTATGATGTACTAAATTAGTAATCTTTGTATACATTACAGGATCAATATATTTAAGTGATCTATCTTGAAGTTCACTCTTAATATGGAACATACCTAGTTTATCAGCTATAGGTGCATATATTTCAAGAGTTTCTTTGGCAATACGAACCTGTTTTTCAGGTACCATCCAGTCAAGAGTACGCATATTATGCATTCTATCAGCTAGTTTAACGATAACAACACGAATGTCCTTTGCCATCGCAAATAACATCTTTTGGTGGTTTGAAACTTGAGCCTTTTCTAAAGATGAAAACTGAAGTTTATTAATCTTTGTAACACCATCTACGATAGAAGCTACATCAGGATTAAATTCATTTGCAACTTCTTCGAGTGTTGTATCAGTATCTTCAACAACATCATGAAGTAATCCAGCACAAATTGTGTTAGGTCCTGCATGAAGTTCTGCTAATATAATAGAAACTTCAAGAGGATGGATAATATATGGTTCACCTGATTTTCTAAATTGATTACAATGTTTATTCTTTGCGTATTCAAATGCTTTCTCTATAAGTTTGACATCTTTTTCTTTATGAATATAAATATTAACCTTTGAAAGTAATCTATTTAAATCAATTTTCGTTTCAAAATCATTATCCATAGAACTCATCTCCCTCTAATAACTATTATTCACCTTCATAAGATAGAAGGCTTAAAACCTCTGTATTTAACTTTTCTCTTCCATTTAATTCTGGTAATTCCACAACACATGCAAAACCAACAGTTTCAGCTCCTAGTTTTTCAACAAGTTCCATACAAGCCTTAGCTGTACCACCTGTAGCTAAAAGGTCATCTACAATTAAAACCTTATCGCCTTTTTTAATTGCATCCTTATGAATACAAATTGTATCAGTACCATATTCTAAACCATATTCTGCAGATACAGTTTCTCTTGGAAGTTTACCAGGTTTTCTAGCTGGTACAAATCCTAATTTAAGACTATATGCTAAAGGACAACCAAAAATAAAACCTCTTGCTTCAGGTCCTAAAATAACGTTAGCTCCTACTTTTTTTGCAAAACTTGCAAATTTTTCAGTTACATAAGCAAAAGCTTCTCCGTCTCCGATAATTGGTGTTACATCTCTAAAAATAATACCCTCTTTTGGAAATCCTGGGATACTTTCAACATATTTTTCTAATTCCATAATTAAAACCTCATTTCTAAAACATAGTATTAGTATATCACAAAGAGTAAAATAAGAAAACATTTGAAGTATTTTTTTGCAAATATAATTCAATTTATATATAATAAATTAAGAATAAAAAGAGGTGTTATTATGGAACCACTTGCATATAGATTAAGACCTAAAACTTTTGATGATTTAGTAGGCCAAGAAAAACTGGTTGGAAAAGACGGAATACTAAGAAAAATGGTTGAACAAAATAAACTTATGTCAATTATATTATATGGCCCTCCAGGATGCGGGAAAACTACTATTGCAAAGATAATAAAATCTAAGTACGAAAGTGATACTTTTTCTTTTAATGCATCAGTTGAAAACAAAAAAGTATTGCAAGATATAGCTGATAGTACTAAGTTTTATCGAAATATAATTGTAATTGTAGATGAAATACATAGAATGAAAAAGGATACTCAAGACTTCTTACTTCCTTATCTTGAGAATGGTTCTATAACAATTATCGGTCTAACCACCAGCAACCCTTATATTTCAATAAACCCTGCGATTAGATCACGATGCAGAATCTATCAACTTGAAAGTGCAAGTACTAGTGATATTAAAAAACTTTTAACTAAAGCCATAAATGATGATATATTTAAAAATACTAAGATAAATGATGAAGTATTAGAATTTATCGCAAATAAATCAGGTGGCGAAATTAGAACAGCTTTAAATATGCTTGAAACATTATCTCTTCTAGAAGGTGAAGTATCTTTAAATAAAGCTGAAAATGCTTTAGGTTTAAAGGCTTTAAAATTAGATAGTAAAGATATTTATTATTATGATTTATTATCTGCACTTCAAAAATCAATTAGAGGATCTGATGTAGACGCTGCTCTTTTATACCTTGCAAGACTTATAAAACTTGAAGATTTAAATATTATTGTAAGACGTTTATCTGTTATTTCCTATGAGGATATAGGACTTGCTAATCCACAGGCATCATTATATGTGCATGACGCACTTGAAACAGCTTTATCCTTAGGTCTTCCTGAGGCTAGAATTCCACTTAGTTTTGCAACTATAGTTTTAGCTTTATCTCCAAAATCCAATTCTAGTGAGGAAGCTATTGATAAAGCTTTAGCTGATGTAGAAACATTGAATGACTTTAATATTCCTAAAAATATATTAAACAGAGAAATTAAAGGGTCTTCTGCTATTTATAAATATCCTCATGACTATGAAGGAGATATTGTATATCAAGAATATATGCCTAAAGAAATTAGAAATCATGTTTACTATACACCAAAACAAACCGGTAAATATGAAAAAGCTGTTAAAGAATATTTAGAGTATGCTAAAAAGATATTAAAAAAATAATAATTAATAGAATGAGTATTATAATCTTTCTTTTAGAAAAGTTAGATGTTAATACTCTTTTTTATGTTTAAAAAGTAATGCATAAAAAGGTTACATAGCGTTTAAAATCTAGTAACCTTTAGTTAGTATTATTTATTTATTATTTTTATTTTAGTATCATGTTTTAGTAATTTTGTATCATAGTTTATACCTATAAGCATTACTTTACCATGATAATCACCAAGAACTTCAATATATTCTTTATTATTAATTTGCTTAATGGCATTTAGAGCACTATCGTCAGCTTTAAGTTCAATAATAAATGGTATATGAGTATTATCTTTTGGTTTAAACACTAAATCAGCTCTACCTTTAGTTGTACTAGCCTCTTTAATAATTTCATAATACTTTTTGGCATTGTAATAAGATATATAAACTATTATTCCTAATACATCCTCTTTATTTTTATTAAAGATTGTAGCTAGCTCATTATGATTTCATCTAATGTTTCATTGATATACTCAGCATCACCATCTAATGTCTTTTCTAAAAGTTCTTCAGAACTTGATATTGGATTACAAATATCATTCCACTTTAGATCATCCATAGCTATAATAAACTCTTCTTTAATCTCATGATTTGGTATATAGCATTTACCTTTAGCCTCATCATAAGCTAAATATCCCAAATGAATTAAAACAGTTAAAGCTGCGTCAGAAGAATTAATCTTTGTTAAATCATTACCAAATTTTCTAACATCAACTTTAATTTCTTCACCTGAAAGCATTCTTACAATCATATCCTTTAAAGCACCATTATCGTAATTCATATACTCCATAACAGATTCTCTAGCAGATGTGTTAACCCAATGATCTTTACATTTACGAGTAATAATAGCCTCAACTACTGATTTAGGATTATATATTTCTATACCTTCTAATTTATAACCATCGTACCATGATTTAATCTCATCAAAGTTCATATTATATTTAGTACATAAGGTTTTAGTTTCTTCTTCAGTAAAGCCAAAATATGATTCGAGACCACAAGGTTCAATCATATTATATTCTCTAAACATATTTAAAGCAGATTCGCTTCTATATCTTTTTATAGGCAGAATACCAGTCATATATACTAGATCAATACAACTAGAAACATTACTTGATTTAAATAAATTCCTTAAAAAATCTATGTATTCATTGCACAATTCAGTATTATCTTCTTGTTCCCTAAATATAACATCCCATTCATCGATCAAAAAAATGAATCTTTCCTGTAATTTTGAATTAATTCTTAAAATTGCTTTACTTATAGAATCATCTATTTCTTTTAAAGTATTAGGAAATGCTTCACTTAAATCATCTAATAAATTAGTTTCTAATTCTTTTAAAAAATTATCTTTATTTCTTAAACTAGTATAGATGTTTCCCATATCTAACCAGATAACATTATGTTTATTTAAATGGTCTAAGTAAGTACCAGCTTTAGAAATTTCTAATTTATCAAATATTTCTTTAGAATTACATCCATTAGAATAATAAGCATTAAGCATAGAAAGTGCCATAGTTTTACCAAAACGACGAGGACGTGTTACACACATATACTTAAAATTTTCTTTATTAAAGCCTCTATTAATGATGTCAATCATTCTTGATTTATCAACAAATATATAATCATTATAATACGAAAGAAATTTACCATTATTTTGATTCAAATAAAATGACATTCTATCACCTACTATCTTTAGTATATTTTATCATGATTCTCTAACAAAAGTCTACTTTAGTTATAAATTTATAATATTTGAAAAAAGGTAATAACAATCTAGAATTTATTGTTACTACCTATTAATTAACTTATTCAGTTTTTTCTTGTCTAGCTGTTTTCTTAACATTATCTTTTTTTACTGTTTTCCTTACAGGTCTAGACTTTATTTGTTTCTTTTCTTCTGTTTTAGCGTGATTCGTGATGGTTTTTTCACTCTTAGCTTGGGGTTTTCTATCCTTTTTCATGATAATAACAGGTTTTAGTAAATGAGCAGGATCTGTAGAAATTAAAACCGGAATTATAATTGGAGAACAATTAGCCTCTTTATATACTAAACGGCTAATAGCTTCTCTAACTGATGATTTATAATCTTGCCATTCAATACGACTAGCATTTAAGAACTTTTCACTTACCTTTTCAAATACACCT
The DNA here is from genome assembly GCA_963605425.1 of uncultured Eubacteriales bacterium. GTDB lineage: Bacteria > Bacillota_I > Bacilli_A > Acholeplasmatales > Anaeroplasmataceae > JAEELC01. The sequence goes on from CAVCUQ010000025.1 coordinate 19,023, forward strand.
TGAATAGACTCGCTAAATTCAGGATGTTCATTAATATATGAGAAACCTTTTGAAACCACTTGAGGTTTAGTTACAATCTCCTTAGTACGAGGATTGATATTTGCATAAACTAAGATAACACCAGATTCTCCAAGTAGCTCTCTATCCTTCATTACAACTCTACCAACATCACCGGCTACGTCACCATCATTCATGATTTCACCAACTTCAGCTTGAGCCTTAATTCCAGTTAAAGTTCCATTTGTAAAATTATAAATATCACCATTATCAGCTATAAGAAGATTATTTATATCAAAACCAACACATTTAGCAATTTGAATACAAGCATATTGATGTCTATATTCTCCTTGAACAGGAATAATATATTTAGGATGAAGAAGATTAATCATCATCTTTAATTCTTCTCTATCAGCGTGTGATTCTGGAAGTAGGTTTTGTTTAAATGTCGTAACATTTGTACAAACTCTATAAATCATATCTAGAGTTCTCGCAGCCATCTTTTCTGTTCCTGGATAAGGATTAGTTAAGATAACTACATTATCATTAGAATTAATATTAATTAATCTATCTCTTCTGTTAGCCATTCTTTGAAGCATATAATATGGCTCATGACGCTCTCCTGTTACGATTACAACAAGATTAGGATCATCATTCTTATTAGTTTCATCAATAAACTTTAAATTGACAAGTCTATCTTCAGGAACTCTTAAATAACCCATATTCATACCAAGATTAATAGTACGTTGAGTCTTTCTACCTAATACTGCAATGTTACGATTAAATGAAGAAGCTATATCGATAATTTGTTGAATTCTTTGTAAGTCATTAGAAAACATTGAGAATATTAGTCTTCCTTTAGCTTTTACAAAGATGTTTTCTATTCTTTGTTTAAATTCTAAAATAGTACCTCTACTTGATTCATAAAGAGCACCTTGAGATTCTGGAAGTAAGGCAAGTACTCCTTCATTTGCAGCTCTAACTAAAGCTTGGAACATTAATGTATAATCAGCTTGATGTTGATTTTGATCAAATGTAAAGTTAGATGTATAAATAATATTACCATCAGGTGTATTGATTATAATACCATATGAATCATAAATGTTATGAGCAGTATTAAAGAAACGAAGAGAAACTTGACTATTTGGCATTTTATATAAAGTCTTATTATTAACTTCAATAAAACGTAGTTTAGTGATATCAATATTCTTACATTTCAAAATATCTTGTACTAAAGCTAAAGTAAAGTGTGAACCAAAAATCTTTACATTAGGGAATTTAGTCACAAATTCATATACAGCGCCACAAGCCTCTTCATGACCATGGGTTAGGAATAGGCCTGCAATATCATTCTTTCTTGATTCTAAATATGACATATCTGGTGAAATATAATCCACACCATATAATTCACTTGTAGGATATTTAATACCACAATCAAGTACATAAATCTTAGAGTCTACTTCAACAACATAAAGGTTTTTACCTAATTCTTGACATCCACCAAGAGAAACAAAATTAATTTTACTCATTATTATAAAATCCATTCTCAAGAAAAAAGGCGAAAATGGATTACTCCTTTCACATAAATTATTAAGTTTTTATAAAATCATTCATAATACTTTAAATATTTTAACATAATTTTATAAAATTTAAAAGTGCAAAATAAAAGTTTGTGTTTCCCCATTTTTTAAATTCAATCAATTTTTGAGTCATTTCCTACTAAA
>CAVCUQ010000026.1:0-20311 GCA_963605425.1 uncultured Eubacteriales bacterium
TAGTTAGATTCTATAAATTGGTTTCTAGAATTTACACAACATTCTTGACAGTATCATGAAATATGCCATTTTAGAATTATTATTGGTTGCATTACTTTACAAAAGAATAAAATTAATTATAATTATATTTGAAGAACATAAACTAAAAGGCTTCAAACAAAAAAGCAGAGACGGGTATCTTTGCTTTTTCTCATTTTTTAGGTAACAAGGAACATAAACTAAAAGTTTAACGACCATTCTTTATCGTCGTCATTATGATTATCATCTCTAGTGATTATGTATAACGCAATCACCAAAATGACTAAATACTCCATATGGAGTACCTCCTATGCATCAGTTCATTGTTACCTCTGAACTAATAAAATTCAAATATGCTCCTGTTCTTAAAAAAATTAGTCAGTATGTCCTGACATATATAATATATCCAAAATTTTCTAATTTTACTTTAACAGTTTTACACAAAGTTACAAATTTAATATTCTTTAGTAAACTTATTTATAAAACATTATACTTTTTATTTTTACAAATAAAGTGTATAATAGACAAGCATATATAAATTTTATTGTAATTTGTTATTTATAGGAGGAATTTTATGTCTGATCAATTAACACAACAAGAACAAGTTAGACGTGAAAAATTAGAAAAATATAGAGAATTAGGTATTGATCCATTTGGTCAAAGATATGATGTAACTGACCATGCTGAAGACTTAAAGGCTAAGTATTCAAATTATTCTGAGGAAGAACTTGAATCAATGGAATCTCATGGCAATATTGCTGGTAGAATCATGTTTATCCGTAAAATGGGAAAAGCAAGCTTCTTCTCAGTTCAAGATAAGTCAGGATTCATGCAAGTATACATTAGAAAAGATGTAGTTGGTGAGGAACAATATCAAGTATTCAAACTAGCTGATATTGGTGATATCGTTGGTGTTGAAGGTACTATGATGAAAACTCAAACTGGAGAATTAACTCTTCGTGCAACTAAGTATACTCACTTAACTAAAGCTTTAAAGCCACTTCCTGAAAAGTTCCATGGTTTAACTGATACTGAGGAACGTTATAGACGTAGATATCTTGATTTAATTATGAATCAAGATTCAAAGAGAGTAGCTATCTTACGTCCTAGAATCATTAGAGCTATGCAAGAATATTTTGACAGTAAGGGATTCATCGAAGTTGAAACTCCTGTTCTTCAAAATATCCAAGGTGGTGCTTCTGCTCGTCCATTCATTACTCACCACAATGCTTTAGATTGTGATTTCTATTTAAGAATTGCAACCGAATTACACTTAAAGCGTTTAATCGTTGGTGGTCTTGAAAGAGTTTACGAAATCGGTAGAATCTTCAGAAATGAAGGTATGGATAGAACTCATAACCCTGAATTCACTACTGTTGAATTATACCAAGCATTTGGAAATCTTGAATCAATGATGGAATTAAATGAAGGTGTATTTAGATATTGTGCTGAAAAGGTTATTGGCAAAGAACAATTCAAGAATCCATTTGACCCTGAAGGTGATTTAATCGATATCTCTAAACCATTTAGAAAAGTTACTATGTGTGACTTAATTAAGGAAAAGACTGGTATTGATTTCAAGAATAACAACTATACCTTAGAAGAAGCTAAGGCTTTAGCTAAAGAACATAATGTTCCAGTTGAACCTCACTTCCAAGTTGGTCATATCATCAATGCCTTCTTCGAAGAGTTCTGTGAACATACTTTAGTTCAACCTACATTCTTAATGGGACACCCAATTGAAATTTCACCACTTACAAAGAAAGATCCAAAGGATCCTCGTTTTGTAGAACGTTTTGAATTATTCATCGGTGGACATGAATTCTCTAATGCTTATACTGAGTTAAATGACCCAATCGATCAAAAGGCTCGTTTCCTTGAACAATTAGCTGAAAAAGATGCTGGTAACGACGAAGCTAATGGTATGGACCAAGACTTCTTAGACGCTCTTGAATATGGTATGGCACCTACAGGTGGTATTGGTATTGGTGTTGATAGATTCTGTATCTTCTTAACTGAATCTGAATCAATTAGAGATGTTTTACTATTCCCACAAATGAAAACTAGAAATTAATTACTTAATAAAACTCTTTATTTTAAATAGAGAGTTTTATTTCTATATGAAGGAGATTATTTATGACTATTTATGATGATTATGATGCATGGAAATTAGAAAATATTGATTTAATCAATGGTTTACTTAAAATTAATAGCCCTATTATAGCTCGTTTTAAGCATGTCTTTGTACTTTGTGATTATTTATATAATGAAAGTTTAAAGAAAGCACTTGATGAAGCTAGCGATACAATTTTCGCATTTGCTCTTTATTATATATCAGGACACATCGATACTATTTCTACTATTTTAAAGAAAGAATATAGAGGAAATATTAAAGGAATGAATGAGAATGCTAAAACTATCAATCTTCTTCTTTATACTCATGACTTTGAAAATGAATTAGATAATAAAGAAGATGCTAGTGAAGAAGATAAAAATAAATTAGGTGAATTTGAAAATAAAGTTAGATCTTATATTGAATCTCATACTGAAATACCTGATGAATATTTTAGAATACTTGATGATATTACGCTTTCTATATTTGGTGAAGAATATGAAGATTCAAATGAAATCCTTTATGAAGCTGCACTTTGTTTAGGTTTAATAGGTGAAGATGATACACCTATAGTTGATCCTGTATTTGGATTTACTAGATAATTTCTAATATGGTTAGGATGAAAATCCTAACCTTTTTCTTTTAAATTAAAAAAGTTACCTATCTATACTAATTAAAGTATATGATAAGTAACTCATTATTTTATTTAGCAAGAATTTCTTCTACTACCTTTTTAATTTCTTCATCTTTACAATTTTCATTGAAATAACTTATAAATGAAGGTCTATCAATAGCACCTTTAACAAGGTCTAAATCAATTTCTTTTAATGATTCAGTTAAAGGCTTGAATGTAGCGTTCTTAACCTTATCTAAAATCTTCTTATTTCTTTGTTCTGGTTCTCTTCTTTCAGCAGGGTATCCTTGACCTTTTTCACCCTTAAATAATTGTTCAAAACAATATTCAAGGTTTAATTCAGCACCCCAACCGAAACCTTTTGCAAATGGGAATGAAGCCGCATTACCGTCGTTGATTTGTGCGAACATATATGCATCAGATGGATCAACAATAAGACCGCAGTTTACATTAGGGAAAGCATTACATGCAAGCATAGCTCCGCTTCCAGTACCACAACCAGTGATTACAAAATCTGAGGCACCACTATTAAGTAAGATAGCAGCTAAGATACCATTTTGAACATAAGTTAATGACTTATCTTCACTTCCAAACATACCAATGTTATAAACAGTATGTCCCTTAGGTTCTACTACTTTCTTTAATGTATTAAATACTAGTTCATTCTTACTAGCTTGACTGTTTTCATTAATTAAAACAATTTTCATATTATTCTCCTTGTTTTTTATAGATAATAGCACTATCAATTAATCCCTTAAATAAAGGATGCGCTTTATATGGACGAGATTTAAATTCAGGATGGAATTGACAAGCAATGAAATATGGATGATTCTTTAGTTCTACTATTTCAACAAGTCCTGTTTGAGGATTTCTTCCTGAAGCTACTAAATCCTTATCCTTCAAAATATATTCAAATTCATTATTGAATTCATATCTATGTCTGTGACGTTCTTTAATTAAATCAGCCTCGTATAATTTATGTGCTAAACTTCCATCTGTAAGTTTACATTCATAAGCACCAAGACGAAGTGTACCACCGAGATTGATTCCCTTATATTGGTCTGGTAAGTAATCAATAATAGGATGCTTAGTATTAGGATCAATTTCACTAGAGTTTGCATCGTTAATTCCAAATTCATCTTTAGCATATTCAATACAAGTTAATTGCATACCAAGACATATTCCAAGGAATGGAATCTTATTTAATCTAGCGTATTTGATTGCAGCCATCTTACCATCACAACCACGATTACCAAATCCACCAGGAACTAAGATACCATCTACATCAGATAAATAATCTTTTGCATTAGAATCATTGATATCTTCAGCTTGAACTGATTTAATTTCAACATTGATACCATCTGCATATCCTGCAGCTTTAAGTGCTTCATGAACGGAAATGTAGGCATCTTGCAGTGCAATATATTTACCTACAAGAGCAATTCTTACACTGTCTTTTAGATTCTTAACTCTCTCAATAAAGTTATTCCAACCCTCTAAATCAGCTTCAGGTGCATTAATCTTAAAGTGTTCTAGAATAACATCATCTATCTTTTGATCATGTAATTTATTTACAATCTCATATAAATACTTACAATCTACAGATTCAATTACAGCTTCAGGTCTAACATCACAGAAGATAGAAATCTTATTTTTTTGTTCCTTGCTTAATTCAACCTCACTTCTTAAAACAATAATATCAGGTTGAATACCAATACCTCTAAGTTCCTTTACAGAGTGTTGAGTTGGTTTTGTTTTAATTTCACCAGCGGCGTGTAAATAAGGGACTAAAGTTGTATGAATATATAAAGTATTTTCATATCCAAAATCTCTTCTAGCTTGTCTTATAGCTTCAAGGAATGGAGTAGATTCGATGTCACCAACAGTTCCACCAATTTCAGTAATAATTACATCAGCGTTAGATACTTCAGCTGCCTTTACTAATTTAGATTTAATCTCATTAGTAATATGAGGAATAACTTGGACAGTAGCACCAAGATATTCTCCTTTTCTCTCTTTATTAATAACAGATTGATAAACTCTACCTGTAGTAATATTAGATTCTTTAGTTAAAGATTCATCAATAAATCTTTCATAGTGACCTAAATCAAGGTCTGTTTCAGCTCCATCATCAGTTACAAAAACTTCACCATGTTGATATGGAGACATAGTTCCTGGGTCTACATTAATATATGGATCAAACTTTTGCATAAATACCTTTAATCCACGTTGTTTTAAAAGTCTTCCTACACTAGAAGCTACAATACCTTTTCCAAGGGAAGAAACAACTCCACCAGTAACAAATATAAATTTAGTATTTTTCATGAAATAAACTCCTTATTAGTTTTTTTTTTGCCTAATTAATTAGGACAAATAAAAAATATAGGGAGTAAGCCCTAAATCATTATATCTTATTAAGTAACATTAAACAACACTAAAATTAATTTTGTTATAAAAGGAACTATAAAATCAAAGAAAGCACAACAATAAATATTACTGTTATGCTTATCTATTTAAATTTCTATTGTTTCTACTTTGCTATCATGCTTAAGTGTTTCCGAATTATAAGAAATACCAAGTAGTAATACTTTACCTTTATAAGAACCTAATGTCTCAATATATTCTTTATTCTTTATTTGCTCTAAAGCTTTATCTGCACTTTCATCAGCTTTGAGTTCTATAATAAAAGGAATATGATAACAATCTCTTGGCTTAAATACCAAGTCAGCTCTTCCCTTAGTAGTACTTGGCTCTTTTAGAATATCATAATACTTTTTAATACTGTAATAAGATATTTGTACTATTACTCCTAATATATCTTCTTTATTCTTATTAAATGGTCCAGCTAATTCTTTATGATTATAATCTAATGTTTCATTTATAAATGACGTATTACCTTGAAGTGTTTCTTCATATAATTTCATAGAATTAGATATTGGATTTATAATTTCTTTCCAATGCAATTCTTCAATTGCATTTTGAAATTCTTGTCTTATCTCATAATTTGGAATAAAACAAGTAGAAGAGGAAGAATCAAAACCTAGATATCCTAAATGAATTAAAACTGTTAAGGCTGAATCTATTGAATTTATTTCAGTCAAGTCATTTGTGAACTTTGATACATTAATTGATATCTTCTCACCGGTTATCATCTTAATAATAACATCCTTTAATGCACCATTTTGATAATTCATGTAACTAGCGACAGCCTCTGTGGCACTTGTTTTAGCCCAATAATCACTACAAGCATTTTTTAGTATGGCCATTACTACTGATTTAGGATTATATAATGATTTATTATTTAATATATATCCATTATACCAATATTTAATTTCTTCAAAATTTCTATTATGTAAAAGACATAGTTTTTTAACTTCATCTTCAGTAAATCCAGCACATGTTTCTATAGGGGATGATTCAACCATATCATAATCATTAAAATTATTTAAAGCTGACTGTGTAGTATAACGTTTCATTGGAAGTATTCCAGTCATGTAAACAAGTTCTATAGCAGGAGATACTTCACCATTTTTAAATAAACCTCTTAAGAACATAATATATTCATTAATTAATTTTGTATTAGTTTCTTCTTCTCTAAAAATAACATCCCATTCATCAATTAAGAAGATAAATTTTTCATCAGTTAATGAATATACTTTTTTAAATGCTTGTGACAAAAACGTTCCATCACTTGTATCATAATTTAAATTTAAAGTAGAATATTCCTCTAATAAATCTTCATATATTAAGTTTTTCAATTTATATACAAATAAATTTTTATCATATAAATTAGCATATAAGGCAGCCATATCGATGTATATTACATTATGTTTATTTAAATGATCTAGATATGAAGGATCTTTAGATATATTTAAATTGTCAAATATATCGCGTGAATTACATCCTTTAGAATAATAAGCATTAAGCATAGAAAGAGCCATAGTTTTACCGAAACGACGAGGTCTAGTGACACACATATACTTATCATTAGGTTTATTTAGATAGTAATTAGTAGTTGATATCAAACTTGATTTATCAATAAAAATACTATCATTAACATAGGTTTTAAAATCAGATTTAAAATTTAAATAATTAGACATATGTATCACTATCCTTTCTATATACTTTTATTTTAACACAATTTATTAAATAAAATCTATTTAATAATATTTTTATTATTTAAAGCCATAAACTTTTCAATATCATCTATCTCTTTAATAATTTCACTTGATAAATTTATACAACCATCACGAGTAATTAAAACATCATCCTCAATACGAATACCGATATTTTCTTCTTTAATATATAATCCTGGTTCATTAGAAATTACATTTCCTTCTTCTAAAGGACCATATACACATAGATCATGACAATCTAATCCCATATGATGAGATACTCCATGGAAATAATATTTAGATACTTCACTGTCTTCTTTAATTAAACCAATAGCCTTTAACTCTTTAGCATAATATTTTATAAGAATTTGATTTAATTCTTTTTGTGTAATACCAGGTTTCATATTTTCAAACATAAGTTTTTGACCATTTAAAACAATTTCATATATTTGTCTTTGGCGAGGAGTAAACTTCCCATTAACAGGAAAAGTTCTAGAAATATCAGAACAATAGTAATTATATGTTGAACCTAAATCAAATAAGATTAAATCTCCATTATGCATTGTATCTTTATTAGCTGAATAATGAAGACAACAAGAGTTCTTACCACTAGCTGCTATAGTACCAAAGGCATAACCATTTGCACCATTATATTTGATACTTTGATCAAAATAAGATTCTAATTGATATTCTTTTAAATTATCTTTACTATTCTTAAGTAATTCTTCAATACCAAGACGTGTGATATGGATAGCCTTCTTTATCTCTTCTATTTCACTTTTAGTCTTAATAGTACGTGCGATTTTAAATAAGTTATTTGCATTTAAAAACTTAACATGTGTATTAATCTTAAGTAAATTATTTGCATATTGATCGATATCAGTTAGATAGTTATCAGTTTTTTCTTCAAAATCTAGATATACTGTATTATATTTTGTAAGTAAATCTGCTACAAAGTTATCAAATTCATCAAGGTAATGAATATCATCAATACCAGATATATTATAGGCCTCTTCTTTGTTTAAACCTCTTCCAATCCACTTTTCTTTAATAGGATCATAAGGTTTAATAAACAAATATTCATGTATATTACCTTCAAAATCTTTTTCTATAATAAGTTTATCTGAATCCTCATTTATACCAGTAGAATAAAAGAAATTCTTATTAACAACATAATTATCTTCAACTTCTTTAGATGCAAATGCAATTAAAATTGAGTTATTCTCTTGATTCTTTACTATATTTTTTCTATGAATAATAAATTCTTCTTTTTCCATAATTAATCTCCTTTTAAAAAATCCCCCTTAAAAAGGAGGATAAATTATTATTTTAAAGGTATAAGTTTTTCCTTACCACCCATATAAGGACGTAAAGCAACTGGAACATTGATTGAACCATCCTCATTATAGTTATTTTCAAGTACTGCAATAAGTCCACGTGGAGAAGCTACTACAGTATTATTTAATGTGTGACATAGATGTGTTCCATCGCTGTCTTTATAACGAATACCAAGTCTTCTAGCTTGCGCATCACCTAATGTTGAACAAGAACCAACTTCAAAGTACTTCTTTTGACGTGGAGACCAAGCTTCTACATCACAAGACTTAACTTTAAGGTCAGCTAAATCACCAGTACAACATTCAAGTGTTCTTACAGGTACATCAAGGCTTCTAAAATAATCAACAGTAAGCTTCCATAACTTGTTATACCAAGACATAGATTCTTCTGGCTTACAGATAACAATCATTTCTTCCTTTTCGAATTGGTGTACTCTATACACACCTCTTTCTTCAATACCATGAGCTCCTACTTCTTTTCTAAAACATGGAGAGTAGCTTGTTAAAGTAAGTGGTAAAGATTGTTCTTTAACGATTTGACCTTTAAATCTACCAATCATAGAGTGTTCACTAGTACCAATTAGGTATAAGTCTTCACCCTCAATCTTATACATCATGTTTTCCATTTCCGCAAAGCTCATAACACCATTTACAACATCAGAGTGAATCATAAATGGAGGAATACAGTAAGTAAATCCAGCCTTAATCATGAAATCTCTTGCATATGCAAGCATAGCTGAATGTAATTGTGCCATATCACCAATTAGGTAGTAGAAACCATAACCACTTGTTCTAGCACTTGCATCTTTATCAAGACCATTGAAACGTTCCATAATATCTCCATGAAATGGAATTTCATAAGCTGGAACAACAGGTTCACCAAACTTTTCATTTTCAACATTGAATTCATCGTTTTTACCAACAGGAACTGAAGGATCAACGATATTAGGAATTACATACATCTTCTTTAAGAATTCTTCATTTAAAGCAGGTAGTTTAGTATCAAGTTCATCAATTAAATGAGCATATTCATTAACTGATTCCTTAACCTTTTGTGCTTCTTCCTTCTTTCCTTCTCTCATTAAAGCACCAATTTCGCTACTTGCTTTATTTTTCTTAGCTTTAAGTGCTTCAACTTCAGTCTTAATAGCTCTAATTTCCTTATCTAAAGCTACAACTTCATCAACTAGAGGAAGTTTTTCATCTTGGAACTTCTTTCTAATATTTTCTTTTACAAGTTCCACATTTTCTCTTACAAATTTAATATCTAACATTTTATACCTCTTTTTATATAAAAAAGTCCCTAAGACTTTTTTAAAAATCTTAAGGACGAATAACTCGCGGTGCCACCTTAATTCTAATCAATTTGATTAGCTCTTTTTTAATTTATAAAATCTCCAAAGTAGATTCATGTTATCTAATCATATACTGTTTTCACCAACCACAGCTTCTCTTAAATACTTTTAATAACATTACTTATCTTTATCACCGATTTACACACATATTATATATTATTTTAAATTCTCTTTCAAGAAAAATTATTCTTCTCTAATGCCCTCTAAATCCTTTTGAAATTGATTCTTATATAATTCAAAATAATAACCTTTTTTATGTAGAAGCTGGCTATGTGTTCCGCTTTCAACAATTAGACCTTTATCCATAACGATAATCAAATCACAATTAGTAATAGTAGATAATCTATGAGCTACAATAAAGCTAGTTCTTCCCTTTAATACCTTACCTATTGCATTTTGAATTTTTTCTTCACTTCTTGTATCAATACTAGATGTGGCCTCATCAAGTATTAGAAGTTTAGGATCAGCTACGATAGCTCTAGCAAATGAGATTAATTGTCTTTCACCAAGGGAAAGTCTAGAACCTCCTCCGCCAACTAAGGTGTTATATTTATCAGGTAATTTTTCAATAAATTCTTTCGCGTCTACGAGTTCTAATGCTTTAATACATTCTTCATCAGTAGCTTTTAAATTACCATATCTTACATTTTCTAAAATCGAACATGAAAACAATTGAGGTGTTTGTAAAACATAACCTAAATTACGATGTAACCATCCGGTTGAACGTTCTTTATAATTAACTCCGTCTATTAATATTTCACCTTTAGTAGGTTCATAGAACCTTGATAATAAATTGATAACAGTAGATTTGCCAGATCCTGTATGTCCTACTAAAGCGACACTAGAGCCTCTTTTAACATTTAAATTAAAATCATGTAATACTTCTTTTGATTCATTATAAGAGAAAGAAACATGCCTAAATTCTACGTCACCTAAAAGATGAGGATAGTTTTCTTCTTTTGGATTTAAAGTAGTACCATACTCTTTTTCAACTTCCTTAGTATCAGTAATACCTGGCTTAGTATTAATTAATGATATTATTCTTTCAGCTGAAGCTTCTGCTTGTTTAAAATCACCAAGTACTTGAGCCATGTCTAGAATTGGGCCAAACATCTTTAAAGTATAATCTATACCAATATAGATAGCAGCTCCGCTCAAACCAAACCAAAGACCTGATCTCATTACTAGGGATACATCCACATAAGTTAATAAAAATGCAAAAGGTCCAAAGAAACTTGATATTGCAATAGCTCTTAAGGTTACTTTTCTATATCTATTAGATACTGAATTAAATTCCTTCTTATTAGCTTCTTCAATAACAAGTGATTTAGTAGTCTTACTTCCAAGGAAACCTTCAGAGAATTTACTTGTAACCTCACCATTTTCTTTTCTTGAAGCTCTATATCTTTTAAGAATTATCTTATTAATAAAATAAGTAAATATACAAAGAATAGGTAAAACAGAAATAGATACTAAAGCAAGTCTATAATCTACTAGGGTAAACATAATTATAATTATGCCGAGTACATCAAGTAATCCCCATAAAATACTATGTAAACCCCATGATAATATTTCAGCTAGTCTTCTTGAATCGCTTGTAACACGTGACATAATCCAACCAGACTGAGTTACATCATAGTAGGAAAATGATAATTTTTGTAATTGTTCAAAACTTTGTTTTCTTAAGTTATAAGCAGTATTAATTTGAACACGACCTACAAAACGCAAGAATAAATAAGTAGCAAGTCCGAATAAAAGGCATATCAGCGAATATACAGGAATAAACCAAGAAAGCGATGAGTAATCAGGATTTGATATAAAATAATGTTCAAGAGCATACTTATTTAAAAGAGGATAAGTAACATCGATAGCTGATTCAATTACACAAGCAATAAGCATACCAATTACTCCAACTTTATCAAGCCACATACATTTAATAATTTGTTTCCACGTATTAAGACTTGCGTGTTTAATGGGTTCTTCTGTTAAAACTTCATCTTCCATCTTACTCACCATCCTTTACTATATGCATAAACTCATCTTCAAGTTTACCTTGAATATTCCATAAAGCACTATATAAGCCATTATTCTTAAGCTCTTCATGAGTTCCTATAGCCTCAACAGTACCATTATTTAAAACAATAATCTTATCAGCTTCCTTAGCTGTTGTAATTCTATGCGTAATGATAATCATTGTTTGATCTTTATTATGTTTCTTTAATGCTTCTCTTATAAGTAAATCAGTTTTTGTGTCAAGAGCTGATAGTGAATCATCAAAGATAAGGACACTTGCATCACTAGTAAGGATTCTTGCGATTGCAACTCTTTGTTTTTGACCACCTGATAAAGTGGTACCTTTTTCACCTACTTGAGTATTATAACCGTTCTTAAAGTTTTTTATTTCATCATAGATATCAGCTATCTTAGATACTTCATATACCTTTTCTTTGCTCATATTAGAATCCATAATTGAAATATTTTCATAGACCGATTTAGAATATAGGAAAGGATCTTGAAGAACTATTCTTACATTTTTTCTTAAATATTTCTTATCTATGTTTCTAATAGATACACCATCTAGTAAGATATCCCCATTATCTATTTCAAGGAAACGAGTTAAGAGGTTACATATTGTCGACTTACCTGAACCAGTTTTACCAACGATAGCTACTGTCTCTCCTCTATTGATAGTAAAAGATACATTATCAAGTAAATGATGAGTTTCATCATCAAATTTAAAAGAAACATTATTAAATACGATATTTCCACTAATTTCAGGTTTTAAGTGGCCATCAACTTCAAATTCGCTAGGTAAGTCAATAATTTCATTAACTCTACTTGAACTAACACGTGCTTTAGAGAAATCTGATACTGTTCTACCTAAACCTCTAAGAGGCCAAACAACCATTTCAAGCAAACCTAGACAAGCAACCATTTGGCTCATGGTAATACTTCCATCTTTAGTTAATTTAATACCAATTAATATAGCTACAAAGTATTGTGCAAGAGTTATAGTATCAGATAATGCCCAATAAAGAGACATCAATTTATTTACTATAAAATCAGCTGCGCAATAAGCTTTGTTATCCTTATCCATTTTATCTATTTCATATTTTTCATTTGCAAAAGCCTTAACTACACGTATAGAATTGATGTTTTCCTCAATATCAGTAGTCATTTTCGCTTCCTTAGCTTCCATCTTATCAATAAGCTTAGTTACATAATTATAATATAAAATACTAGATATAACTGTAACCGGTATAACTATTAAACCTACTAATGTCATTTGATAACTAATCATACTCATACGAACAGTACCTACAATAACAGTAAAAATAGTATCAATTAAACCAGTTAAGTTAGTACCTAAGAAATTAGATGTAGTCTCAACATCACTTGTAGCTCTTTGAAGTAAATTACCATTGTCTAATTTATTCATCTGGCTATAAGATAAATCTGAAACTCTATCATAGAACTTATATCTCATATCACGAGAAATATTTTGAGTTACAACACCTTGCATATAGTTAGATAAGAATCTTAAACTAGATCTAGTAAATTGAAGTGCAATAAGCATAATTGCAAGTACACCTATCGCAAAGCCTAGTCCATTTACACTATTTGTTTCAATAATTCTATTTGATAAAAACTGTGGGATATAGGTTTGACTAGATAAATCTTCATTATTAATTAACGCAATTGCATAAGCTACAATTTGTGATAAATATGAATATAACCATTCAAGAGATAGTAATAAAACAATAATAACAATTAAATGTATAGTATATTTTTTAACCCATTTAAATAAACCTTTCATATAATTTTCCTCCATAAAAAAAGACCTAAGTATTAGGCCTTTTTAAAACTATTCTAACGGAATGACTGTTGATATCTTGTTTTGATCAGCTACAAGACTAGATACAACACTTGAAACATGATCAATAGCCATAATCTTATCTACAACAAAATCTCTATATTCCTTCAAATCTTTAGCTACTACTTTAAGAAGGAATGAACCATCTCCTGTAATAGTATAACATTCAACTACTTGAGGAATATTTTTAATTGTTTCAACAAAATTATCACTAATTTCTCTTGTAAGTTTTTCTACATTAACACGTGCAAACGCAACAATACCATAACCTAGTTTCTTTTCATCAACAATAATTGATGATTTTTGAATTATTCCATTATCCCTAAGTGCCTTAGTTCTAATAAGACAGCTTGAAGGTGCAAGTCCAATACGTTTTGAAAGTTCTAGATTCGAAATAGAACCATCTTCTTGTAAATATTTAAGTATTAATCTATCATATTTATCTAATTCTTTTTCTTTTGATTCTGAGTTTTCTTTCATAGATATGCTCCCTTTCTTAATTTAACAAAAATATTATATCAAATAAAATTTTATTTGTAAATAAATTTGGTAAATTATATTTATTTTTTATGTTTTTTTGTCAAATATTTTGTATATTGTATTTTTCCCATGTCTTGAAATTCAAAAAAATACATGAGTTTTATCCCATGTATTCTATATTTCAAATTTTAAATAATGTAATATTTCAATATTATTGTTATCTTCTAGACATTCATTTAAACACTTATAAAAATTAGTATTCTTTCTAACTGTAATAATAGATTTAACTCTAGGATCATTTATATATTCTTTTAAAATTGGCTTTAGAGTATCATAATCATTTTCATCAAGTAAATGAAAACCTATAAGTGCATTATTAAAAGCGTTTCTTACAGCTACTATTCTCTTTTTGAGTACACATAAACTATCGATAGAAAGTCTAACCTGACCATAATTGTTATACATAAAATCATATTCTTCTTTAATTTTACTCTTATAATCAATATCAAAGTTAGCTATTTCACGCTCAGCTATGTTATCTATATTTCTATCACTAATATCAATTCCAAGTAAAGAAAGACGAGCACAAATCTTATCTCTTGATACCCCTTCCATCTTAAGTATAGTAATATAACCTATAACCTTAGATGAATAAGTATAACCTTTAAGGCAAAATTTAGCGGCTGTTTGGCTGGTAAAGATTACATCATGAGCTTTGCACTCTTTGTTAGGACATACATAACCTAAATTCTTAATTCTAAATCTAGCACCACTTGAAAACTGAATAACCTTATTGGATACTGTATATTTATATTCAAGTTTAGTATTACAACAAGGACAATTAGTAATCTCAGGTTTATAAGGTCTTACAATTTCATTCATATTACTTTATCTCTTTAAGCCCTAGTATATCTTTGAGCTTATTATAATTATCTAAGTGCTTTTCAGGATCTATTGCATTACATTCAACTATTCTATTCTTTTCTATATCATAATTAAATGCTGTATAGAACACCTTATCTCCTGTAAAAGATAAGTTTTCACTCTTTTCATAGATATTATTCTTATTGTTAGTATATAATTCAAAACCAATTAAACTAGTTGCATATTCAATGCCTTTAGTCTTCTTATCTTCAATCTTATCTTTATCATCAGAAAGATATACATCTACATCATCTACAATAGTAACTTTAAAACAAGTAGAGCCATCAAGCTTAATAGCTACTACACCAAACTTATTTTTCTTAAATGTAAATTTATTTTCTTTTAATTTGTTTACTAATTCTTCTTCACTTACAAGTTCATAATATCTTTTCTTATACATATTTTTTCTAACTCTAGCCCCTACAATCTTACTCATGAAAGCTTGCATAGAAAGGGTAAAGAATAAGAAGGCGATAACTGCTATATAAAGTAATGCTTTATTTCCTAAAATACTAGATAATACTGTAAATAAAATACCTAAGGCAAAGAATACTATAGATAATACTAAATATACATATTTATTTAATTTAAATAAACCCATTAATCTTTTACCTCCCCGAATGAATCGAATGCTAAGTCAAATTTAATAGCTGTTTTATATAATCTATACATAGCTGTATAGTCTCTAAGTCTCTTATATGAATATACTATATTCTTATTATTATCAAATCTAAAACAATTTTGGTATTTATTCTTATCTTCAAAAGAATTTAAGAAACAAAATCTTTTAACTAATTCTATATTATTTATAGTATCATTTAATACTATAACAGTAACAACTTTTTCTAAATTAAATGACTTTATATCAAAGTGTTCAAGCTGCCTGTTAGATGCAAAGTCTTTCAATCTTAGATTAGAATAGTCAAACTTTTCTAAATCATTAATGTTTTCACATAATATGAATTTAAATAAAGTATGTCTATATTCACGCACATATATGTGAATAGTATCATTGTTAAAAATCTCATCATTTTGTGCGTAAGTTAAATTGTATTTTAATTGATTATATTCAAGTGATTGATATTCATATCTTGATGGTAAAAATCCTTTTTCACCTTTTACTTTTTCTTCTTTTTCAATGAATATATCTGGTCTAAAACCCATGAGAAAAGGCCTCCTTTAAACAATATTTACTTGATTATAACATTAAAATTATAAGTTTTCAATTTACATAAAAATTGATATAATTAACTTAGGTGATTATATGAAATATCCACACTTTTTAAAGAACAAAATCAATTTAATAGCCCCATCTTTTGGTTGTACAACTGAGCCTTACTATTCTCGTCTTTTAATGGCTATCAAACATTTTGAAGACGAAGGAATTAATGTTATTAAAGGACCTAATATCTTTTTATCTAATGGTCCTAGATCAAATACTGCCTTTTTATGTGCGAAAGAATTTCTAGATAGTTATAAAGAAAATAATTTTATATTATCAGTTGGTGGCGGAAATCTAGAAGGTGAAATCATAGATTATATAGACTTTGAATATATAAATAGTCTTCCTCCTACTTTCTTTATGGGTTATTCTGATAATACAAATATCTCCTTTTTACTCACTACAATATCTGATGTAGCTAGCATATATGGCTACAACGCCCCTGAATTTGGAAGCCTTAAACTTGAAGAATCTCATCTAGATGCTTTAAGTTTAATGAAAAGTGAAAAATTAGAGTTTAAAGGTTATTCTTTCTTTGAACTAAATTCTTTAAAAGATGAAAATAATCCATATGTGGGTTACAACCTAGATACTAAAAAAAAATTAATATTAGTAAATGATAATAATATTAATGTAAAAGGTCGTTTAATTGGCGGTTGTATTGATTGTCTAACATATCTAGTAGGAACCAAATATGATAATGTAGATAACTTTATTAATAAATATAGAGATGATAAGATTATTTGGTTTTTAGAATCTTGTGATCTAGAAGCTTGGAATTTAAAACTTGCTTTACTTCAATTTAAACGTGCAGGTTGGTTTAAAAATGTTAGTGCAATCATGATTGGAAGACCATATAAATATAATACTTCTTTCTGCGGGCTAACGATGAATGATGCAATTATAGATACACTAAAAGATTTAGGTGTACCAATTATTATAAATGCGGACTTCGGTCATTTAAAGCCTCAAATTCCTCTTCTATGCGGTAGTATAGCTCATGTATCAGTTAAAGGAAATGACCTAACAATTAAATATGAATTAAAATAGATATTGAAGTTTTATAATTTCAATCTTTTTTCTATTTAAAAAGCCTCATAAGGTATTAACCCTATGAAGCCTATAAATTACTTAATTTGATTATATTTAATCTTCTCTTCTTCAATTTGTTTATAAACATTTTCAGATTCAACTAATGTCTCTTTAATAATGTTTTCTATTTCTTCCCTTGAATTCTTTAAGCATTCAATAATAACAGGGTTAAACTTTCCTTCTCCTGTTTGTCTATCTAATATTTCAAGACAGTTTTCCCATGAGAATTCTTCTTTATAACTTCTCTTCATTAAAAGAGCACTCATTACATCAGCTACTTGAAGTATTTCTTGATCTATTGTCATTTGATTATGTGTAAGTTTATTAGGATATCCTGAACCATTTAATCTTTCATGATGTCTATAAGCTATTTCAATAATTTCATAATCTATCTTTTGATCAAGTATTTCTTTTGTATATGTAACATGCAGTTGCATCTTCTTAAATTCTTCATCAGTTAATTTTCCTTGTTTTTCTAAGACATCAAGAGGAATATTAACCTTACCTAAGTCATGACATAGTCCTGCAACATAGATAATCTTACATCTTCTAGACGGAACCTTAAGGTTCTCAGCTAATTGAAAGGCTATTTGAGCTGTAGTCTTTGAGTGGTTTAGTGTTTCAAAGGAATACATTTCAAATAATGATGATAACATTAAGAAGAAATTATTTCTTTCATTTAAATCAAAGAATGTAGATGATATAACCTTATATACTTCTGTCTTATAATGACATGAATTAAATTCATAATCAAAATCAGTTAATCTTACTAGCCTCTTTAAGTTAGTTATATCAATTAAATTATATCTTTCTTTCTCTTCTAAAGTCTTCTCTAAAGCTTTTTCTTTAGAACCAAGCTTAATATAATTATCAGTAAATGATTGACATATTCTGAAGTTTCCTGCAATAGGAAGTCGTGAATTTAAAAGTAAGATTTCGGAAAAGTCTTTAAGTGGTGAAAAATATTTTAAAAATAGATATGTTTGGAATTCTGAATTTTCATAACCTCTATTTAATTTACCTACATTATAAAAGCATGATAAAAATACTAAATTCTTTAAAGTTGTAGGAGCTGTTACTGATATTTTAGAATATTTATAAACAATATATGCTAACTTTAAATTATATTCTTTTTGTTTATTATCTATTCTTCCGATAAATTCTAAAGCAATATTCCAGAGTTTATCAGCTGGTACTATGTTTCTACAATTAGGTGATGTCATATAAAATAACCTCTCATATATAATCTTTTAATAGTATAGCATAAATTTATTTATCATACAATTAAGCATGATTAATTATAGTATTCTAAAGTCTAATTATTCAAATAAATCCTTTCCTTCAATCACTTTTAAAAATAAATCTGAATAATTATTATTCTGTAAACCATTAAATGAAATAAGAGTTAATACCAATTGTTCTTTTGGTTTCATTTCTAACATAAATGATTCTAGCTTATTTTTTAAATTATCTTGATAGTCCTTAGTTATTACATATGGACTAGATGAATATTTCATTTCACAAACATTTATTACCATATCTTTTCTATGAATTAAAAGATCTATTTGTGCGCCTTTTTCAGCTTCCTTACTTCTCCATGAATACTCTTTAGTCATAACTCCGCTGATACCTAGTGTTTTCTTTATAGAGTCTATATTATTTAAACAAACAATTTCGAATGCATGACCACACCAAGAATAATACTTAGGTGTATTTATAAAAGATAGCCATGAATTAAACTCAGCTTTTATTAAAAATGTTTTTGCAAATAAAACAAAAGGATCTATAAGTTGAAAGAACTTTCCGTTTTTACTTGTTTTATAATTATCATAAGCCCTTATAAAACCACATTCTAATAATTCTTCTAAGGCACAGGTTAAAGACTTACCATCACCAATACTTTTAATACTAGCGAGTTCTTTTCTTTGCATACCAGAGCTTTTCTTCATCAAGGCTTCTATAATATCTCTATGTTTTCCATTAATAGAAAACAATGACTTAAACAAAGCAAAGTATTCATCATGTAACTGGCCATTTTCTTTGAAACATAGGTTATCAATATTTTGATCCAAACTAAGCTCTGGGTTAATTAAGTCATAATAATAAGGAACTCCACCAAATACCATATAACATCTTGTAACTTGTTCCTCATTATAGTTTAAATTTAAATATCTAGAATAAAGTAAACATTCCTTTAAAGTAAACGGTAATAGATGAATTTTATGAGTGATTCGATTATAAAATCCACCTTGATCTTTAACCATATTATTCATAATCCATGATGTAGCTGAACCACAAACAATTAGGATAATATCATCTTTAGCTGAGGCATATGTGTTCCAAAATAAATCTAAAGCTGCTTTAAAATCACTTCTTTTAGTATCCATCCATGGCACTTCATCTAAAAATATAATACGTTTATTATAAACTGGATCTCGATACACTTCATTTTTTTCTAACAGTTCTTTTAATAGTTTGAATGCATCAAACCAGTCTTTGATCATTCCTGGTGTTTGGAGTCCATATTGAGTAAGTGAAGAAGAAAAGTTCTTTAGTTGAATACTATTTGAGGTATTATTTACCCCACTTGCATAAAATGAAAACTTAAACCCAAAGAAATTTCTAATTAAGAAAGTTTTACCAATTCTATATCTTCCATATATAGCAACAAGTTCTGACTTTCGAGATTTTAAACATAATTCTAATTCTTTTTGTTCATAACTTCTTCCAATAATTTGCATATTAGCCTCCTATTTCCCTAAAATCACTATTTTTAATTAACTTTTAGGGAATTATATCTATATTTTAAGCAATTTATTTCAAATTGTAAAGTTTATACTTCCCTTGAATTTACTTTTATTATTAACTTTTAGGGAATTAGACATTCATTTAACAATAGTTTTTTTATTTTATAGCTCTTAATTCCCTAAAATCTTGATTTTTTTATTAGTTTTAGGGAAATAAAAACGTTTAAAGATATAATCTTATAGCCTTTTAACTAATCAAAAGGTTATCTAGCTGATATTCAATAGGGTAGAGGAAAGAAAGTAAATAAATTCTTTTGTCCCTCCCATTGCACCGTACGTACGGGCCTCGTATACGGCGCTACATTTATATTCATCACAAACTACTAAGGTAATAATCTAA
>CAVCUQ010000027.1:0-19625 GCA_963605425.1 uncultured Eubacteriales bacterium
TTTGCTACAAATATACTATCAATAACATTGTATAATGCTTGTAGTACCATGGAAATAATCATTGGTAGTCCCATTTTTAATAACAACTTTTTCATTGGGGCTTCAGCTATTTTGTTTTTTTGTGTTCCTTCCATTTTTACACACTCCTTTTTGTTTTTTCAAGCAAAAAAAAGCATAAGTCCTTTTCTCTGGACTTACGCTTTTAGCTACTCGATGTTTGTATTTTAGCATAAATTTTGTTTTTTGTGTAATACTTTTCTTAAAATTTTCTTGTTTTTAAATTTAGAATAA
The DNA here is from genome assembly GCA_963605425.1 of uncultured Eubacteriales bacterium. GTDB lineage: Bacteria > Bacillota_I > Bacilli_A > Acholeplasmatales > Anaeroplasmataceae > JAEELC01. Next base: position 292 of record CAVCUQ010000027.1, read on the forward strand.
ATCACTAAACTTACCTTTAAAAAATTCTTTTGGCAATAACTTAGCATTTGCCAATTATCTTAAATTACTATATGTTCTTGTTATACTATTTTTTTAATTAACTTGAAATATTTAATGTTCTTAGTTTATTTAATTAATCTTATGTGTGTAATTTTCCAAATATAAGATAAGTTAAGGCTCCAATCGTTTATAATGGTGATACTTCTTGAATTGCATCCTTATTGTGATTATTTTAGTCTTTATTTACGTATGGATATAGTCTAATTTTGAGTGGTAAATCAATTATTAAATTGATATAATTTAAATATCAAATGAGGTGTATTATATGGATTTTAATGATTTGATTTTTAAAAGAAGAAGTGTAAGAAGCTTTATCAATAAAGATATACCAGATAATATTATTCTTGATGCAATAGATGATTCAGTAAATTGTCCGTCATGGAAAAATAGTCAAGTATCACGCTTTTATTTAACAAGTAGTCTTGACTCAATAAAGCAAATACATAATGCTTTACCTGAATTTAATCAAGAAAGTTCTAAGAATGCTAAATATGTTATTACAACATTTGTTAATAATCGCTCTGGATTTAGTAAGGAAACAGGTCTGGCTGAATCAGAACTTGGTAATGGCTTTGGTTTATATGATTTAGGACTTAATAATGCTTATTTTGTTTTAGCTTTGAAAAATAGAGGACTTGATTCACTTATAATGGGTATAAGAAATGAAGAATTATTAAGAAATATTTGTAATATTCCTGCATGTGAAACTATCGTAGCTGTTATTGCAGTAGGCTATAGTGACGTTGATCCATTAAGACCTAAGAAGAAAACTGCAAGTGATATAACTAAAATAATATAAGAAATTAACTAGATATATGGAAATCCCATGTATCTTTTATTTTTATTTGATAGATATAATACTATATTAAGATAAATATAGTTATACCGACATTAATAAATAATATCTTACGTATCAGACTGTGCAGTTGACAATTGGGGTGCAAATATTATTAGAACAAAGATCTGAAATTAATGCCAGATAAAATTTAATTACTTATGATTGGTTTAGTGGAATTAAAGATAGAGATAGTAACAAATATATTTACATTAGAAAACGTGTGTTAGGTCGTAACACTTCTACTTATGTTGACTTGAACTCGGATGAATTGTTTATTTCCATCTCTAGATTATTAAAAGATGCAAAGGAATATAAGAAATAACTTAGAAAGATAAATAATGAACTAGTAAAATTAGGATGTACTGAATACGAATTTTCTTCTAGAGTCTTATTAAATATTGATTTTGCAAGAATTAATATGAAATCAAATATATATGATCAAGCAATTCTTGAACGTATAGCAACTACATTTCCTGATACGGAAACAATTATAGATAATGGTATTGTTAGCGGTATGAAAGGAGAAGATGAGCATGAAGTAGTAAATCTAAAACATGCATAGGAATTTATTATGGATAAAGATTTTTTATCATCTAAATCTAATTATTTCCTGATCCGCTTTATTGCAAGTCTTGTCAATGAAAGATTTTATACTTATGGTGAAAGAATTGGGTGTGTCCCTGTAACCATTGGAGGTTGGGCTTATATACCACCATTACCAATATAGAATGTTATTAAAGAACATATTGATGAAATATTACAAAAATAAGAAGAAGTAATTTATATAGCAATTGAGCTATGTTTATATTGTATGAAGATTCAAATTTTTAATGATAGAAATAAGAGAGCATCTTTAATGTTTGCTAACAATTATTTGATTTCTAAGGTGAATGATTACTAGTTATTCCTGAAAATAAAGTTTTTTCAATTTAAGAAAATGTTGGTTTCCTATTATGAGGATAAAGATAATGGTGCAATATTTGAATTCATGAAAAAATATTGTTTGAAGGAATTTTAATAATATTCTAAATATAGGCAATAACTAAATATATTAATTATCTCAAATAATATTTTTTGTTTAATTTACTGTTTTAAGATTTAAATATAAATGTTATAATTTTTAAGAAATATAATATAGGGAGGAATTTATGAAAAAATTAAGAAAGATTAAATTATTCGCAATCACTGCATTTTCTTGCTTAACACTTGCTAGTTGTGATTTTGATTTTAATTCACTATTTTCAAAACCAGAAGATAGTACAAAAGATACTACAAGTAAGAATGATAAGACAAGCACTAGTGAATCAGATTCTGTTGATAGAAGCGGCCAAACTGTATCTGAGATTATTTATGATGATTTTCAAATTCATTTTATGATGCTAGGAAATTCATCTGCTGGAGATTCAATTTATATTAAAGCTGGAGAAAATGATATATTAATTGATGCAGGTAGCGAAAAAGGTTCAAGTTCTACAATTATTAATTATGTAGATGAGTATTGTACTGATAAGAAGTTTGAATACGTTATTGCAACACACGGAGATTCCGATCATATCTCAGCTTTCCCTAATTTATTTAATTATTATAGTGTAGATACAGTAATTGATTTTACATATACAACTAAGACTACAACTACTTATAAGAATTACTTAACTGCAAGAGAAAAGGCAAAGAATCATTATACAAGTGCTGAGTGCTGGAATAATCAAAATGGTGCTCAAAGAAAATATATTCTAGGTACTGGAACTGACGGACTAGAGATTAGTTTTGAGATTCTTTATAACTATTACTATTTTAACAAAGCATCAGATGAAAATAATAATTCTGTAATTACTATGTTTAATTATGGTGATAAGCATTTCTTCTTAGGGGGAGACCTTGAAAAACAAGGAGAAGAAAAACTAGCTGAATATTATGATGGTTCTACTAGTGATAAGACACTGCCACAAGTAGAATTGTTTAAGGCAGGTCACCATGGATCAAAGACATCTAGTAACGATTGCTTACTAAAGTTAATAAAGCCTAAGATGTGTGTTGTATCTTGTTGTTGTGGTACTGATGAATATACAGGTATTACCGAAAATCAATTCCCTACTCAAGACTTTATTGATAGAATTGCTAAATACACTGACTCTGTATATGTAACAAGTACTTATGAATCTTATGTGATAGCTAAAGCTGAAGCTAATGCAAAAGGTGATTCAAAAAAGACTGGAGTTGCTGTCGGAGGAGAATATATTAAAACATCAGGATATAAAGCCATGAATGGTAATGTATGTGTATCATCTAATGGATATAATGTAGGTTTATATTGTTCTAACAATTATACTAAATTAAAAGATAGTGATTGGATTAAAACTAAGGTTACTATTGATGGCAAAGAGAGAACAGTAAGAAATATGCCTGATGAATGGAAATAACTAAATAAAAGCGCTTACATTATGATGAAATCTATGGTATAATAACCATAGATTTTATTTTTGTGAGGTGCTTTTATGGAAAAGTTCGTAATGAATCGTCAAATATTTTTAGATACATTATCTGAGGAAGAAATTTCAGTATTATTTGATTTCTTTAGAAAGGAAAAATATATCTATAGTAATAATGTTTTATCTATTAGATATTTTATGTTCTATCAAAATTATTTTATTGATTTACCATGTAAGTTAGAAAATAAGAGAAGTGATATCTTTAAATGTTTATATCGTTTGGGATATGAAGAAAAAGACTTTATGGCTTCAAAAGCTGATTTTAAGAAAAAGCCTGTTGGATTTAAGGATTAAGTATATAATTAACATTTTTATATGCAATATGGTAAAATAAGACATATTGGTGATTTTAAATGAATATAAGTGATGAAGCAAAAGAAATATTTATTAAATGTTTAAGTGAAAATAATAAATATGGAATAATAATGAAATATTTAAAAGACAGTGATGATATAGATGTTAATTGGTGTGATAAAGATGACTTTAGTGAATATACATTAATCAATGATATACCTTTTGTATTTCTTGATGGAGCTTTTGAGAAAACATTTAATTGGTCCATAGTTGAAGAAAACTCTAAATTAACAATTAAGAAGAGAGCAGAGTGCTGCATAGATCATTGTTGCGAGTATTCTTATAATAAGGTTTCATGTAATGCTAAAGAGGAGGACTAGAATATAGTCTTCTTTTTTAAATGTGTCCAATTTTAAAAAAACAATACTATAAATTAAAAAGTTTTGTATTATAATAAAGAGTGGTAAAGGAGGTACAAAATAATGAAGAAAACTAAAATTATTTGTACATTAGGACCTGCAGTAGATAGCAAGGAAATGCTTATTAAGATGGTTAAGGGCGGAATGAACTGCTGCAGATTAAATTTTTCACATGGAACTCATGAGGAGCATAAGGTAAGAATTGATAGAATTAAAGAGGTAAGAGAAGAACTTGGTATCTCACTTCCTATTATGCTTGATACTAAGGGACCTGAAATTAGAGTTAAAGATTTTAAGGATGGTGCAGCTACTTTAACTGAAGGTAGTTTATTTACAATCCATCCTGATGATAATACTTTAGGTGATAGCACTCAATGTGGTATTACATATATGAATTTAGCAAAGTTCGTTAAGAAGGGTGACCAAATCTTAGTTGATGATGGTTCAATTGAACTTGAGGTAAACAGTGTTGAAGGCGAAAATGTAGTATGTAAGGTATTAAATACTGCAGTTATTAAGAATCATAAATCTATTAACATTCCAAATGTTATTATTGATCAACCATTTATTTCAGAAACTGACAGATCTGACCTTATTTTCGGTTGCGAGCAAGGTGTAGACTATGTAGCTGCTAGTTTTACAAGAAGAAAAGCTGACGTATTAGAAATGAGAAAACTTCTTGATGAACATGGTGGTAAGGATATTAAGATCATTTGTAAGATTGAAAATACTGAAGGTATTCAAAATATGAATGATATTATTGATACAGCTGATGGTGTAATGGTAGCTCGTGGTGACATGGGTGTTGAAGTAGCGTTCAAGTATTTACCTGCAATTCAAAAAGATATGATTTCTAAGTGCTATAGAGCTGGTAAGATTGTAGTAACAGCTACTCAAATGCTTGATTCTATGCAAAAGAATCCTCGTCCTACTCGTGCTGAAGTATCTGACGTAGCAAACGCAATTTATGACAGAACTAGTTGTATTATGCTTTCAGGTGAATCAGCTGCTGGTAAATACCCAGTTGAAGCTGTAACAGCTATGTCTGATATAGCTTTAGCTACTGAAGATGACATTAACTATGAAGAAAGATTCCATAAGAATAGCTTAAATTTAGGTGATGACACATTGTCTACAGTTTGTAACGCTGCTGTAGCTGCTTCATACCAAATTGATGCTAAAGCTATTGTTTGTGTAACTATGCATGGTGTTACTGCTCGTGTTGTATCTGCATACAGACCTAAGTGCCCTATTATTGCGGTAACTGTTGATCCTAAGGGATATGAACAATTAGGTCTTGTTTGGGGTGTTAAGCCAGTCTTAGCTGAAGAACAACATTCAACTGACGAATTATTCTTATATGCTGCTAAGAAGGCTGAAGAAACTGGTCTTGTTAAAAAAGGCGATAAGATTGTAATTCTAGGTGGTTCTTACATCGGTTGTGGTATCACTGATACAATGAAAATTCATACAATGAAATAAAAATTTTAAGTCCTACTTAATTTTGAGTAGGATTTTTTTATGTTTGTTAAAGCGTTTTCAAAAATTTATTGAAAACCGGTTTCATTAATGATATACTTATTATAGAGGTGAGTTCAATGTCTAACGCAACAATTTATGATGTAGCAGGAAAAGCTGAGGTTAGTTTAGCAACAGTTTCTCGTGTTTTAAACAACCCAGAGAAGGTTAATGAAGCTACAAGAAATAAAGTATTAAAGGTTATAAAAGAGTTAGGATATAGACCTAATGCTATCGCAAGAGGTCTTGCAAGTCACAAAACTACTACAGTTGGTATTATGCTTAGTGATGTAACTAGAGCTTCAACAAGCCAATTACTTGGTGGTATTATTGATATTGCTAAAAAATATAGTTATTCCATTAAGATTTTCTCTATGAGTGGTGAAACTGAAGTTAACGATACTATTAGAGATGTTGTCGCTGAACAAGTTGATGGAATATTACTTTTAAATGATGAACTTGATACTAGACAAATGAATGTTATAAAGGAACAAGCAAGTAATGCCAATATTCCATTAGTATTAACTAATGTTATATCTGATGATCCTGAATTACCAAGTGTTGCGATTGATTATTTCAAGGCTAGTTATGATATTACTAACGAACTCATAGAAAAAGGAAGAAAGAATATTTATCTTCTTTCAACTGTAACTAAATATTCTGTTAATTCTTTAAAGGAAGCAGGATATATTAAAGCTTTAGAAGAACATAATATGGAATCTAAGGTATTTAGAACAAGTGGAGACTTATCAATTAATACTCCACACTTTGAAGAATATTTTGAAACTCATGAAGTAGACGCTGCTATCGGTGTTAGAGATAGTATTGCTGTATCATTTATGAATGTTATGATTGATAAAGGTCATAAGGTTCCTGAAGAAATTTCAGTTTGTGGTTATCAAAATACTAAATATGCATTGCTTGCCCGTCCTAGACTAGGCTGTATTGATACACCAGTTTATGATATAGGTGCAGTCGCTATGCGTCTTCTAACTAAACTTATTAAGGGTGAAAAGGTAGATAATATTAAAATTGTTTTACCTTACAAAATAATTAGAAGAGAAAGTTTCTAGTTGACAAGTATTATATATTTGTTAAAATAAGAATATATTAATCGAGGAAGTAATACAGTAGTTTATATGTTAAAAATTGTAGAGATATTCTGGTTGGTGAAAAGAATAAATTATATATAAATGAATTACAATTATGGAGATTAAGCGTTAGCTCACGCTTTGAGCAATGAAGTGCAGTATAGAAATATGCTGAATTAAGGTGGTACCGCGTTTATGACGTCCTTATAATAGAGGGCGTCTTTTTTATGTAAAGGAGATATATTAAAATGGGTATTTATGAAGAATTAGAGTGGAGAGGATTAATTAAAGATGTATCTGATCCAAACTTAAAAGAAAAGTTAAACAAAGGTGGAATGACATTCTATATCGGAACAGATCCAACAGGAGATAGTTTACATATCGGTCATTTCTCTAGTTTCTTAATTTCAAAGAGATTAGCTGATGCAGGTCATCATCCTATCTTACTTGTAGGTGGTGGAACTGGACTAATTGGAGATCCTAAACCAACAGCTGAAAGACCTATGATTACTTATGAACAAGTAAAGCATAACTATGATTGTTTGGCTAAACAAGCTCATGATATATTTGGATTTGAAGTTGTTAATAACTATGAATGGTTGAAAGATATTAATATTCTTGATTTCTTACGTGATTATGGTAAATATTTTAACGTAACATATATGCTTCAAAAAGATATCGTAAGAAGAAGACTTGATGAAGGTATTTCATTTACTGAATTTACTTACATGATATTACAAGCATTAGACTTTAATCATTTACATGATAAGTATGGAGTAACGCTTCAAGTTGCAGGTCAAGATCAATGGGGGAATATTACTGCAGGTATTGAACTTGCAAGAAAGAAGAGTGGAGTTGAACTTTATGGATTTACTATGCCACTACTAACAAAGAGTGATGGTACTAAGTTCGGTAAGACAAACGGTAAAGCTATTTGGCTAGATAAGACTAAGACTAGTCCATATGAAATGTATCAATTCTTTATCAATTCTGAAGATGAAAAGGTTATTGATTACTTAAAGTTCTTAACTTTCTTAAGCAAGGAAGAAATTGAAGATATTGAAAGACGTCATAAAGAAAAACCAGAGGATAGACTTGCTCAACAAACTCTAGCTCATGAAGTTATTAAATTCTTACATGGTGAAGAAGCTTATCAAGAAGTTTTAAAGATTAGTGAAGCTTTATTTAAAGGTAATATTAAAGATTTAACTAAAGAAGAAATTAAAATGGGATTCAACGATTTACCTTTAAATGAAATAGAAAATGGAACTCCTCTTGTTGATGTCCTTATTTCATCGGGACTTGCAAAGAGTAAGAGAGAATCAAGAGAATTCATTTCTAATAACGCAGTTACTATCAATGGTGACAAATGTAATGATTTAACTAAGTCATTAACTAAGGAAGATGCAATTGGCGGAGAATACATTGTAATTAGACGTGGTAAGAAATTATACGCCTTAATCAGTGTGAAATAAATTTGAAAAGGAAGCTTTCGGGCTTCCTTTATCTATCTTTACAAATTATTTATAAATCTATATAATACATTTAATAATTTTAAAAGGTGAAATTTATGGAAAATAATGAGTTTGAAAATAATATAAATGTAGTGAAGTCTCCTGAGAAGGAAGAATCATGGTTTAAGAAAGTATTTGGACATAAAACATTAAATTATATAATTATAAGTATAGTATCTATTATTATATTTGTTTTAGTAGCCGCCTTAAAAGGTTTTGATAGACTTCAATCATATCTAGACGCAAGTTTTGTCGTATGTGTATTTAATTACGGAGCTGCAGGTCTTTCGTGTACAACAAGAGAAGGAGTGTTTGATTCCCTTGGTTATGGTTTTGATAGACTTTTTAAAAGTGTGTTTACTGGAGATTATAAATATAAAGACTTAATCGAATTTAAGGATGCAAGAGTAGATAAGAGAAAAAGAAATAAGTATAACTTTGCACCATACCTTATGATAGGAACTGTTTTTGCTATTCTAACAATAATATTATTTATATTAAATAAAAACGAATTATATAAAATGATGTAGAGAAACGTAGGAATTTTGAAAAAAATATAATTCAAAATTCCTCTTTTTTATGAAACTTTATTCATTTTTGTGCTTGGAATGTGCGTTTTCAGTCCTTATCAAGACTATTTATAGATTAAAATTAGTTGTGAAAGCACTTTCACTAAATTTAATTTCAAAATATACTTGAATTTCAAAATTAAAATAGTATAATTTTACTCAAAGATAGTTAAAGATGAGAAATCAAATTTTCCTATCAATCAGCCTATTAAGGCAAGGAGGAGAAATTTAAATGAAGAAATTTATTAAAAAATTAAGTTTAATTTCACTTGCAACAATCGGAGCAATTTCTGTTGCATCATGTAAAAATTCTGATTCAACTGAAACTATTGAACTAGAACATAAAACTGTTGATAATGGCTCAGTTACAGTAAGTGGACATTCAGATGCTACTCGTTATAGTTATTCAAATGCATCTTATGAAGAACGTACTAAAATCTTAGGACTACTTGAAAAGTATGCTGTTGATAACAACATTACGGGTTTAACTTTATATGGTGATGGTAGCTATGTAGCTTATAGTACTCGTATTACTCCAGGTAGCAATGACTGGTACTATATTCCAGGTTATGGTTACGGTGTTCTTCAAGAAGGTAGTATTACTAGCCCAATGGCTAACGAAAAAAATTCTGCTTGGAAAAATTACTATCATTCATACGAAACAGACAAGCCTGCAACATTAAACTATATGAATTCACAAGAATCAGTAACTTCGGATTTAGCTAGTTTAGTACAAGGTGCTTATTTTGGTACTAGAATTGATGAGAAAGAAGACAAAGCCTATAGATGGATGGGTGATCTTGTAGTTGATGGTGGAGAAGGCACTAAATTTAGCGATTTGATTACAGCTGTTGATGAAAACGATGAAGGAATGGCTTATGAATTTAAGTTCAAACTTAAAGATCATATCAAATATACTACTTTATCAAAAAATTCAACATTATCAAAATATAATAATACTGAAGCAGTCGCTGACGACTATATTACTCCATATAAGTTATATTTTAGCCAATATATTGCATTCGTTCGTGGAACTGAAACTTTTGGTACAAGTAGTGAAGTAGCTGGTGCTCAAAGTTATTATAAAGCTACTAAAGATGCTAAGACTTGGGATGAAATTGACGCTGCTTGGAACCAATATATGGCTAGCTCAATCTTTGTAGACTCTGAAGGATACTTACACTATAAATTCAAAGATTTACATACATTATTCTATGCTATGTATCAATCTTCAAGTTTCATGTTTGCTCCTGTATCAAAAGCATTCTTAAATGATTTAAAAACTGTAGGTGGATATGAGACAGTTGCTGATGCTGTTAAAGAAGCTTGGATGAATTCAACAGATGATTCTCATGGTAAGTTAACTCCAGTTGATACATGTCTTTCAAGTGGTGCTTATGCAGTAGAACAATGGAGTGATACAGCTGTTGTATTTAAGAGATCAAATCGTGATGACTTCGGTGATCTATATAAAATTCAAGGTGTTCACTATGCTATTTTAACAGCAGCTAAAACGGATACAGAAGCTGCATATAAGGAATTCCAAGCAGGAACATTAGATGCTGCAGGTGTACCAAGCACAATGCTTAATGAGGAAAAGAGTAAAAGTTATGTACATATGACTGATGACTCTACTACTTACAAAATCAACTATAATGTTTGTACTAAGGAAAGATGGGCAGAATTATTTGGTGTAAATGGTACTATTACTAAGACTGCAGAATCAGATTATTGGGATGTTAAACCATGCATGTCTAATGAAGATTTCTTACAAGGTTTATCTCTAGCTCTAGATAGAAAGACATTTGCTGAAACATATGGTAAAACTCCATCTGCTAACTACTTTGGTAATGGTTATTATTCAAACCCTGAAAATGGAACAATTTATAATACTACAGAAGAACATAAGGCAGCTGTTGCGAATTTAATTAATAAAGACACAGATGAATATGGTTATAGTTTAGCATTAGCTCAAGAAGCATTCACTAAAGCTGCTAAAACTTTAATAGAAAATGGATCTTATAAGAATGGAGACACTGTTAAAATTGAAGTTTGCTGGCAAACTGAATCTCAATCAAAAACTCAAGGTACTTCATTAAAAAGTATGTTTGAAACTGCATTTAATGGAAGTGATGCTCATAATTTATATGGTCTAACACTTGAAATTGAAAATTATGCATGTGCTGTTTGGTCAGATGTATATTATAAGAAGATGATGGTTGGTCAATTTGACTTAGGATTTGGATCTATTTCAGGTAATGCTTTAAACCCTATCAACTTCTTGGAAGTATTAAAGAGTAATAACTCTTCAGGATTCACTCTAAACTGGGGTCCAGATACTAATACTGTTGATTCGAATATGGTATATGATGGTAAGACATGGTCGTTCGATGCATTATGGCAAGCTGCTGACAGTTCCGCACTTGTAGATGGTGGTAAGCAAGTTGACTATGTTGAAACTAAGCTTGAAAAGTCTACATATGCTGATGATGGATCTCGTACTACTAAGATTAAGTATGCTGCTTATGAAGGTTCAGAATACAAGGCTACATTCCTTAACAGTGATGGTTCCGTAAAAGATGGTTATATTTCTGTATCTTTATATGACTATAATGGTGATGATATAGAATTAAAAGAAGATTCTTATACAGTTACTGTAGAAAATGGATACATTGTTGTTAAAACTAACGCTGATGTTGAAGCTAATTGTTGTCAAATGTCTATTCAGATTTACTTTGATGTAGAAAAGAAAACTGACGGAACTTGGACTTCTCTTGAACAAGAAAAGAGCGAAGTTGGAAATACAATTACTATTACTACTGCTACAGTTAAAAAATAGTATTTGAAATTTTTAAAATAAAGAGTATGGATTACTAAACAAAATTCTATACTCTTTTATTTTTTTAAAATAAAATTAACATTTATATTTAAATGCACATTTTTTATTGTAATAATTGCATATTATTGTTTAATTTAGTATAATATACAAAATCATGTGAAGGAGTGAAAATATGTTTAAATATATTTTAAAAAGAATATTTTTGGCGTTTATAACAATGCTTATTATTATGACGCTTGTATTCGTTCTTGTTAAAATGTTACCTGTTGATAAACCAGTTGGTACCGATACTGCCAGAGCAGCATATTGGACAGCAGAAGCCTCAAGAGGATATATGTATGGTAGCATTTTTGACAAAGGAAACTATGTCGATGCTACAACTGTTAATGGTCGAACAACATATTGGTATCAAGTATCAATAAGTGAACAATATTTTAAATGGGTTCAAAACATCATAACTAGATGGGACTGGGGTGCTTCTCAAAAAATTGAATTAAATATTTCAACTAGTTACATTATTGCAAGAAGATTACCTATATCTATAAAGGTTAATTTTTGGGCAGCTTTATTCTCTATTCCTCTAGGTATTTTACTTGGAATCTGGGCTGCATTAAAGAAAAATAAACCAACTGATACGATTATATCTACATTAATTATGGTGTTTATATCTATACCAAGTTTCGTACTTGTAACATTTTTGATTTATTTCTTATGTTATAAAGCTAATTGGTTGCCATCAAAATGGCCTGATGAAAATTCAACAACTTTAGTTAAGATTCAAGGTTATATATTACCTGTAATGTGTTTATCATTTGGCTCAATTGCTGGTTACGGAAGAATTACACGTGCTGAACTTTGCGATGTTATGCAATCAGAATATTTATTACTTGCCAGAACAAAAGGTTTAACTAATGGTCAGGCTATTAGAAGACATGCATTAAAGAATGCCATGGTTCCTATCTTCCCTAGTATCATTGCAAATATCATTGGTATCTTTACTGGTGGTTCTATGATTGTTGAATCATTATATAATATCCCAGGAACAGGTACGCTATATATTAATTCAATAAATCAAAAGGACTGGAATGTTATGTTCGTTGTTATGGCATTTAGTGTTGCAATTGGATTATTAAGTGGTATTTTACTTGATATTTCATATGGATTTATTGACCCAAGAATTAGAATGGGGGCTAAGAAATAATGAAAAACTTTGAAAATAAAATTATTGATGCAAATGGAAATGAAATCACTTTAACGGAAGATGATTTTAAATTTATACAACAAGACAAGAAAATTAAAGACAAAAATTTTGATACAAAGCCTACAACATTCTTTAAAGATGCGATGAATAGATTTAAGAAAAATAAATCAAGTGTTATAGCTTCAATTCTAATTGGATTATTAATCTTATTATCTATATTTGTTCCAGTTGTATCACCTTACAATGATTATAGCGGTAATGTATATATTTCTAAGATGACTCCAAGATTATTATCAAATGGTACTTGGTGGTCTGGTTATAGACAATATGATGATCAACCATATAATCTTCTTGAGGATACTTATGGTACATTTAATAAAGATTATATTACGAATGCTACTTTTGATTATACTAAGTCTAATGACTCTAATTCTACTAATTTAGGTGGAATTTATGTTATATGTTCAACTTCAAAATCGACAAATAGTGAATTCACATTTAGAAATAGTGTTACTATTCCAGCTGATTCAGATCTTGTAATGAATTTAGAAGTTACAAACGATGAAGCTTTACTTGCTTCAGTAGATATGGTGTTCACTAGCTATTCTGTAGATTTGTATGATACTGATGACAATTTAATTGTTAATTTGCTAGAGAAAACTAGCCATACAGGAGTAAATACAATTAATATCGGTGAGAAGGTTACAACTCAAGTAGAAAACGCTGTAATTAAAATCACTTTAACTTATAGTAATTCTGATAAATATTCATGCTTACCAATTCAAAGCATGACATTTACATCAAGCAATACAGCTTTAAGTGATTGCCTTAATCAATATACTATTACTAAAGATAGTTATGCATTAGATGAAAATGTATTTAATTCTGATGGAAAATTAACTAAGGAAGAAGAAAAGACTTATTTAAGCACTTTAAAGGATCATAGCGCAGTTGTGCAAGCTAATGTAGGTAATATTTATAGATTTTCAAGATGCAATAGTAAAATCTATGGTGCAATATCTGCAATTACATCATTTAAATATAATGAATATGAATCAAAGCTTGGCTTAAACTCTGAAAAAACTCTTTCTAAATCAGAAGTTGAAAGTTATGTAAAGAACGGTTGGTGTGAATTTACTTATGATTCTGCTACTGGATACTATACATTTGAAAAATTAAGTGATAGTTGTCCTCTTAAATCAGTTTCAAGTGTTAAAACAATTTCATCATCATATGAGGTTACTGGTAATGTTTTAATGTATCAATACTATGGTTACTCATCAATGCCTAGATTCTTATTTGGTACAGATGCTCAAGGTAGAGATTTATTTACATATGCTTTCTTTGCATTAAGAACATCTTTAATTATTGCCTTCGTTATTACAGCAATCAACTTCATTGTAGGTGTTATTTATGGTTCAATCGAAGGTTACTTCGGTGGTAATGTTGACTTATTCATGGAACGTCTTTCAGACATTCTAGGATACTTACCTACTACAATTTTAATTACTCTACTATTCTTAAATTATGGTAAATCATTATTTATATTTGGTTTAGGTATGACATTAACTGGTTGGCTTGGTGTAGCCGGTCGTACTCGTACCCAATTCTATAGATTTAAAGGTAGAGAATATGTACTTGCAAGCCGTACACTTGGTGCAAGCGATGCAAGATTAATATTTAAACATGTATTACCTAACTCTTTAGGTACACTTATTACTACGTCAGTTCTTATGGTTCCTGGTACTATTTCAACTGAAGCTACATTATCTTATATCGGACTAGGTCTAGAAGGTACAGCTTCATTCGGTGTAGTTATGTCAGATAACCAACAAGAATTATTATCAAATCCAAACCTAGTATTATTCCCTGCAGTTATTATGTCTCTATTAATGATTACATTTAACTTATTTGGTAATGGATTACGTGACGCATTTAACCCATCATTAAAAGGAAGTGAATAGTATGGCTCTAACTAATGATAAAGAAAAAGTTCTTGAAGTTAATAATCTAAGAGTATCTTTTAAAACTGATCACGGTATTGTTAAGGCTGTACGTGGTGTTTCATTTGATTTATATAAAGGTGAAACTTTGTGTATTGTAGGTGAATCTGGTTCAGGTAAATCAGTTTCAAGTAAAGCAATCATGGGTATTCTTGCAAATAACTCAATAGTTGAAGATGGTACTATTATGTATGAAGGTGAAAACCTTCTTGAAGTATCAGAAGAAGAATACGTAAATATTCGTGGTAAGAAAATTGGTATGATTTTCCAAGACCCACTATCAAGTTTAAACCCTATTGTAAAAATTGGTAAACAAATTACTGAAGCTACAATCTTAAATGGTAATAGAGTTAAGCAATTATATAATAAGACAATTAATGATGAAAATATTGCTTATAAGAATTTAATTACTTTTAAGAAGATTAGAACAGCTAAGATCCAAGCTAAACTTGAACATGATATCGATGAATTAAAGAATGGTCATCAAAATAAATTTAAGAAGGATTTAGCTAAGTTAAAGCAACTTCTTGAACGTGATTTATATAATATTAATGATAAGGCAGAATTTGAAATCATTGATATTAAAGATGATACCAAAGATAAGGTTTCTGAAATTAAATCTAAGAAATCTAAGGCTATTGAGTCATTAAAATCTAAATTAGATGTAGAAATAGCTAAACTTGAAGGCGCTTATGATTCTAAGAGAGATGCAAGTGGTAAACTTGATACTGAAAGTCAAAATACTTTAAATGGTTCTATTGCCAATTTGAAAGAGGCTTGTAATCAAAAGATTGGTGAAATAAGTGCAGGTTATGATAAGCAAATCGAAAACCTTAAGACCAATGCTTCTAGCAAGATTGAAACCGTTAAGGCTAAAAGAGATGAAGAACTTAAGGCTTGCAAGGATAAATACAATGCTGATGTAACTAAATGCAAAGAAGAAGCTTCAAGCAAAGCTGCTTTAATTGAAAAAGAAGCTATTCAAAAACAAATTGCAGAATTAAAGGCTAATGCAAAAACTGAAATTGACAAGATCAATGAAGAATATAACGCTAAAATGCCTGCAGTTAAAGAAAATTTAAAGAATGCTAAGGCTAAAGCTAAGGTTGTCGTTTCTGAATATAAGCAAAAAGTTAAATTAGATTATGCTACTGATTTAGAAAATGCTGTAAAGAAACATGAAGAAGAAATCAATAAGATTAATTCTGAATATCAAGGTAATCTTGAAAGTGCATTAGAAGCAGTTAGAAATACTGACAAATCTAATGTTGAACATTATAATTCTGTTAAGAATCAATATGATCAATTATATAAAGAATTTAAAGATAAAGTTCTTGCAGAAAATGAACGTTATGTAGTCGATGTAAAGGCCGCAAAGACTCGTAAGGTTTCTTCTTTAAAGATTACAAAGAAGGAAGCTAAGGCTAAAGCTCTTGAAATCATGAAGGAAGTTGGTATTCCATATCCTGAAAAGCGTTTCAAACAATATCCATTTGAATTCTCAGGTGGTATGAGACAACGTATCGTTATTGCGATTGCTTTAACTGCATCTCCTGATGTTCTTATTTGTGACGAACCTACTACAGCTCTTGACGTTACTATTCAAGCTCAAATCCTTGAATTAATTAACAAATTAAAGAGAGAACGTAACCTATCAGTTATCTTTATTACACATGATTTAGGTGTTGTTGCTAATATGGCTGACAGGGTTGCAGTTATGTATGCTGGTAAGATTGTTGAATATGGTAATGTTGAAGAAATCTTCTATGAACCAAAACATCCATATACATGGGCTCTATTATCATCAATTCCTGACGTTGACTCTAAGGAACGTCTAGAAGCTATTCCAGGTACTCCACCAAACCTAGTATTCCCTCCTAAGGGTGATGCGTTTGCAGATAGATCTAGATATGCTATGGAAATTGACTATAAAGCTGAACCACCATACTTTAAAGTTTCTGATACTCACTATGCTGCTACTTGGTTACTTGCTCCAGGTGCTCCTAAGGTAGAAATGCCAAAGATTGTATCAGAACGTATTAGAAAATCATTAGAAGGAGGAAATAAGTAATATGGCAATTAAGAAAAATGAACCAAATTCTGACTTCCTTGATGACGCACTTAAAATGCTTGAGCATGAAGATGCGTTAAAAGTTTTCTCTGAAGATGATTTTGAGGACTCACTATTATATGCTGATCAAGCTGATGATACATATGCTGGTGAGAATCCTTATAATGTAAATAAAAAAGTTAAGACTAAGATGAACTTAGTTGATGACAATGTTTTACTTTCTGTAAGAAATTTAAAACAATTCTTCTATTTTGGTAAGGGACCTTCAAGAACTAAACTTAAAGCTGTTAATAATGTATCTTTTGATGTACATAATGGTGAATGTTTTGGTATTGTAGGTGAATCTGGTTGTGGTAAAACTACAACTGGTCGTTCTATAATTAAACTTTATGATATCACTGGAGGTTCAGTATATTATAAAGGTTATAGAATTTCTGCTGGTGACAGATGGAATAGAAAAGAAATCAAGTATACAAATATTAGACTTAAGAAGGCTTTAAGACAATATAGCATTGATTACCAAGCTGAACTTGCTAAACTTGATAGAACTGATTCTTCATATGAAGCTGATGCTAAGAAACTTAGAGAAGAATATACAGCTAAGTGTAATGCTAAAAAAGCTGAAGCAGCTGCTATTATTAAAGTTCAAAGAAAGAAAATTAGACAAATTAGATTTGATAACAAGCATGTTTCTAAGAAATTAACTCATGAAATTCAAATGATTTTCCAAGACCCTGTTGATTCTCTAGACCCTCGTATGACTGTTGAAGACATCATTCAAGAAGGTTTAATCATTCAAGGTGAAACTAATAAGAAGAAAAATCATGAAAAAGTAGTTAAGGCACTTGAACGTGTAGGTCTAATTGCAGACTTTGCATCTCGTTATCCACATGAATTCTCGGGTGGACAAAGACAACGTATCGGTATTGCAAGAGCACTTATCATGAATCCTAAACTATTAATTTGTGATGAACCTATTTCTGCTCTTGACGTATCTATTCGTGCCCAAATCATTAACTTACTTAATGAATTAAAAGAAGAATTAGGATTAACTCTAATATTCATTGCCCATGACTTATCAGTAGTTAAATATTTCTGCGATAGAATCGGTGTAATGTACTTTGGTAAAATGGTTGAACAAGCTAGTAGCGAAGAATTATTCCGTCACCCTCTTCACCCATATACAAAAGCATTACTATCAGCTATTCCTAAGCCAGATCCTAATAGTGAAAAGACTCGTAAGAGAATTGTATACAACCCTACAACAGCACATGATTATTCTGAAGACAAACCAGTTTGGACTGAAATACTTCCAGGACACTTTGTTTATTGTAATAAACAAGAAAAAGAAAAGTATTTAGAAGAAATCAAACGTGCTGATGCTAAGGCTAAAGAAGAATAAATAATGCCTAATAGAGTAGCTACACAGCTATGTCTATTAGGCTTTTATAATATATCTTTATTATTGTTTTAAAATTTGTTATAATTTTTTTGATGAAAGGTTGTGAATGTTATGGTTACAATTTATACTACAAGCAGTTGTTCTTCATGTAGAAAGGCTATTGAATGGCTAAAACAGCATAATATTCCATATAAAGAAAAAAACATCTTCAAAGAAAGGTTAACTGTTAAAGATATACATAACATCTTAAAGAATACAGAGAATGGTTATGATGATATTATTTCTACTAGATCAAAGATATTTACTGAATCTAATTTAAATATCGATGATATGCAAACAGCTGATTTAGAACAATTAATTATTGAGAATCCTTCAATATTAAGACGTCCTATAATTATTGATAAAGATAAAATTCAAGTAGGATATAATGATGATGAAATTAGAGTGTTTATTCCACGTGAATTAAGAAGACTTTTTAATTGTACCGACTGTGAAGAGGCTTGCGAATACAGAGAAGAACTTTTTAAGCAAATGAGCGATATTAAAGATGAGAAGAATAAAAAGTAAGGCTTTGGCCTTACTTTTTTGTTGAAAAAAGTAATTTGTATTTTGTGAAAACAATACTTTATCATTGTAATGATATAGTTGTAGTATAAACTATAACTTTATTAATACTATTATTGCATCTTCTAATTCAAGTTAATGATTGTTAGTACTATGATAGTCAATTCACTAATGATGATATAGAAAGTGATGGTGTTGATACAATTAAAGACTTAAAGTCAGTTAATAAACTTTTATGATTTTTATGCACATATTATTTTTGCCACTAGTATGGCAAAAATCTCAACGAAATGGCAAAAATCTTGATAAAGTGGCAAAAATCTTTTCTATAAATGGACTGATATTAAAAATAGTGTAACTATTGTTAGAAAACTACGAATGAAGAAAGAGACTATTTAAGCAAGTATTTTGTGTTTCCCCATTTTTTAAAACGTACTAAATTTGTAAAAAAATCCATGACCT
>CAVCUQ010000028.1:0-19164 GCA_963605425.1 uncultured Eubacteriales bacterium
CTAAGTACATCTATACATCAAGAAATGGTATTTATATCATCGACTTACAAAAGACAGCTAACGCTATCGAAGAAGCTTACAAGGCTTTATTTGAAGCAACTAAAGATGGTGGTAAGGTTTTATTTGTAGGTACTAAGAAACAAGCTCAAGAAGCTGTTAAAGAAGAAGCTGAAAAATCAGGTCAATACTATGTTAACCAACGTTGGCTTGGTGGTACTCTTACTAACTTCAAGACAATCAAGAAGAGAATTAAGAGATTAAATGATTTATATAAGATGGAAGAAGATGGAATTTACAACGCTCTTCCTAAGAAAGAAGTAGCTAAGTTAATTGCTGAAAGAGAAAAGCTAGAAAAGAACTTAGGTGGTATTAAAGAAATGAAGACTATGCCTCAAGCATTATTCATCGTTGACCCACGTAAGGAAAAGAATGCAATTCTTGAAGCTAGAAAGTTAAATATCCCTGTATTCGGTATTGTTGATACAAACTGCGATCCAGAAGATGTTGACTACTGCATCCCAGCAAATGATGATGCTATCCGTGCTGTTAAGTTAATCACAGCTACAATGAACAACGCTGTTATCGAAGCTAACGGTGGAGTTGTTGAAAAGGTTGATGACAGTGCTGATGAAAACATCAACATTGCTGAAGAAATGACTAAAGACATCAACAATAAGAAAGATGGTCAAGGAAACCGTCCTAGAAAGCCATTCAATAAAGATGGTAAGAAGCCATTCAACAAAGATGGCAAGAAACCATTCAATAAGGATGCTAAGAAGACTGAAAAGCCAGTAGAAAACAAAGAATCTAAATAAATTTTAAATTAGGAGAACAATTATGACAGTTACACCACAATTAGTTAAAGAATTACGTGATCGTACTCAAGCAGGTATGATGGACTGCAAGAAAGCATTAGAAGCTAATGACTGCGATATGGAAAAAGCTATCGTTTGGCTAAGAGAAAAAGGTATGGCTAAGTCTTTAAAGAAGACTGGACGTACTGCAGCTGAAGGTCTATGCAGCTATGTACTTAAGGGTAATGTTGCTTTAACTTATGAAGTAAACTCAGAAACAGATTTCGCTGCTAAAAACCAAAAGTTCTTAGACATCGTTGCTAAATTAGGTAATATCTTAATTGACGCTGATGTTAAGAATGATGAAGAAGCTTTAAATTATGTTTATGAAGGTAAAGCTCTATCTCAAATTATTCTTGAAGATTCATCAGTTATCGGTGAAAAGGTATCTTTACGTCGTGTAAACAAGATTGTAAAAGCTGATAACGAAGTATTTGGTGCTTACAAGCATATGGGTGGTAAGATTGTTTCAGTTGTAGTAGTTGAAAATGGTGATGAACAAATCGCTAAGGACATCGCTATGCACATTGCTGCTAACAACCCAACATATGTTTCAAGAGAAGATATTTCTGCTGAAGTAGTAGCTCGTGAAACTCAAATCATCTTAACAGAAGCATTAAATGAAAATGCTGAAGCAGCTAAACCAAAGCCTGAAAATATTGTTGAAACTAAGATTGTTCCAGGTCGTGTTGATAAGCACTTCAAGAATATTTGCTTAGTAGATCAACCATTCGTTAAGAATCCTGAAGAAACAGTTAAAGATTTCTTAAGCCATACTAAATCAACTGTAAAGACATTCGTAAGAATCGAAGTTGGTGAAGGTATTCAAAAAGAAGTAGTTGACTTCGCTGCTGAAGTTGCTGCTCAAGCTGGTTTATCAAAGTAAAAATCAATTGAGAGGCAATTTTTGCCTCTCTTTTTTAAAATATAGGAGATTAATATGTACAAAAGAGTATTATTAAAGATGAGTGGAGAAGCACTTAAGGGTAAAGAAGGATCCGGAATTGATTCAAATACAGTTTTAGACCTTGCTCGTCAAGTTAAGGAAGCTCATGCACTTGGAATTGAAATCGGAATCGTTGTTGGTGGTGGAAACTTCTGGAGAGGAAAAACTGGTCAAGAACTTGGTATGGACAGAGCTCAAGCTGACTATATGGGTATGCTTGCTACTATTATGAATAGTTTAGCAATTCAAGATGGTCTTGAGTCACTAGGTGTTCCAACTAGAGTTCTTACTGCTTTAAATATTCAAGAAGTTGCTGAACCATATATTAGAAGAAGAGCAATTAGACATCTTGAAAAAGGTAGAGTATGTATTTTTGCTGGTGGTACAGGATCTCCTTATTTTACAACAGATACTGCTGCAGCCCTAAGAGCTACTGAAATTCATGCTGATGCACTTTTAATGGCAAAGAACGGAACAGATGGTGTTTACGATTCTGACCCTAAGAAGAATAAAGATGCAAAATTATATGAACACTTAACATTTACTAATGTACTTGAAAAGGGTTTACAAGTAATGGATTCTACAGCCGCTGCATTATGTAAAGATAATGATATTAACATCGTTGTATTCAATATGAATGAAGATGGAAATATTGTAAAAGCTATCAAGGGTGACAAGATTGGTACTCTTGTAGACAATAAACAATAATAGGAGGATTTAAAAATGTCAGAATTAGCAGATGAAATTTTATTAGAACTTGAAGAAAAAATGGAAAAAGCCATTGAATCTACAAGACATGAATTAAATCAAGTTAGAACAGGTAGAGCAAATGCTGGTATTCTAGATAGCATCTATGTAGAATATTACGGTGCTAAGACACAATTAAAACAATTAGCAGGTATTTCATCTCCTGAAGCTAATCAACTTTATATTAAGCCTTATGACAAGTCTAGTATTAAAGATATTTGCTCAGCTATTCAAGCATCTCCACTAGGTATTAACCCTCAAAGTGATGGTACTGGTATTCGTTTAGTATTCCCTCAAATGACTGAAGACAGACGTAAACAATTAGTTAAGGATGTTGCTAAAATGGGAGAAGCTGGTAAGGTTCAAGTTAGAAACGTTAGAAGAGACGGTAATGATCAAATTAAGAAACTTGATTTACCTGAAGATGAAGAAAAGTCATACTTAGATGATGTTCAAGCTTTAACAGATAAATACATTGTAAATGTAGAAAAGGTTGTTGAAGAAAAGAGCAAAGAATTAATGACTATCTAAGAAATATAGGCGTTATAGCTACGGTTATAGCGCTTTTTTCTTTTATTTTAACGACTCTTATTGTATAATTAAAGATAAATGAAATGAGTGATAATATGACTAATGAAGAAATTATTGAAAGAGGAGTTCCAACTCATGTTGCAATTATTCTCGATGGTAATGGTAGATGGGCTAAAAAAAGATTAATGCCTAGAACCTTTGGACATAGAAAAGGTGCCTTTAATATTCGTACAATTGCACGTTATGCCAATAAGATAGGAATTAAATATTTAACTATGTATTGTTTTTCAACTGAAAATTGGAAGAGACCAAAGGATGAAGTTGATTATTTAATGTCTAAGCCAATTAGATTTATGAAGCGATATAGAGATGATTTAATTAATTCTACTATTAAGATTACATTTGTTGGTAGAAGAGATAGAATTCCAACTGAAATGCTTGATGTTTTTAAAGATTTAGAAGAAAATACAAAGGATCATACAGGTCTTGTATTATCACTTTGTGTAGATTATGGATCTTTTGATGAACTTACAACTGCAGTTAAGAATATTGCAAATGAAGTAAAAGATAACAAATTAGATATTAATCAAATTGATGAGAAATGCATTATGTCTCATTTGTATACTAAAGATTATCCACCTGTAGATTTAATGATTAGAACAAGTGGCGAACTTAGATTATCTAATTATTTATTACTTCAAAGTGCTTATGCTGAACTTTATTTTACTGATGTTTTATGGCCAGATTTTGATGAGAAAGAATTGCTTAAAGCAATAGAAAACTATCAATCTCGCAATCGTAGATTTGGTGGTTTAAAGGAGAGTAAATAATGAAGAAAAGAATTATTACTGCTATTTTTATGGCATTAATATTTATTCCTGTACTAATTGTTAAAGAATTATTCCCATTATTTCAACTTTTAATGGGAGTTTTAAGTATAACAGCTTGTATTGAAATAATTAATTTATATGAAAAGAAGAAAAAGTTTCCGGGTATTACTAAATTTATTATTATAATTTGTTCTGTTTTAATGTATCTAAGTGCTACTACTGAGTGGCAATTACTAGCTGAAACATGGAGATTAACTGGATCAGAAGCTGAAATATCAGGTAGTGATAAATGGTTTTCTTATAACTTACTTACAATACTAAATATTAACATTAGTTTCTTACCTATGTTATTATTATGTATTATTTTATTATTCTCTATGCTTGTTTTATATCATGACTTTACAGCTGATGATATAGGTAAAGCTTTAGTTGCTATTTTATATCCTGCGCTAGGTTTTGCAGGTATGACAATCTTACGTTCAATTGGACTAAGATTTATATTATACATGTTTATAATTACAACGTTAACTGATGTATTTGCTTATTTTGTAGGTATGATGTTTGGAAAACATAAGATGTGCCCTACTATTAGTCCTAAGAAGACATGGGAAGGTAGTTTTGGTGGCACCATAATAGCTACTGTATTTGCAACTCTTTATGCTTTCTTTTATGGTTCATTATTTGGTAAGACATTTGGACCTATGGAAGCTACAACGTTATTACATGACGCCCCTTTCATCAAAACTGAATTCTTAGATAAATTAAATAATGTAGAAATCTTCTTCATATTGTTTATCTTGTCCCTAGTTACATCAGTAATTTCCCAAATTGGAGATTTAGTAGCTTCTAAATTAAAAAGAGGTTATGATTTAAAAGATTATGGTAATATATTCCCAGGTCATGGTGGTGTATTAGATAGATTTGATTCAGCTATATTTGCGGCTATGCTTCTATTTACTGTTTTCTGTATCTTATTTAATTTAAGTGTAAGGTGTTAAGATGAAGAAAGTATATTTACTTGGTTCTTGTGGATCTATAGGTACACAAGCTATTGATATTTTACTTAAAAACAAAGACAAATTTGATATTGAAGCTATTAGTGTAGGTCATGACCTTACTCTTGCAAAGAAAATAATTGATTTAACTAATCCTAAAGTTGTATGCTTTAGACATAAAGAAGATCTAGCTTCTTTTAATGATTATAATTTTGAAAAAGTTTATGGTGATGAAGGACTTCTTTATATAGCTTCTATGCATCGCTCTGATAATGAATTATTAATAAATGCTTTAGTTGGTTCTAGTGGTTTAAAACCTACAGTATATGCTATTAAAGCCGGAAAAGATATTGCTCTTGCGAATAAGGAAACCTTAGTTATGGCAGGAGATGTAATAAATCAATTAATTAAAGAATATAATGTTAATTTATATCCTATTGATAGTGAACATTCGGCTATATGGCAATGTATTCAAGGTGAAAGCCACAATGAAATTTTAAATCTGATTATTACTGCATCAGGTGGTTCTTTTAGAGATAAAACAAGAGAAGAACTTGTAAATGTAACTAAAGAAGATGCCTTAAATCATCCTAATTGGTCAATGGGTGCTAAAATCACTATTGATTCAGCTACTATGATGAATAAAGGATTTGAGGTTATTGAGGCTCATCATTTATTTAATATTGATTATGACTATATTAAGACAGTAATGCATAGAGAGTCTATCGTGCATTCTCTAGTTGAATTTAAAGACCACATGATTAAAGCAGAACTTGGTGTAGCTGATATGAGAGGACCTATTGCTTATGCCCTTTTGTATCCTCATCATGCGGACTTTAACGGTGAAGCTTTAGATTTAGTTAAGGCTAGTAAATTAACATTTGAAGAACTTTCTTTAGATAGATTCCCATGCCTTAAATATGCATACATTTGCGGGAAAAAAGGAAGTATATATTCGACTGTTTTAAACGCAGCTAATGAAGCTAGTGTTAGACTATTTTTAAATGGTAAAATTAAGTTTTTAGATATTGAAAAGATTATCTATGATTATATTTCAAAAGAATATAATGTAGAACCTACTATTGATAATATACTTGAATTAGATAAATCTATTCAAGAAGAAATATGTAAACCATATGGAGGTAAAACATGGTAATTGTATCTCTTATTGCGTTTATTTTTGTTATTGGAATTATTATATTAGTTCATGAAGCAGGACATTTCTTTACAGCTAGAAAAGCCGGAATTAAATGTAATGAGTTTTCTATTGGTATGGGTCCTGTTATTAAACAATGGAAATCAAAAGAAACTACTATCTCTCTTCGTTGGATTCCACTAGGTGGATATGTATCAATGGTAGATGGTAATGAATCTGATTTATATATTGATAAGAATAAGGAATTAGGACTAAACCTTGAAAATGGATGTGTTAAAGAAATTGTATGTAATAGTGCAATGGACGCTGATGTAAAGGGTATAGTTAAGAGAGTAGAATTAAAATCAAAACATGGTGAACCATTAGAGATTGATTTAGAAATAGATGGGGAGATTAAAACATTCCCAGTTTTAGCTAATGCTTGTTATGTACTTGATAAATCAACTAAACAAGAACTTGTACCATATAACCAAAGTTTTGATTCTAAGAAGTGCTGGCAAAGATTAATTGTACTTTTTGCTGGTGCATTTATGAACTTTGTACTTGGTATTATTTTATGTATAATTGCATCCTTCATTCAAGGTACAGCTAATACCAATAGTTCAGTAATAGGTGAGGTTTCAGAAGGTTATGCTTTAGCTAATGCTAAGGTTCAGGCTGGAGATCAAATCACTGAGGTAACTATTAATGGTACTAGTTATACTATTTCATCTTGGAACGAATTTTCAGATGTAATAAATAAAAATTATACCACTCATGTCTATCCTATGACACTAACTTATGTAAGAGATGAAAATACATATAAAGCTGAAAATCTTGATCCTTATATTTATATTGTTAAAGCCGGTTTAACAAATTATGAGGCTGAAAACTATAAAAATGAATCAGGTCAAGAAGGTGTTATAGTTGGTAGTGTAGACTCTAATTACGGTGACTCTTTTGGTGAAGGAGATATTATTACTTCTATAAAAGTAGCTGTATATGACAATAACGCTAAAGTCTATGATCCTACTGCTAAATTTGAGCCTGTTACAAGCTGGGATGATATATTAACTTATACTTTAGGTTCTAATTATAATAATAGTCTTAATACTTGTAATGATAACGAACAAATTACTATTAAATATTTAGATAGAATTGAAAAAGATGGTGTGGTTACATATGAAGAGAAGACTACAAATGTTTATACAGCTTATTCAAATGAAGTACTAGATGCTCAAGGGTATGCTGCTGTAAGATTTATCTTTGGTGCTTCACCTACCACTCATAGAGAATTTTCATCTTGTATGAAACAAGCCTTTAGTCAATTTTGGTCATACTTTACTCAAGTAGTTAAAACATTAAAGAGCTTATTATTCCCATCTAACGGTGTTAGAACAATAGGTGCTAAGAACTTATCAAGTGTTGTCGGTATTTATAGTATGGTATCTCAATATTTAGCCTTAGGAGCTGCTACATTCTTATTCTTTGTGGCTATGCTTTCAATAAATATTGGTATCATGAATTTACTTCCTGTTCCTGCTCTTGATGGTGGTAGAATAATATTTGTTTTATATGAAATGATTACCGGTAGAAAAGCAAATAAGAAGTTTGAAACTATTCTTAATTTCATATTCTATATATTATTATTTGCATTATTCATATTTATAACATATAACGATATACTTCGTTTAGCTAAATAAGGTCAGTCTATTAGATTGACTTTTATTTTTTTCTAATAATGATATAATATAGATGAAATATAAGAAACAAAAAATTATAGAATTAATATTCGTCTTAAGAAACTAAAATTATATTATAATGGAGGTATTTTATATGAATAAATATATGTTTTTAGCTATAGAAGAAGCTACTAAAGGTATTGAAGCTGGTCACGGTGGACCATTTGGATGTGTTATTGTAAAAGATGACAAGATTGTAGGAAGAGGACATAACATGGTTGTTGTAAATAATGATCCTACTTGTCACGGAGAAATGGAAGCTATTCGTGATGCTTGTAAAAATCTTAAGAGTTTTGATTTATCTGGTTGTACTTTATATACTACAGGTGAGCCTTGTCCTATGTGTTTTGGTGCTATTCTTTGGGCTAATATTAGTAAGGTATATTATGGATGTAATGTAAAAGATACTGATAAAATTGGCTTTAGAGATGAAATCTTCTATAACATGACAGAAGAAAAGAAAAAAGAGTTCCAAACTGAATTAGACAGAGATGAATGCTTAAAGTTATATGAAAAATACATGTCTATTTCTTCAAGAGTAAATTATTAATATTTATTAGAGTGCTTATTAAGGCACTCTTTTTAAACTTAATTTCTATAATAATGTGAATTGTTTAATTATAAATTATACTTTATAATTAAGATAAAGGAGATGAAACACATGAGTAGTTTAGAAGAAGAAAATAAAACCTTAAAACAGATTATTGAAGGTGTTGAATTATATAGAGAACAAAAGCTTAAAAGAACACTATCTGATATTGGAAATGCTGATTTAATTTTAAGTATTAGAGATTTAATCTTAGAAAATAAACAATATAGAGATATGATTATTGCATCTATAGGAGATAATTTCTTTTTAGATGATAATTTAACTGCTATATTCTTAACAGGTACTATTATTCATAACTTGCGTTTTACAACCTTTAATTTATCAATTAAAGATAAAGAAAAATTAGAAAATGATGATAATTTTAAACAAAGTATAGCTATGCAATCTCTAATGCAAATTATAACCATGAGTGAATGTTATGATGAAATTAATTACAATAAATTCTCCTATACTCCGATTGTTTCTGTTTCATATTCAATAGGAAAAATATTAATTAAAAGAATTGACTCCCAAATAGATTTAGCTTCTATGTATAAATTACATGATAATAAATATTTTTATTTATTTCCAATCTATTTAAAAGAAGCTATGTATTCTTTAATTTCTACATTAGTATTATTTTCAAGAAACGCTTTTTCTCAGGGTTTCATTACCTTAAGAACCTTTATTGAACAGGTAATCATAATAACTACTCTTGCAAAACATCCTGAAGCCTTAGAGGCTTTTGAATTACATAATAAATTAAAGATTAATGAAGAATTAAAAATTGAAGTTAAAAAGGTTGATAAATATCTTGAATCTAAAGGTATTAATCCTTCTAATATGACTTTAAGAAGCAAATATATTGATTACGGATGGCTTGATTCGATTAAAGAATTTGAATCAGATGGAAGTAAGAAGATGTATAGAGTAAAGAGTATGGCAAAACTTGTTGGACTTGAAGAATATTATGAATGGTATGCGGACTGGTCTAACTATGTTCACTCTAATTTCTTGTTACTAGATATTAATTGGAATAAACTTGTTAATATTGGTATTACACAATTATCTACTATTTTAATTGGTGTTGTAGATATGTATTCATGGCTTTGTGGATATGATTTTAATTATAAGAATATTAATTTAAAGAAGTATCTAGCTGATTTAATTCAGGCTTTAAAACTTGTTGAAGGAAATGAATACAGCTTTGAACTAATAAACAAATAAAAAGAGAACGCTTGGGTTCTCTTTTATTTGTTAAATCTTAGGGCTATATCTTTAGGATCATATTGGAACAATCCAGCCATAGCTTTATCTTTTTCAGTCATATTATATTTATTAATATAATCAAAGATAAAATTAATATCATCATCAGTTAAATCAAAATATTCATTATTTATATATTTATAAAATATAACATTACCAAATAAACATCTAGTAACCTTTGTATTTGCTTCAGTGTCATAAACAAATATATTAGGTTCAAGTCCTGATTCATATCCTAAAGGATTTGATACTACTAGAATATTATGTTCATCAAAGTCATTATTTATATGAATAGCCTCATATTTAGGTCCTAGGTATAATGTTTTAATTTCATCCGTAGTCTTTAAATTATTTGTATAGGCATCATATCCTGTTTTTTTTATAATAGCTTTTACCATTTTATCACCTGAAGTTATTATAGCACAACTTTAAATAATTTAACTTGCAAAATAATATTTCTTTATATATAATATCTATAGTTAAAGCTATGATAGAAGAGTAGTAAATATAATAATTATCTTTACAGAAAATAAGCGTTTGATGAGAGCTTTAAGATGATTTATATTGAATTCACTTCTTAGTGATTCTAATCAAATCCGTAAGTCGCGTTAAGACATTTGAGTGCAAGATTTTTCTTGAACAAAGGTGGTACCGCGAGTAAATTCGTCCTTGATTATTTCAAGGATTTTTTTAATTTTTAGGAGGAAATTTTATATGAGTATGAAAGAAGATTTAGAAAAAGCTTTAGAAAATGCCAAAGAAAGCTTTGCTAAAATCAAAAACAAGATTGAATTAGCTAATGAAAAATCTAAGTGGTTAGGTAAAAAAGGACCACTAGCTGAGATTATGGCTAATATGCGTAATTTAAGCCCTGAGGAAAGAAAAGAAGTAGGTCAAATTTCTAATACTACAAAACAAGGTATTAGTGATTTATATGAAGCTAAATTAAAGGAATTAACTGAGGAAGAAATTAATCAAAAGATTAATGCTGAAAAGATTGATGTTACTTTACCTGGTTATGAATTTAAAACTGGTACTATTCATCCTTTAATTAAGACTATTGAAGAGATGGAAGATTTATTTATCGGTCAAGGTTATGAAGTGGCTGAAGGTCCTGAAATTGAAACTGATCTTTACTGTTTTGAAAAGTTAAACTTACCTAAGGGACATCCTGCTCGTGATATGCAAGATACTTTCTATATCGACGTAGAAAGATTATTACGTAGCCAAACTTCTCCAGTACAAGCTCGTACTATGGAACTAAAAGAAGGTAAGCCTATTAAGATTATTTGCCCAGGTAAGGTATATAGAAGAGACGCAGACGACGCTACTCACTCTCATCAATTCATGCAAATGGAAGGATTAGTACTTGGGAAAGATATTACTATGGGAGATTTAAAAGGAGCTTTACTTTCTATAGCTCGTGCTATGTTTGGTAAAGAAAGAGAAATCAGACTTCGTCCTTCATTCTTCCCATTTACTGAACCAAGCGTAGAAGTTGATGTATCTTGTGCTCGTTGTGGTGGTAAAGGTTGCCCAACATGCAAGGGTACTGGTTGGATTGAAGTACTAGGTGCTGGTATGGTTAATAATCATGTTCTTGAAATGAGTGGTTATGACCCTAAGGAAATTCAAGGATTTGCTTTTGGTGTAGGTGTTGAACGTGTTGCAATGCTTAAATATGGTATTGATGACATTAGAAATTTCTATACTAATGATATAAGATTCTTAGATGAATTTAAGGAGGAACGTTAATATGAAGGCTTCATTAAATTGGCTTAAAGATTATCTTGATTTATCTAATATTTCTACAGATGAATTATTTAAGGTTTTCTCTTATCATATTACTGAACTTGAAAGTGCAGAATATTTATGCAATGTAAATAATCTAGTTGTAGGTTATGTTAGAGAATGTGAAGAAGTAGAAGGTACTCATTTACATAAGTGTCAAATTGAAATTAGAGAAGGAGAAGTTGCCCAAATAGTTTGTGGTGCACCTAATATGAAACAAGGTGTTAAGGCTATTGTCGCTCTTCCTGGTGCTGTTTTACCTGGAGATTTCAAGATTAAACCTTCTAAGGTACATGGTATTGAATCTAATGGTATGTGCTGCTCGCTACAAGAACTTGGTATTGAAGAAAAATATGTTCCACTTGAATTTAAGGATGGTATTTATTTGCTTGATGATGATGCAAAGATCGGTTCTAATCCATTAGAATATTTAGGATTAAATGACTTTGTATTTGAACTAGACTTAACTGCAAATAGATCAGACTTACTTTCTATTGAAGGTGTAGCTTATGATTTAGGTGCTAATTTAAATCAAAAGGTTGAACCTAAAAAGTTTGAACTTAAAGAGGCAAGTGAAAAGAATCCTGTTCAAATTGAAGTTTTAACCGATAAGTGTCCTAAATATTTAACTCGTACTATTAAAAATGTTAAGATAGCTAAATCTCCATTATGGATGAGACAACGTTTAGTAGCTTCAGGTATTAGACCTATTAATAATGTAGTAGATATTACTAATTATGTATTAATGGAATTAGGTCAACCTCTTCATTCATTTGACTATGATAAACTAGGAAATCATATTGTAGTTAGAGAAGCAAATGAAGGTGAAACTATTAAGACACTTGATGATATTGATAGAAAACTTGTACAAGGTGATATTCTAATTACTAATGGTGATACTCCTTTATGTATTGCAGGTATCATGGGAGGAGCTTCTACAGAAATTGATGATAATACTAAGAATGTAGTACTTGAAGCAGCTTACTTTGAACCTCTTCAAATTAGAAAGACTAGCCGTAGACTTGATTTAAAGAGTGAGTCTTCAACTCGTTTTGAACGTACTATTGATTATAATAGAGTCGAAAGAGCTTTAGATTACGCTGCTTACTTAATTTCAGTATATGCATCTGGTGAAGTACTTTCTGGCGTAAATGGTGTTAAGAAACCTTATAGCACAAAGAAAGTAGATATTACTACAAATAAGATTAATAAGGTATTAGGTACTAACTTTACTGATAAAGATATTTGCGATATGTTTGACCGTTATCAATATGAATATGTCCAAAATGGCGATGTATTTACTGTTACACTTCCATCTCGCAGAATGGATTTACTTGAAAGTTATCAAGATATAATTGAAGATGTAGCTCGTTTATATGGATATGATAATATTCCTACAACACTTGCTTATACTAATTCTCAAGGTGGATTAACTGAAAAACAAAGATTTGTAAGAAGCTTAAGACACAATCTAGCTGGTCTAGGTCTAAGAGAAGCTATCAACTACTCTTTACAAGATGAAAAGAGTCTAGATGATTTTGCTTTAGATGAATTATCTAAAGTTAAGATCTTAATGCCAATGACTGACCAAATGTGTGTTATGAGACATTCATTAATTAATGCCTTAATTAAGAATGTTAATTACAATAAGGCTCACAAACAAAATAATGTAGCTTTATTTGAAATTGGTAAAGTATATTCAAATGAATCAGAAACTAATTATGTTTCAGGTGCATTTGAAGGTGTATTTGAATCTTCATTATGGCAAGGAAAGAAGAACAATGTTGATTTCTTTGTTGTAAAGGGTATCATTGAAACAATTTTTGCAAAATATAATATCAGTGCTAAATATGTACAAGTTGATGATAAGGCTAAGAATTTCCACCCAGGAAGAAGCGCTTATATCATGGTAGATGGTACTAGAGTTGGTATTATTGGTGAAATTCATCCTCGTTATGCTAAAGAACATGATTTAAATGAATGTTATGTGTTTGAAATTAATTTAGATTTATTATATTCTTTAAAAAAGGATGAATTTGCATATAAAGCAATTTCTAAATATCCATCAGTTACTCGTGATTTAGCTATTGTTCTTGATAAGAATATTACAAGTGAAGAAGTTATCAATGTAGTTAAGATGGTAGCTAAGAAGAATTTAGCTGATGTTAAGATCTTTGATGTTTATACAGGTGAAAATGTTGGAGAAAATGAAAAGTCTATTGCTCTTTCTCTAACACTGGAATCTAGTGAAAAAACATTAGAAACTGAAGATATCGATAGAATTGTTAAATCAATTCTAAATAGATTAGATGCATTATTACATGCAAGATTAAGATAATATTATAAGTAGTACTTTTAAAGTTTTATGCTTTAGGTACTACTTTTTTATATTATAAATTAGCATAAATATTGTAAAACTTTGAAATTTTTAAAAAGTATGTTATAATTTTAGAAGTAATTTTTAAGGAGTAAATATGAGAAGTATTTATGATATTTCAGGCGATGAATTAAAAGATTATTTTATATCTAAAGGATTAAAAGCTTATAGAGCTACTCAAGTATTTGAGGCTGTTTATAGACAAAAGGTAGATTCTTTTGACGCTATTACAACAATGAAGAAAGAAGTAATTGAGGAATTAAAAAAAGATTTTACTATTTCAACATTTGAAGTTGTTGTACATCAAAAAAGTGTTGACGGTACTGAGAAGTTTTTATTTAAATTAGAAGATGGAAATTTAATTGAAACAGTTTTAATGACTCATAATTATGGAACTAGTGTATGTGTTACAAGTGAAGTAGGATGTAATATGACATGTGCTTTCTGTGCAAGTGGTATGCATAAGAAATTACGTAATCTTACAACTGGTGAAATGGTTGGTCAAATTATGTCTGTTATTAAAGAATCAGGACGTGATGTATCTCATATCGTAGTTATGGGAATTGGTGAACCATTTGATAATTATGATAATGTAATGAGATTTTTACGTATTGTAAATAATGCTCATGGACTTGAAATCGGTGCTAGACATATTTCTGTTTCTACATGTGGTCTTGTACCTAAGATTTATGATTATGCAAGTGAGAATATTCAATCAAATCTTGCTATATCTCTTCACGCTCCTAATAACGAAATAAGAGATCAAATTATGCCTATTAATAAGGCTTATAGAATAGAAGAATTAGTTAAGGCTATTAGTGATTATATTAAATTAACTAATAGGAGAGTAACTATTGAATATATTTTAATCGATGGATTAAATGATACAGTTAAATGTGCAAATGAACTAGCTGATTTATTACATGGATTAAATGTTTATATCAATCTTATTCCTTATAACGAAGTAAAAGAAAAACCATTTAAGAGAAGTAAGAAAGAAAATATGATGCGTTTCTATGATCAATTAAAGAAGAGAAGTATGAATGTAACACTTCGTCTTGAACAAGGTTCAGATATAGATGCTGCATGTGGTCAACTTAGAAGTAACAATATTAAAAAGTAAGGTAATTATGCATAAAGGTAGAATAGTTAATTTAAATGCTGGAGTTTATCAAATATTAGATAATGGTAATATTATTGAAGCAAAAGCAAGAGGTAAATTTAGAAGACTTAAAATAGATAAGAATTCTTCTTTCAATAAAGGTAATAACAATAAATTATCAAATAAGGTTGATACAATGCATATTAAACTATCACCAAAAGTTGGTGATATTGTTGAATATGAAATTAATGATGGTATTAATTATATTACGGGTATTGAACCTAGAAAGAATGATTTAATCAGACCTGATATTGCAAACTGTGATCAAATATTACTTGTAATGTCTGCTAAAGAGCCTGATTTTTCAAGTTACTTACTTGATTTATTTATAGTTAATTTAAAAACTAGTAATATTAAACCGATAATAATTATTACTAAAATAGATAAAGCAAGTAAAGATGAACTAGATGAAATAAAGAAGACTATGGATTATTATAAGAATAATTTAAATTATGAAGTCTTCTATGTAAATAGTAAGGATAAAGATTGCGATTTATCTAGCGTTAAGAAATTACTTGAAAATAAAGTTACTGTTCTAACAGGACAAACTGGTGCTGGTAAGTCAACATTTATTAATGCTTTAATACCAGGATTTAATTTAGCTACTCAAGAGATTAGTGAAGCTTTAAATAGAGGAAAACATACAACAAGACAAATCCACTTATATGAAGAGTTTGGAGGTCTTGTTGGTGATACTCCAGGTTTTTCTAAACTTGAAATATTTGTTAAAACTGAAGAACTAGCATCCTTTTTCCCTGAATTTGATTCTTCTAAATGTCGTTTCAAAGATTGTAAGCATTTAGTTAATTCTAAGGATTGCGGTGTTAGGGCATTAGTTGGAACATCTATATTAAAGAGTAGATATGATAATTATTTAAAAATATATGATAAAATTATAAATGATAGTAAGAGGTATTAGATATGAAAGTAGCTCCTTCAATTTTAAGTGCTGATTTTTCTTCATTAAAAGAAAGTGTTTCAAGAGTGAGTAAAGCATCTATATTGCACATTGATGTAATGGATGGAATATTTGTTCCTAACATTTCTTTTGGTGCTATGGTTCAAAAATCTATTAGAAAAGATTTTAAGGATCAAATCTTTGATACACATTTAATGATTATTGACCCTATAAAGTATGTTAAAGACTTTAAAGATGCTGGAAGTGATTATCTTACATTCCATATTGAAGCTAAATCTGATATTAAGGAAACAATTGATTTAATTCATCAATATGATATGAAAGCAGGTATTTCAATTAAGCCAAATACAGATCCTAGTGTATTAATTCCTTATTTAAAGGATTTAGACTTAGTTCTTGTAATGTCTGTAGAGCCAGGTTTTGGTGGACAAAATTTTATGCCAAATTCTATTGATAAGATTAAATGGCTTAATAACTATAGAAAAGAAAATAATTTAAATTATTTAATTTCTGTTGATGGTGGAATTAACAAAGATACTTATAAAATTGTATTGGAAGCTGGTAGCGACATTGCAGTTATGGGTTCATTTATTTTTAAACAAGAAAAGCCAAATGAATGGATAACTAAAATAGAAGAAGAATAGATTTTGAAATTTTCAAATTTATATAACCATTAGAAAAGGAGTAACTGCTTAAGTTACTCCTAATTGTTTATATTGTTATTATCTCAATCTTAGAATTATGTTTTAATGTCTTATCATTATAAGATATTCCAAGTAATAATACCTTACCATGATAATCACCTAAAGAATTATAGTATTCTTTCTTCTTTATTTGATCAATTGCATCCTCTGGTGTTGAATTTATCTTAAGTTCTATAATGAATGGTATATGGCAATTATCATATGGAACAAATGTTAAATCGGCTCTTCCTAACTCACTAGTATCTTCCTTCTTAACATTATAAAATTGTTTAACGTTATAATAAGATATTTGAACTATGACTCCTAGGATATCTTCTTTATTCTTATTAAATGGGCCAGCTAACTCTTTATGATTCTGATTTAATGTCTTATTTATAAATGAAGTATTACCATTTAGAGTCTCATCGTATAATTTCATTGAATTAGATATTGGATTTATAATTTCTTTCCAATGCAATTCTTTAATAGCTCTTTCAAATTCTATTCTTATCTCATGATTTGGAATATAGCACTTACGAAGATTTTTATTATAAGCTAAATATCCTAAATGAATTAATACAGTTAATGCTGAATCAATAGAATTAATTTTAGTTAAATCATTTGAAAATAGTGATGGATCAACTGTTATTTTATCACCGGTAATCATTCTTGTAATAATATCCTTTAGTTCTCCATTTTGATAATTCATGTAATTAGCTACAGCCTCTGTAGCACTCGTTTTCGTCCAGTAATCTGTGCATTCATTTTTCAATATAGCCATTACAACTGATTTAGGATTATATAAGTCTTTTCCATTTAATGTATAACCATTATACCAATATTTAATTTCTTCAAAATCTCTATTATATTGTGTGCACAAAGACCTAACTTCATCTTCTGTAAACCCTGCACACGTTTCAATAGGAGAAGAGTCTATCATATCATAATCAGTAAAATTATTTAAAGCTGATTGAGTTGTATAACGTTTCATGGGAAGGATTCCTGTCATATATACTAAATCAATACAAGCAGATACATCACTAGATTTAAATAAACTTCTTAATAGATCTACATATTCATTGCATAATTTTGTGTTGGTTTCTTGTTCTCTAAAGATAACATCCCACTCATCAATTAGAAAGATAAATCTTTCTTTCAAAGATGATTTGATTTTAATGATAGCATCTTCAAGTCTTAAACCTTCATAATCTATACTAGGAAATGCTTCTTTAAAATCGCTTAAAAGATAATTTTTTAATTCTTTTACAAAATCATCCTTATAGTTAAGTTTTGTATATAAACTAGCCATATCTATCCAAATTACATTATGCTTATTTAAATGTTTAAGATAACTCTCATCTTTTGAAACATCTAATTTTTCAAATATTTCTTTGGAATTACAGCCTTTAGAATAATAAGTGTTAAGCATAGATAAAGCCATGGTTTTACCAAAACGACGCGGTCTTGTGACACACATATACTTAAAATTCTCTTTATTTAAGTATTTATTAATAACTTTTATCATTATTGATTTATCAATAAATATATCATCATAATAGTATGAAAGAAATTTACTATCATCTTGATTTAAATAATAAGACATATATATCACGCTCCTAATTATATTGTAACATATTATTATTTTAATTACTATTAATGTTCTGTTGCGTATTTATATTTAAATATAAGGAGACTTAAATTAATTAACTATTGCAATGAAATTAAATAATGATATAATAATTAACGTATTCCATAAGGGAGTAGTTCACTTTTTATAAGTGGTTGGTCTACATAATGGTTTATCCAGGCTCAACATTAAAGAACGAGACTTATGCTTACTTACAAAACGAGTAGGCATTAGTCTCTTTTTTTGTGAAAATTATATTATTTGGAGGAAAATATGATATTAAATATTGAGGCAGGACAATTAATATCAACAGGCTTAATGTTAGGCTTAGGTCTTACAATGGACGCGGCTGCTGTATCGATGGCAAATGGTCTTAAAGAACCAACAATGAAAAAAGGCAAGATGATTTATATTGCCTTCATGTATGGATTATTTCAGGCATTGATGCCACTAATTGGTTATTTCTTCGGTAATGCATTATATAATAATGTACCACAGATCGAAGAATATCACTTAATTCCTATTTGTGCACTTGTTATTCTTGCATTCCTTGGTACTAAGATGATTATTGATGGTGTTAAGGAAATTAAAAATAAGGAAAGCGATGAAGAAATATTAAAGGATGCTAAAACTTTAACATTTAAAGTAATATTTATTCAAACTATAGCCACATCAATTGATGCACTTTCAACAGGTTTAACTTTCTCTGACTATAAAGCTAGTGAAGCACTTATTGTATGTGCTCTTATAGCTTTAGTTACTTTTATTGTTTGTGTAATATCATTAGTAATTGGTAAGAAATTTGGTGCTAAGTTAGGTAAAGTAGCACTTATCATTGGTGGTGTAATTCTTATTGCAATTGGTCTTGAAATTTTTATTACAGGAATTATAGGTTAAAAGAAGAGGCCAGAGACCTCTTTTTTTAGGTGTGCTGGGCATGGCATTAATCTTACTGGTGAAAGTCCAGTCA
>CAVCUQ010000029.1:0-17635 GCA_963605425.1 uncultured Eubacteriales bacterium
TTCTAAAGGTTTATTATATGGTGCTACGCCAAGATAAAGAGATGAATGGCAAATATGGTTTAATTGAGATAAAACTTGGTGGAGATAAAATAAATCCTCCTTCTTTCTTAATGGTCTTAACGGGTATTGGTGACTATGCCTATAAAAGAAAAGATGGTATCTTAATAGTACCTATTGGTACATTAAAGAATTAAAAATATAATAAGTATTATAGATCTTTAGTATATTTGAATTATTTTATATAAATGGAAACAATTGACAAATTTAAGCTTGTCTCTTTTAAAGGGAATGTTATTAGTTTTAATGGTTAAATTTTAAAATTATTAAAGTTTAAGATAATAAAAGAGTATAATACAATTTATTAAATTAACATCTAAGTAAATAAAAAGAACTGCAAGTCTAGAATTAGTAAATATTGTAGATAAGCAGTTCTTTTATTCTTTATTCAGTTTTATTTTCTTTTTGATGTTTCTTAATATTTTGAATTACTTCAAGTAGATCCTCTTTAGAGAAGTCATACTTTTTCATACAGAAGTGACATAATACTTCCGCATGGTCTTCAGTTTCGATAATATCTTCAAGTTCCTTTTCACCTAAAGATTCAAGTTTAAGTTTGAAACGTTCACGTGAACAATCACACTTATATTCAATAGGTAACTCTTCAAGTATTTCATAATTATCTAAAGCTATTTCTTTAATTATATCAAGAGGAGTATAGTTTTCTTCAATCATTTGACTAATAGGCTTAAGTTCTTTTAGTCTCGCCTCAAGAGTATCAATAACAGCTTCAGGACAACCACTCATAACTTGAATTATAAATCCACCTGCAGCTTTAACGGAAGAATCAGTATCTACTAAAACCCCAACACCAACAGAAGAAGGGATTTGCTCACTATTTGCGAAAAAGTAAGTAAAGTCGTCCCCTATTTCACCACTTTTAAGTGGAGAAAAAGAAGTGAACGGGTCTCTCATATGTAAGTCTTTTACACATACTAAATTACCGTTAGTACCAACACATGTGCCAACTGCAAGATGACCATTTTCATACTTTTGATAGACATTAGGGTTTTGAATAGAACCCTTAACAGTTCCATATGTAGCTTCAACTACCATTTCACCGATAACTCCGCCACCATTAATTAAAAATGTTAAATGTTCACCGCTTTTATACATTAAACTAGTCATTGCACTAGCTGTAAGGAAACGACCTAAAGCAGCTGTTGAAGTTGGCCAGGTTTTGTGGCACTTTCTAGCTTCCTCTACTAAGTTAGTAGAAGTACAAGCGAATATTCTTATAAATTTATCATAGGCATAAGCCTTTATACATGTATCTTTCAATTTAATCACCTAAAATAGTATAGCACAAAAAAATATATTATTAAACAAAATAAAATTATGATATACTAGTAAAGGTGAAAAAATATGTCATTAGTTGAATGTGAAAATATTAATTTTAAATATACAGATAAGAATTTATATAATGATGCAAACTTTAGAATTCTAGAAGGAGAACATATTGTACTTGTAGGACCTAATGGATGTGGTAAGTCTACATTTATGAATATCATAGCTAAGAATATTATTCCTGATAGTGGTAAGGTTACTTGGCTTAATAATGTTACTTATTCATATCTAGATCAACATCTTAAAGTAGACAAAGATGTATCAATTAAAACTTATTTATATGGAGTATTTAAACCTCTATTTGATAAAGAAGAAGAGATGAACAGACTCTATGATTCTCTAGCTTATGAGAGCGAAAGCAAGTATGACAAGATTATGAATAGAGCTCAAGCTATTCAAGATGAACTAGATAAAGCTAACTTCTATCAAATTAATTCTGAAGTAGGAAATATAATAAATGGTTTAGGTATTGCATCTTATGGTCTTGATACAATGCTTTCAACTCTATCTGGTGGTCAAAGAGAAAAAGTATATCTAGCTAAGATGTTACTATCTAAAAGTGATGTCTTATTAATGGATGAACCTACTAACTTTTTAGATAGAGAACATATCTTATGGCTTATAGACTATCTTAACGCTTTTAAAGGAGCTTTCCTTGTTATAAGTCACGATGTAGAGTTTGCATCTAAGATAGCTCGTGTTGTATATGAAATCAGTAATAAACAACTTGTTCGTTATAAAGGTGACTATGAGTTCTATTTAAAAGAACATGATATTAGAAACGAGCACATGCAAAGAGAATATATAAACCAGCAAAAGTATATAAAGAATACTGAGGACTGGATTAATGCCCATATCGTAAGAGCTACATCAAGTAGACAAGCTAAAGAAAGACAAAGAAAACTAGAACGTCTTGAGGTTTTAGATAAACCTGAAGAAGAAGTTAAGATTAAGATTAGATTCCCTTATAAAGGAAGTACTGGAGATGAGGTTCTAAAATTAACTGATTTAGAAGTAGGATATAATAATAAAGCTATTCTTCCTCCTCTTAATTTACTTATTGAAAAAAATAAAAAGGTAGCTATACTCGGTCATAATGGTGTTGGTAAGAGTACAATCCTAAAGACTATAATGGGTATTATTAAACCTATAAGTGGAACTTATAAGTTTAACAATAGTGCTGTAATTAACTTCTTTGAACAAGAAAGTGACTATCAAAAGGGTGTAAATGCAATTAATTATTTAAGAGAATTCTATCCTTTAAAAGAAGATGGTGAACTAAGAAGTGTTTTAGCTCGTGTAGGTATCAAAGGAGAATTAGCGCTTAAAGATATGAATCAAATGTCAGGAGGAGAACAAACTAGAGTAAGACTGGCACTCATGACTATGAAAAAGAGTAATGTCTTAATTCTAGATGAACCTACTAACCATTTAGATAAGAATACAAAAAATGCTTTATTTGAAGCACTCGAAGAATTTGAAGGATCTGTAATCTTAGTATCACATGAAAAGGATTTCTATGATGGTCTTTTAGATTATGAAATTAATTTTGATTAATTAGACAAGGTTTTTATTAGTATTACTAGTAAGAACCTTTTTTTATAAATAAAGAACTGAAATAATATAATAAGGAACAAATAGAGAACAAATAAGGAACCGATAAGGAACTCAAATGTTGTTTAAAGTTCCTTATTT
The DNA here is from genome assembly GCA_963605425.1 of uncultured Eubacteriales bacterium. Classification (GTDB taxonomy): domain Bacteria; phylum Bacillota_I; class Bacilli_A; order Acholeplasmatales; family Anaeroplasmataceae; genus JAEELC01. The sequence continues at coordinate 3,100 of CAVCUQ010000029.1, forward strand.
TGGTATAATATATGTAGGAGATGAAATCATGAAATTAGAATTCAAATATACTACTGATTTGGTAAATAGTCTTTTAAAAATAGAAAAATATAAAACAGCTTTAGATTATTTATATTTACCAACAAGAGAAAAACAAAAATTAATGTATGAAGCAAAACTTAAGAAAACTCATTTTTCTACAAGCATTGAGGGTAATGTATTATCTTACAATCAAGTTGAAAGAGTAGTATCAAATAAACAAGGTAATAGAATAAATGCTGAACAAGAAGTTCAAAATTATTGGGATGCCTTAACATTTCTTGAAGAAGAAAAAAAGAAGAATACAAAAATTGATAAAGAATTTATATTAACACTTCATGATATTATTCAGAAAAAAGGTAAATTATCAAGAATACCATTTAGAGGTGAAACACCTCCTCAAGTATTGTTTGCTGTATATGATTCTGTTACAAGACAAGCTGAATATATTCCGCCTGAGTATAGTGATATAGAGCCTCTTATTAATGAATTAATTAATTGGTATTATAATAATCAAGATTTACCAGCCCCAATTTTAGCCTCCATAATACATTATGCTTTAGTTACAATTCATCCTTTCGAAGATGGAAATGGAAGAACATCTAGAGCATTATCAACTTATGTACTTATGCTTCATGATTATGATTTTAAAGGATTTAATTCGTTTGAAGAATATTATATGTCAGATTTAAATGGATATTATGAGTCTATTCAAATGGGACTTCCTGCACTATTTTATTCAGGGAGAGAAAATCCTCCTCATTTAGAAATATGGATTGAGTATTTTTGTAAAATCATGGCTTTAAATGCCGAAAAGATATATGAACAAGCTTTAGAAGCTTCGAGAAAAGAATCAAATGAACTTTTAGAATCATTAAGTAAAAAAGATTTAATATTACTTAGATATTGTTTGGAAAATGGACTAAAAACAATAAAAAATAAAGAAATTGCTGAACTATTTGGAGTTTCAACACGTGCGGTTTCTAAATGGATGAAGGATTGGGCACGCAAAGGAATATTGATTCCTGGTAGTGGAACAACAAGAATAACAAGCTATAATCTAGCAGATAAATACAAAAAAATAAGTGTATCTGATATAGGATTTACGAAGTAATTAATATATTTTAAAATAAGTAAAAAGGGTGACTATTGATAAGTCACCCTAATTAATTCTATAGTTTTATTAAATAGAAGAAGAGAATATATTAATTATTATATTCTAGAAAGCATCTATTTCTTTAATAAGTTCAGATAAGATATCTTCCTCTTTTACCTTTCTTATTATTTCACCTTTTTTAAATAGAATAGCCTCTCCTATACCACCAGCTACACCAAGATCAGCTTCTCTGGCCTCACCTGGCCCGTTAACAGCACAACCCATAACTGCTACCTTGATATCTTTATTTATTGTATATAAATAATTTTCAATCTCTTTTGCAATAGGAATCATATTATATTGAGTTCTACCGCAAGTAGGACAAGAAGTGAAGTATGGAACATTTTTAATTAAGTTTAAATTATTTAATATTTCTTTTGCAGCTCTTACTTCAAGAATAGGTTCATCAGTTAGAGAAACTCTGATAGTGTTACCTATACCTAAAGATAGAATTTGTTCAATACCCATAGCTGATTTAATTAAACCGGAAAAAGCAGTACCTGCTTCAGTAATACCTACATGAAGAGGATAAGGGAATGTTTTACTTGCAAGTTCATATACTTCTTTAGATAATTTAATATTACTAGCTTTAAGTGATATTACTATATCATAAAAGCCTAAATCCTCTAAAATCTTAACGTGGTGTCTAGCAGCCTCAACCATAGACTCGGCATTTAAAGTAGTACCTTTTGGAAGAGATCCTCCGTTTACACCAATACGAATAGGAATTTGTCTTTCCTTTGCAAGTTCTACAATCTCTTTAATTTTAACTTCATCCCTAATGTTACCTGGGTTTAATCTAATCGCATTAACTCCCTCTTTGATAGAAATTATAGCTAGTTCCGGGTCAAAGTGGATATCAGCTACAAGAGGAATATTGATTTGTTTAACAATCTCTCCTATAGCATAAGCATCTTCTTTATTAAGTACTGCAACTCTAATGATTTCACATCCGGCTTTTTCAAGTTCTTTAATTTGATTTACAGTAGCTTTAACATCACTTGTTTTAGTGTTACACATAGATTGAATATAAACATGTGAATTACCACCTAAAACTAAATCTTTTAATTTTACAGGTCTTGTATTTTCTCTTTTAAACATATTATCACCATTTCTTATTATATCATTATATTTATTTATAAGTAAAGAAATTCAAAAAGATATTGAAAAAAAACTAAAAATAGTTATAATATTTTTTGGTTACAAGTCTTGTAAACATTATATAGATTTGATATAATTAATAAGCATTAACTTACATATAGTAAGCAAGGATGGTGAAATTATGCGTGATTTAGTAACATTAGTATGCACTGAATGTGGTCAACAAAATTATCATACAGATAAGAACAAGAAACTTAATCCTGAAAGAATTGAGTTCAAGAAGTATTGCCCATCTTGCAAAAAGTCAACTTTACACAGAGAAAAGAAATAAGCTTTGAAAAAAGCTTTTTTTCTTTTCTAGAAAGGATTTTATTATGTTAACATTTCCTAATGGTGATTTCTTTGAAAATACTTATTTAATTAATAATGGACTAGACGCTATACTAGTTGACCCAGGTGAGGGAATAAGGGAGTATCTAGAAGAGATTAAGAAATATAATATTAAAGCTATATTATTAACTCATGGACATATAGATCATATTGATGGTATTAAATATTTTTTAAACACTGATATTTATATCTATAAAGATGAAGCAGAGTTTCTAGACAGTAAATCTTTATCACTTTATGAAGCCTTTGGTAAATTAAAACCATTTAATAAAGATAATCTTAAAATTCATTTGCTTGAGGAAGGCATAATTAATCTATTAGGTTTTAAGATAGAAGTAATACATACACCAGGTCATACAAAGGGAAGTTGTTGTTATCTATTTAATGATAATATCTTATTTTCAGGAGATACATTATTTCAAGTATCGGTTGGAAGAACTGATTTTCCTACTGGGTCTATGTCAGAATTAAATAATTCCTTAGAAAAACTAAAGAAGTTAGATGATACTGTAAAGGTATACCCAGGACATGGAGCTGAGACTACAATTGGTTTTGAAAAGAAATACAATCCTTATTTTAGATAGAAGTTTTTTTAATTTCTATCTTTTTTATTTGTTACTATCATTTATTTTTTGTTTGTTTCTATCACTGTAATATAATCAAACTATTGACAAGAAAATATCGTGTTTTGGTATAAAATATGCAAAAAAATGACCATAACAAAGCGATTTTAAGTGATAGATTAAAATGTTGAAAAATCCTTTTATAAAGGCTTTTTTTTGTATAATTTATATGCTATAACATAAGTATCAAGGTAAATTAAAACTTAATAAATTAATAATTTTTTATTTTTATTAAGTCCTTGAAAATGTAAAATATATGAAGGGGGATTTTAAAATGAAATTTATACATTTAGCCGATCTTCACCTCGGTAAAAAAATAGGTGATTATGATTTAGAAGATGTGCAACGTGATGCACTTAAAAAAATAGTAGAACTTACTAAAGAAAAAAACATTGAAGCTGTAGTTATAGCAGGAGATGTTTATGATTCTAAAAATCCATCTATAGGAGCTACTAACTTACTTGATGAATTCTTATCTGATTTATTTAAATTAAATAAGACAGTTTTAATGATATCAGGTAATCATGACCAAGAAGATAAACTTCATTTTGGTTCTAATATCTTAAAGAATAATAATATTTATATTGTAACTAATGTATTAGATTCTATTAAACCAGTTAAACTAGGTGATGTTAATTTCTATTTATTACCATATATTAATAAATATGATGTAAGAAATGCGTTTAAAGAAGAAGGTATTGAAACTTTAGATGATGCGATTAAATATGTTATAGATAAGATGAATATCAATAAAGATGAAAAGAATGTAATAGTATCACACCAGGCAGTCCTTTCTAGTAAGGAAAAGCCATCAGGTAGTGAAGTATCTGTAACTGTAGATAAAGATGGTTTTATAGGCGGAGAAGATATTGTAAGTGCTGCTCTATATAAAGATTTTAATTATGTAGCTTTAGGACATATTCATAAGAGAATGAAAGTATCAAGTAATGCTTTATACCCGGGAGCTTTGCTTAAGTATCACAGAGATGAGGCGGGATATAAGAAATCATTTACTATTGTTGATACAAATGATTTCAGCATTGAAGAAGTTCCGTTTAAGCCACTTAGAGATGTAGTACTTCTTGAAGGAAGCTATGATGAAGTTAAGAAAAGAGTAGAGTATAAGGGAGATTATGTATTCTTTAAATTAAGTGATACAGATTATGTAGAGAACGCAATGGCCAAACTAAAAGCTGAATTTCCATATGCTTGTGCAATAGCTTATCAAAATGTAAAGAATAATTATAATTATTCAGCTACTTATGAAAATATAGATGAAATATCTAAATTTGATTTATTTAATGATTTATATAAACAAATGCTAGATGAAGAATTAAATGAATATCAAATAGATACAGTAAAGGGATTAATTAAAGAAATTTGGGAAGAGGAATAATATGAAGTTAAAATATTTAGAATTTGAAGCTTTTTTAAGCTATAAGAATAAGGTATCAATTGATTTTAATGATTTTGAAAATTCAATCTTTTTAATCGATGGTGATACAGGTGCAGGTAAAACTACTATCTTTGACGCTATTGTCTTTGCATTATACGGAGAAGCTAGTGACAAAGATAGAGACCAACATTTTAAGAGTGATTATGCAACTCTTGATCAAAAATGTTATGTAAAGCTTATATTTGAAGAAGAAGGTAAGATTTATACAGTTTATAGAGAGCCTAATCAAAAGATTAAAAGTTCAAGAAAAAGAAATGGTGAGTACTATGCCATGGACTCAAATGCATCAGTAAGTCTTGAATTTGATGGTAAGACTTTAACTAGAATAACAGAATGTGATCAAAAGATAATTGAAATAATTAAACTTAAGAAGGACCAATTTAGAAATATCATCATGATTGGTCAAAATAAGTTTGCAGACCTTATTAGAGCTACAACTAAAGAAAGAAAAGAATTATTTAGATCAATACTAGATACTGCTCGCTTTGAAAACTTTAAGAAAGCTATCACAGATAAATATAACGAGTGCAAAAATCAAAACACCGCATCTAATACTCAAATCGACACTTATTTATCTTCTTATAAGAGTGATAATGCAATAATAAAAGAAAAACTTTCTAAAGGTAAACCTAGTGAGGTTGACTTTGAAACTCTAAGCACATTGCTAGAAAAAGATCTTGATGAATCTAAGATAAAACTTGATGAAGAAGAGATTAAGAAAAACACTAATAAAACTGAATTAGATAAGTTAAGAGATGAAAAAACTTTAGGTGAAACTAATAATAAGAATATTGAATCTTATAAAAAACATAAACAAAGTTTAGATGATATCTTAAAGGATAGTGATGAATATAATAAGAAGAAAGAAATAATTGATACATATAATGATTCTCTTCCTTCTTATAATAAACATAATGAAGTGATTCAAAAACAAAAACAAATTGAAGCTAAGGCAAGTGAATTAAAGAACAATCAAGAAAAGCATGATACACTAACTCCTTTATTCAATATTGCAAAAGAAAATAAAGAGAAAGTAACAGGTATTGAAGAAGAAAATAAAACTTTAAGAGATAAACTTAAAGATTTAAATATCTTAAAGGGTGACTTTGATTCATTAACTAAAGCAAAAGAAGATGAATCTAAGTATAGAGAAGATATTAGTAAAACTGAATGTATTATAGCTAATGAGAGTGCTTTACTTCTTGAAATTGAAAAACAGATTACTTCTTTAAAGGCTTACAATGAAGAAAATAAGAATGTAAGTGTTAATAAAGAAAAACTTGATTCAAAGAAGAGGGAATTTGAAGGTAATATTAAAGATGTTACTAATACTTATAATGATTTAAATGAAACTATATCTAAAGATTTAGAATATAAGAAAACATTAAAATCTTTAAATGAAACTAAAATTTTAAAGAATGAAGAATTAAATAAAATAAATAATTCTATTAAAGTAAGCGAAGAATTCAAGTCTACTAATAGTACTATCGATACTGATATTAATATTATTAATAATGATATTAAAGATATTAAATCTAATATTGAATCTTTAAAGGATTTAACTAATAAATATAATAATTTAATTAAAGATAAAGAGATTTTAAATAAAGAATGTTCTAAGGAAGAAACTTTAAGAGAAGAAGTTAATAAATTAAGATCCTCTTATGAATTATTAGATAAACAATATAAAGAAGGTATTGTTGGTGTTATAGCTTCTAATATTAAAGAAGGTGAGCCATGCCCAGTTTGTGGTAATGTTCACTTTGTAAAACTAGCACCAAAGGTAAATGAAGTATCAGAAGATAAAGTTAAAGAAGCCTTAGATAAATATGATACTGCTTCAAAGAAACTTTCAGGATTAGAATCTACTAATAAAGAAAAACTTAATAATATTAAAAAATCAATAGAGGATTTAAATATAGAATTTAAAAAATTATCTAAATTAGATTTATCTTATGAAGAAGGTAATGATGAGTATAGTGATACTCTATCTAAGGCATTATTCACTAAAGAATCATTATTAAAGGAAAAACAAGAACTTAAAGATAAAGTTAAAACTAATGAAGAATTATTAAATAATTATAATAAAGATAAAGAAAAAATAACTAAGGAATTAAGTAATTTAGATATTGAATTAACTAAGGAAGATAGTAATTTAAAGAATAATCTATCTAAAAGAGATGAATTACTTAAAGATTTAAAGCAGTACTTAAAGGATCCTACATTAGATAATGTTAACGTATTATTTAGTGATTATGTTAAAGAAACAGAGGAACTATTAAATAATATTAATTCTGAAATTAAGAAATTAGAAGAAATTGAAAGTAAACTTGATGAAAATAATAAGAATATTACAAGATTAGAAATCCTTAACAAGACTAAATCTAATGAGTTAACTAAATATAATGCAGACCTTGCAAGTTATAAGACTAATTTAGACAATACAAATACTACTATTCAAACTTTAAATAATAAATTAAATGGTAAAGATAAAGATACTATTATTAGTGAGATTAATGAAGTAACTAAGAAGATATCAGATAATGATAGTTTAATTAAAACATATAATGATGAATATCAAAAACAAAACAATGAATATACTAAACTTGTTACTTTAATTGAATCCTTAACTAAAGAAATTAAATCATTAAATATAGAATTAGATAATTTAAAAGATGAAGAAGTTAAATTAATAAATAATACTATATTAAAAGATGTTAATAAAATAGTAGAATATGTTAATACTTATAAAGATGGTATTAATGATATTGCTAAATCTTATAATGATTATATAAATAATTATAATGTAGCTAAATCATTAGTTGATGAAGATTTAAAGAATGGCTATGATAAATTATTATTAAAAGATTTAACAATACTAGAAGAAACTATTAATAATAAAGATCAAGAATATAAGGCTATAGATGATAATTATATTAATTTAAAAACTACTTATACTAATAATTTAAATTCTTATAATTCTTATGTAACTATTTATAGGAGCATTGAATCTAATAGTAAGAAATTATCTAATTTAAATAAATTATATTTAGTATCAAGTGGTCAAGTTCCTGGTAAAGAAAAACTTGATTTTGAAACTTATTATCAATCTCAAGTATTTAATAATATATTAGCTGAAGCTAATAAGAAATTAAATATAATGACTGATAATGTATATTCTTTAATTAGACATGAATCAAGTGATGATAAAGCAAGTACCGCCTTAGATATTGATATCTTTGATACTAATACTGGTAAAGTACGTAGTGCCAATTCACTATCTGGTGGTGAAATCTTTATGGCTTCCTTATCTCTTGCATTAGGTTTCTCTGAAATCTCAAGATGTAAATCAGGTGCTCATGAACTAGATTGTATGTTCATTGATGAAGGATTTGGTACACTAGATGAAGAAGCACTTAGAACTGTAATGAAGGTATTAAATCAATTATCTAATGAAGGAAATAGAACTATAGGTATAATATCACATGTTGGGGAACTTAGGGATGTCATATCTAAACAAATTCATGTAACTAAAGATAAGTCTAATGGATCTCATTTAGAGATTATTAAGTAATTTAAGACTTTTGTCTTTGTTGAACAGCTAAGCACAACAACTTCAAAAGTAGGTGAAAAAATGAAAAAGATGTTACAATTAGTTTTGTTTAAAGAGAATTATACTGAAGATAAAGATGGAAAGAAAATTACGTATGATAGATATTTCGTTAGTGAACCAGATGGCAATTTAAAGATGAATGCATCTTTAAATAAGGCGTTCCTAAAAAAACTAGAAAATATTGACATAGAATTCCCATTATTACTTACTCTTACCGACAAAGAAAACGATTATCACTTTGAAAAAGATAGATTTGATTATCCAAATGAAGAAATTGAAGGTATTTATATGATAGTTATCAATGATGCAAGAGAAATTGTTCATTACGATAAAGACTAAGTTAATAATATTAATAACTATAATAAATTTTAATACTTAAATGCATTGAAATAACATAACTAGCAAACGTATTAGTAACCTCTAAATTCTTGTTATAGACTAATATTATTTAATTAAATCAAGTTCATTACTATGAAATGAAGTATAAATATATTGTTCCATGGTTACTGAACATACTAAGGTTAATGTAAAAGTTAACCTTTTTATTTTTTTGAAATAAACTTAAAAGCTTATAGTATTTTTATGAATGTGTTATAGTATTTTAAATTCTAACTAAAAATGTATAACATTGTCACATAAATGTATTAAATTCAAATTTTACACTACAAATTGATATGTAATTTCTCATTAACATATTGTTTTATTATTTGTTTTGGTTTAGAATGAGGTATCTTTTAAAATTGAATTAGGGGGATAATATATGAAAAATAAGAACAATTATATATTAGGTCTTGATCTTGGTATTACAAGTGTAGGATTTGGTATTATAGAAAATGATACATATAATGTTATTGATTTCGGTGTTAGACTATTTGATGAAGGAACTGCTGATAATAATCTCACAAGACGTACTTTAAGAGGATCTAGAAGATTAAAATCTAGAAAAACAAATAGAATTAATGCTATTAAACATTTACTGATTAATAATGGAATAGTAGGAGAAGCCTATTTAACTAATGATTATCCTAAATTTAATAACATTTATGAGATAAGAGCTAAAGGATTACATAATAAGTTAACAAATGATGAACTAGCAAATGTTTTGATTAATATTGCCAAAAAAAGAGGTTCATCACTTGAAGTTGTAATTGATGAGAATGATAAAGAAGCAAATGAACTAGGCTCTTCATTGAGTAAAAATACTAAAGATTTAAGCCTTAAACATCAATATGTTTGTGAACATCAATTAGATAAATTAAATCAAGGTATCAAATTAAGAACTAACGATAATATTTATAAAACTGAAGATTATGTTAAAGAAGTTAAACAAATTCTAAGTAATCAAGGATTATCTGATGAATTGAATGATAAAATCATTGAAATTATTTCAAGAAGAAGAAGCTTTGCTGAAGGACCAGGTTCAGAGGAATTCCCAACACCATATGGTTCTTATAGATATGTTTATAAAGATGGTGAACAAGTTCTTGAACATGTAAATTTAATTGAAGTTATGAAAGGAAAATGTTCCATCTTTAAGGATGAACCAAGAATCGCTAAAAACACTTATTCAGCATGTCTTTTTAATTTGTTAAATGATTTAAATAATATAAAGTTTAATGGTAATCAAGTTATTAGTACTGAACAAAAGAAAGAAATCATTAAAACTTATATTGAACCTAAAGGCGGAATTACTGTTAAACAATTACTTTCTTATTTAGGTACTGATGAAGAAAAAGTTACAGGATTTAGAATTGATAACAAACAAAAGAAATTAATAACTACATTTGATGTTTATAAAAAATTACTTAGCATTTTACCTAAGGATGTTATTGAAGATAAGAATATTGTAGATGAAATTATTGAAATCTTAACTAAAACTTTAGTTCTTGAACAAAGAGAAAAAGAAATTAAGGAATTATTAGATTCTAAAGGTCTTACTTTAAGTAATGAACAAATGGATAAATTAATCAATTTAACTAAGATTAATGGATACCATAGTTTAAGTAAGAAAGCTATTGATATTCTTATTCCTGAATTAATAGAAACAAATAGAAACCAAATGCAAATTATTCAAGAAAATCATTTAGGACAAGATAAAAGCACTTTAAAAAGTAATAAAATTCTATTTGATGATAGTTTAATATTATCTCCAGTTACTAAGAGAGTTCACAGAGAAGCAATTAAAGTTTTAAATGAACTAAGAAAAGAATATGGAGAGTTTGATAGCATCGTCATCGAAACAACTCGTGCTAAAAATAGCAAAGAAGAAAAGAAGATGATTGAAGATAAAAATAAATATTTTGAAGAACAAAAGAAAAAAGCTGAAGAATTGTTTCTTCAATTTGAAAAGGATCCTTCAAAATATTCTAATCAAACCAAATTAAAGCTTAGACTATATAAAGAACAAGATGGTAAAACAATTTATGCAGGTTTACCAATAGATGTTGAAACGTTACTAAATGATGAGTCTGCATATCAAATTGAACACATTATTCCATATGCTATTTCATTTGATAATAGTTACAATAATAAGGCTTTAGCAAGTCATAAAGAAAACCAAGACAAAGGCAAGAGAAGTCCTTGGGGATATTTCTCTTCTGGTAAAGTTACAGAATGTAATGGTTCTATTTCAGTTTGGAGTGAATTTGAATCTATAGTTTCTAGCAATGATAAATTATCAAAAAAGAAGAAAGAAAATTTATTAAATCAAAATGATGTATCTCAATATTCTAATATGGAAGAATTTGTGGCTAGAAATTTAAATGATACTAGTTATGCAATTAGATCGATTATGACTACATTGAAGAATTATTACAAAGCAAACGAGATTGATACAAAAGTATTTACTGTTAAAGGAAAATTCACTTCTGACTTTAGAAGTAAAGTAGGCTTAAAGAAAGATAGAGATATTTATATTCATCATGCAATTGATGCTCTTATAATTGCAGGATCTAAAAATCAAAAAATGTTCAATAAAGCTTACCAACTAGAATTGAAAGAAGATACCCCTTATTATAAAGAAACAGGTGAAGTCATCGATCTTAATGATTCACCACTAGATGACCAACAATTCTTACTATTTGTAAAGAAATTAAAAGAGATAAAAGCTGAACCTGAATATTTTTCATATAAAGTTGATAGAAAGACTAATAGACAATTTGCAGATCAAACTATTTACTCTACTAGAAAATATAACGGAGAAGAGTATGTTGTTGCAAAGTATAAGGATATTTATGGACCTGAAGGTGAAAGTTTAGCAAAAAAATTTAAAGAAGGTAAAACTGAGTCATTATTAGTATATAAGAATGATAAAGAAACATACAATATTCTAAAAGATATCTATGAATTCTATAAGAATGAGAAGAATCCATTTGCTAAATATAAAGAGGAACATGGCCCAATTAGAAAATATTCTAAAAACGGTAATGGTCCTGAAATTCATCAAATTAAGTATGTAGATAAACAACTTGGAAATTGCATTGATATTTCACAAAATTATAATTTAAATAATAGTGATAAAAAAGTTATTTTAGATTCAATTAAACCATTTAGAATTGATATTTACAAATCAACAAAAGGAACTTATAAGATGGTTACTGTCTTTAGATATAATGTCAGACAAAATAATGGTTTGAATTACATATATGATTATGATTCCTTAAAAATGAGAAAAAATATTGAACCGACTGATGAATTTTTATTTTCTTTGAATAGAAATGATATCATTAGAATTATTAAAAAAGATGATGATTTCATTGGTATGTTTACTGGTCTAAAGAATGAGTTGGATAATTTACTTGAATTTAAAAGAATCGAGAAAAAGTCTGAAAAACGTATAACTTATAACATTAATAAGAATATCATTGCACTTGAAAAATATAATGTTAGCCCAATTGGTAAATGGTCAAAAGTTGGAAAAGAAATCTTGAAATTAGAATGGAAATAATATATAATCTAATCGTACCTTAGAGGGGTACTAGTATAACACAGGTTTAGAGGACCTACTAATACAAGGGATTTATTCCCGAATTCGAGAGCTTTAAGCTCTCTTTTTTATTATATGGGTTGGAGAATATTATATATTGAACAAGCAACTAGTATGAAATTATATTTAGACAATATTAAAGTGGTTAATGATTTAGGTGAAGTCACTATTCCATTATCTGATATACATACTATTGTTGTTGATAGTCAAATAGTTACTTTAACTGTACCCCTATTGAATAAATGCAGTGAATTTAATGTCAATTTGGTATTATGTTCATTAGAACATATGCCCAATTGCATTGTAAATCCGTTAAACGGTAATTATCAGGCTCCAGCTATTTTAAAGAAACAACTAAGTTGGAGTCAAAGTTTAAAAGATATTATTTGGAAGAAAATAGTTATAAATAAAATAACTAATCAGTATGAATTGCTAAATCATTTAAATAAGAATAAAGAAGTTATAGATAAAATAAAAGAATTTTCATTAGAAATAGAAGATGGAGATCCTTCTAATAGAGAAGGTCTGGCTGCTAAGATGTATTTTAGAGAACTATTTGGTCCTGAATTTAAAAGGTTCAATGAAGATGTTGTTAATGCAGGATTAAATTATGGTTATGCTGTATTAAGAAGTCAAATCTCTAAAACAATTATTGCAAAAGGTTTAAATGGTAATTTAGGTATTCATCACATTGGATGCTTTAATATGTTTAATTTAAGCGATGACATAATTGAAGTTTTTAGACCTTTAATTGATGAATATGTATATAAGATGATGCTTGAATCAATATTATTTACTAAAGAAAATAGATTGGGTTTAATTAAACAAACTTCGAAAGATGTTTATATAAACGGAACAAAACAAACATTATTGAATGCGATAGAAATGTTTGTTGAAAAGATAATGTATTGTTTTGAAACTGGTGATATAGAATCTTACCTACCTATAAGGTTGATATATGAGCTATAGCTTTATGAGAATGATTTTAATGTTTGATTTGCCAGTTAAAACTAAAAAAGAAATTCAAATCTATAATAAGTTTAGAAAAATGTTATTAAAGAAGGGATTCTTTGCATTACAATATTCTGTCTATGGTAAAATTTTTGCAAATAGAGAAGCAGCTTATAATGAAAAAGAATCTATTAAGAGGTCTGCACCAGAAAAAGGAAATATTAGAATAATGATTGTTACAGAAAAACAATACAATAGTATGGAAATTATTGTTGGAGGAAAAAGTAATCAGGAAAAAGTAGTTACACAGGAGGTGGTGTTAGAACTATGAAAAGAAAAATTAGTATTATCAACTTAAATGATCGTATAGATATTATAGTTGATAAAATTAAGTTAATTTGTGGAAATGATTTTGAATCTAGAGATAAAATTAAGAAAGTATTAAATAATAGATTTAATAAGTTAACTGAAAGTGATTATGCTCAAGATAAGCATAAATCAAGTGTTTTAGTTGATGATGAATCTATTGCAATAAATGACTATTTATATTTTTGTGTAGATTCTTCATATGATTTAGTTCAAGATACAAAGCTTGGTACTAAATCATTAGCTTTGGAATATATTAATTCAATATTTAAAGATGTTGAATACACTGATGAATACCAAACAATTAATTCTTTATTTACATCTTTATTAGATGAAAAAACTGATGAATCTGATTTCTATATTAGACCTTATTTAGATAATTTACTTAGTAAAAAAATGATGATAAAACTTTTAGAATTTTCTTTTTTAAATGATGATTCTATTATTAATAATTATGATTTAACTTTAGAAGAGAGAATAATGATTCAATTGAATTTGATTAAGACTATTTCACTAAGAACAGAAAAGAAAGTTCTTGTATTACTTGATACACCTAAATTAACAAGCGATATGTTAGATATTATTAATAATATTAATGGACAATTTTTAATAATATTTGATCAAATAGCAGATGGACAATATGAAAATGTACTGATTTTAGATGATATTAAAGTTGATTTGGATGATGAAAATCAAGTATATGAGACTGCAAATTCTAATAATACTGCTTATTATACAATAGAGGAAATGAAGAGTAAGATTTTAAATGACTATCTATCTCCAAGATTAATTTAACCTATTTATTTACAATGTAATCAAATTATATTATAATGAATTTGAGGTATTAGTACCCTCTAAAATTGTGTTATGCTAAAAC
>CAVCUQ010000030.1:0-16856 GCA_963605425.1 uncultured Eubacteriales bacterium
AGAACAAGAAAATAATATTAAATTATGTAATGAATATACAGACTTTTTAAGAAATTTATTTAAATCTAGCAATGTATCTAGTTGTATTGACTTAGTATATATGACAGGAATTCTACCTATGAAGCGTTATACAACTCAATCAGCTTTAAATAATTTTAATGATTATGATATGATTGACTCTTCTCCTATTGAAACATGTGCTGGATTTACTGAGGCTGAAGTTAAATCATTGTGTCTAAAGTATAATAGAGATTTTGAAGAAATTAAATATTGGTATAATGGTTATACATTAAATGGTAAAGCCTTATATAATCCTAAATCAGTAGTAATGGCTATTTTAAAGAATGAATGCACAGATTACTGGACTAAAACAAGTGCTACAGAGGCTGTAGCTAATTATATGAATTATCAAAATGGCGAACTAAAGGATATTATTACAAGAATGATTACCGGTGATAAAATAACAGTTGATCCATCACTATTTTCAAATGATTTAACTAAAATTAATTCTATTGATTCAGCATTAACTGTATTAATTCATTTAGGATATTTAGCTTATAATAAAAATCTTCGTAAGTGCTATATTCCAAATCACGAGATAAGAATAGAATTTGAAAGAGCTATTAAAGAGTTACATTGGAATGAAATTATAAATCCAATATCTAATTCAATGAAATTATATGAAGAAACACTTCAAGGTAATACTTCTTTTATAAATGAAACACTAGATAAAAATCATAAAGATTTAGCTGGTCCATTTAATAAAAATAAAGAAGATATTTTAGGTGTTATAGTACAAATATCTTATTATAATGTTAAACAATTTTATAATGTTAAGAAAGAAGATACTAGCACTTTAGGAAGAGTAGATAT
The DNA here is from genome assembly GCA_963605425.1 of uncultured Eubacteriales bacterium. Lineage (GTDB taxonomy): Bacteria > Bacillota_I > Bacilli_A > Acholeplasmatales > Anaeroplasmataceae > JAEELC01. The sequence goes on from CAVCUQ010000030.1 coordinate 874, forward strand.
AACGTTTATACCATATGATAATACTCATATACCATTCATTATTGAACTTAAAGTGAATTCAACACCAGAGGATGCAATTAAGCAAATAAAAACAAAAGAATACTTTAATTCTTTAGGTGATTATCATGGAAAAGTATTATTACTTGGAATATCATATAATGATAAGACATTAAATCATGATTCTAAGATAGAGACTATAGAAATATAAAATAGTAATGCGTAGAAATTAAATCTATGCATTATTTTTCTATTATACATATTTGCTATAAAAGTAGACTTTTATAAAATAGTTATGATAAAATATATTTAAGAAGTAGGTGATACAATGTCGTATTATTTAAACTTAGATAATGAAATGTTTGAGTGCTCATTAAATTCTAAAATATTTATTGATAAATCAAACTTAATCAAATATTGTAATGAGTTAATAAAAACAAACGATAGATTCATGTGTGTCACAAGACCTCGTCGTTTTGGAAAAACCATGGCTTTATCTATGCTTAATGCTTATTATTCGCTAGGTTGCGATTCAAGTGAATTATTTAAGGATCTAAATATATCTAAATATGAAACTTACTTAAAACACTTAAATAAACATAATGTAATTTGGATAGATATGGCAAATTTATATACCGATATTGACGATAAGGATAATTTTGTTAAAAAATTAAAGTTAAATATTTTAAGAGATTTAAAAAACTATTATACTGATATTGATTTTACAGATTTAACACTTGGTGAATCAATAGTAGAAATAAATTCTAAATTGAAAGAAAAATTTATTTTTTTAATAGATGAATGGGATGTTATATTTAGAGAACAAGAAAATAACACTAAATTATGTGATGAATATATAGATTTTTTAAGAAACTTATTCAAATCAAGTAATGTTTCTAGTTGTATTGATTTAGTATATATGACAGGAATCCTTCCTATGAAGCGATATACCACTCAATCAGCTTTAAATAATTTTACTGATTATGATATGATAGACTCTTCTCCTATTGAAACATGTGCTGGATTTACTGAAGAAGAGGTTAAGGGATTATGCATTAAGTATGACAGAGATTTTGAAGAAATTAAATATTGGTACAATGGCTATACATTAAATAGTAAAGCATTATATAATCCTAAATCAGTAGTAATGGCTATTTTAAAGAACGAATGCAAAGATTACTGGACGAAGACTAGTGCTACAGAGGCTGTAGCTAATTATATGAATTATCAGAATGGAGAACTAAAGGATATTATTACAAGAATGATTACTGGTGATATGATAACTGTTGATCCATCTATGTTTTCAAATGATTTAACTAAAATTAATTCTATTGATTCTGCTTTAACAGTTTTGATTCATCTAGGATATTTGGGCTATAATAAGACTCTTCGTAAGTGCTTTATTCCAAACCATGAGATAAGAATCGAATTTGAAAGAGCTATTAAAGAGTTACATTGGAAGGAAATAATTAATCCTATATCTAATTCAATGAAATTATATGATGAGACTCTAAATGGTAATACTTCTTTTATAAATGAAACACTAGACAAAAATCATAAAGATTTAGCTGGTCCATTTAATAAAAATAAAGAAGATATCCTAGGAGTCATAGTTCAAATATCTTATTATAATGTTAAACAATTTTATAATGTTAAGAAAGAAGATACTAGTACTTTAGGAAGAGCAGATATTACATTTATACCATATGATAATACTCATATACCATTTATAATAGAACTAAAAGTTAATTCAACACCAGAAGATGCAATTAAGCAAATTAAGGAAAAGGAATACTTTAATTCTTTAGGTGATTACCATGGTAAGGTTCTATTACTTGGAATATCTTATAACTCTGAAACACTTAAACATGATTCTAAAATAGAAACTATAGAAATATAAAATAGTAATGCGTAGAAATAAATTCTATGCATTATTTTTCTATTAGACATATTTACTATAAAAGTAGACATCCGTAAATTGATTATGATAAAATATAATTAGATAGTAGGTGATACAATGTCATATTATTTAAATTTAGATAATGAAATGTTTGAGTGCTCATTAAATTCTAAAATATTTATCGACAAATCAAACTTAATCAAATATTGTAATGAATTAATAAAAACAAATGATAGATTCATGTGCGTCACAAGACCTCGTCGTTTTGGAAAAACCATGGCTTTATCTATGCTTAATGCTTATTATTCGCTAGGTTGCGATTCAAGTGAATTATTTAAGGAACTAAATATATCTAAAGATCAAACTTATTTAAAGCACTTAAATAAACATAATGTTATTTGGATAGATATGGCAAGTTTATACACAAAATTAGAACATAAGGAAAACTTTGTAAAAGAATTAAGAAACTATCTTATTATGGATTTAAAAAACAAATTTACTAGCATCAATTTTGAAGGTATAAGATTAGAAGATATAATTATCAATATAAAATCATCATTGAATGAAAAATTTATATTTTTAATTGATGAGTGGGATGTTATATTTAGAGAACAAGAAACAAACACAAAATTATGCAATGAATATGTAGATCTATTAAGAAGTTTATTTAAATCTAGTGATGTATCTGCTTGTATTGACTTAGTATATATGACAGGAATCCTTCCTATGAAGCGTTATACAACTCAATCAGCTTTAAATAATTTTAATGATTATGATATGATAGACTCTTCTCCTATTGAAACATGTGCTGGATTTACTGAAGAAGAAGTTAAGAGATTATGTCTTAAGTATAATAGAGATTTTGAAGAAATTAAATATTGGTATAATGGATATACATTAAATAAACAAGCCTTATATAATCCTAAATCAGTAGTAATGGCTATTTTAAAGAATGAATGTAAAGATTACTGGACTAAAACAAGTGCTACTGAAGCTGTAGCTAATTATATGAATTATCAAAATGGGGAACTAAAGGATATTATAACAAGAATGATTACTGGTGATAAAATAATAGTTAATCCTTCAAAGTTTTCAAATGATTTAACCAAAATTAATTCAATTGATTCTGCTTTGACAGTTTTAATTCATTTAGGGTACTTAGCATATGATTCTACTTGTTCTTCTTGCTTTATTCCTAATTATGAGATAAGACAAGAATTCCAAAATGCAATTGAAGAGTTGGATTGGAAAGAAATTATTTATCCAATATCTAATTCAATGAAATTATACGATGAAACACTTCAAGGTAATACTTCTTTTATAAATGAAACACTTGATAAAAACCATAAAGACTTAGCAGGCCCTTTTAATAAGAACAAAGAGGATATCCTAGGAGTAATAGTTCAAATATCTTATTATAGTGTTAAACAATTTTATAATGTTAAGAAAGAAGATACTAGCACTTTGGGAAGAGCAGATATAACATTTATTCCTTATGATAATACTCATATACCATTTATTATCGAACTTAAAGTAAATTCAACACCAGAGGATGCAATTAATCAAATAAAGGAAAAAGAATATTTTAATTCTTTAGGTGATTATCATGGTAAGGTATTATTACTTGGAATATCCTATAACTCTGAAACACTTAAACATGATTCTAAGATTGAAACTATAGAAATATAGTATTATTTAATCATTTAAATAAGTAGATAATTAGTACTTAAATAGTAATAGTTAATAATTAGTGCTTAAATATATGGATTATTATTAAAATATAATAAAAAATCATCTTGTTTTAAGCATTTAATAATATTAAAAAGTTGACAAACATTATATTAAGTAGTAAACTTATATTGTAAAATAAAATACTTTATAACTTTGGCAAAGCTAGAGAAATCTAGTGACGCAAAACTATAGGGCCTTATTTAACATGGTAGCCAGTTGCATTTCTATATTTAGATTTGCAACTTTTTTTATATATTAGAAAGGATGTGAGGCTGTGTCATCTAATAAAACGTTTAATTCTATGACAAGTAGATTAGACGTTAGAACTCTTAATAACAAGATAATAGGTATAACAAAAGCTTCTATCCTTAAGGTATATAATTTAAAGTACTTAAGTTTTTAAAGATATATGTTATAGGCTACACATATTTCTTTTTACATAAGGATAAAGTATTAATATAATCTTTATTAGATATTTAATATACTAAAAGAGATTAATTAAATTTAGGATACTCATATATTTATAAGACCACAGTATAAATATAGATATTATCTTTAAAGTGATATGGTTATGACTCCATTCAAAAGTCAAAGTGGTAAAATCTTCCGGGGGGGGGTAATAGTTATATATTACTTTCTTCGGCAAAAACGGGAGGAAATAAATATGAATAAAAAAACGTTAAGAAAATTAACATTAAGTGGTGTAACCCTAGGTGTAGCAGCTTTATCGCTAACTTCTACAACTTATGCATGGTTCACAACTAACGGAGAAGCTAAAGCTACAGGTATTTCTGGTTCTGTAACAGCAGCAGAAGCTAATATGCTTATCAAGAGCCCTACAGGATGGAAAGACGTTGATGGTACAGTAAAGCCTGTATATGATGGTACTACAGTATGGGAAACTAATACTTTCACTACAACATCAAATGCCGTAGCAGCAACTTTTGGTCAAACTACTACTCTAGTAAATGAAGCTGGTAATAGTGATACTATCACAAAGAGCTTAAGGCCTGTATCTATCTTAAGTACAAGTGATGCAACTGCTAAACAAACTCCAGATGGAAAGTTCTATGAATTAAGTGATCATGCTTTAAGTACTGCAGAAGCTTCTTCTAGTTGTTATCTACACTATCAAGTTGTAATCGCATTAAGTGGTTTAGTTAGTGGTAAAAGTTATTCAGTAGAGATGCAACTACCTGAATTAAGTAGTACACCAGCTAGCCAATATCTATTAGTGGATGCTGGAACAACAGCTAAAGCTGGAAAGACTATTCAAGTAAAGATTGAAGATGCTCTTAGCTTAGGTATTAAGAATACGGTTATCACAGATGGTACAAATGATTATGGTAATACTACACCTGGTACCATTACTTCAAATCCAACTAATAACGCATCAGGATATTATCATGCTGTTGAGGAAAAAGAGGAATTAGTAGATGCAAGCAATACTAGTGGTGATAACTTAACAGGTAATGCTATCACATATTACAACAATGTATATGGAGGAGAAAAAATCAGTTTACCTAGTAATTATGCTAATTGTTACAAGAGTGAGTACTTCAATACTGATGGAAGCAAATGGTCAACTGAAGGTTATGCTCATGCTAAGACTCTTTACACTGTAAAAGGTACTGATAACGGTTCATTTGTATGTGTAACTGACTTATACTTCTTTATCGATGGTTGGGATTATCAATGTTTCAATGCTATTGGTGGATTAAGCTTATTCAGTGGTTCAGATATTAAATTCAATCTTAAAGCTACTTCTAACAACTAAACTAATTAATAATTCTTAAATAATTTTCTTAATTCATTTTATTCAATTATTAAAGAAAGGAGGAACTTTCAAATATGAACAAACTAATTAGAAAACTAACACTTAGTGGTGTTACTCTTGGTGTAGCTGCCTTATCTTTAACCACTTCGACTTATGCATGGTTTACAACTAACACTACAGCTACTGCTAGTGGTATATCAGGTTCTGTTAAAGCCAGTGGTGGTAATATGCTTATCAAGACTTTAAACTATTGGCAAGGTGATGTGACAACTGAACCTACTACAACTACAGCTGATACATGGTCAGACTTTGCAAGTACAGTTACATTACATGCTAAAGACGGAGTAAAGATGAACCCTGTTACTTATACACAAGTTGATACAAGTGCTGGTAGTGGTAGCAGTACACCAAATACATCAGGTTTCTACAAAGGAACAGATGGCGGAACTACATTTACAACTGCAGCTGAAGAAACAGATTACTTGCATTATAAAATTATCTTTGCTTTATCAAGTCTTGCAACTGGAAATGATATCACTAATAAGGTTACTATGAAGGTTAGTAATTTCACTAGTGATGCTGAGGGATCTCAATATCTTCTTGTAGACGCAAGCGATGACACTTCAAATCCAGCGAAAGCAGGAGATACTATTAAAGTTAACTTGCTTGATGTACTTTCAATGAGAGTTGAGTCTACAATAATAACAAGCGATAACTCTAATAACTCTTATACTCAATATGGTATTCAATCTTCTGATTTAACTAGTCCTACATTAACTGCATCTAATGCTTGTTATAGATATCGTGATAAATCTGATACAGTTACCGTTGGCTCAGGAACTAAGAAAGCTGACGCATTAACATACTATAATACAGTACATGGTATTAGTGCTTCAAGACCTACTGACAAAACTAGAGGCTACCTAGATAGTACAACTTCACCAAATACTTTAGTTTCAACTAATAATAATGCTGAAGAAGCTAATACAATTGAATTGTTTAGTGTTTCAGGTGTTGAAAAAGCATATGTAATGTGTGATATCTACTTCTATATTGATGGTTGGGATAAGCAATGCTTTAACGCTGCTGGAGGATTAAGTCTTGCTGAAGGTAACTTAAACTTTGAATTAAATCCTAAAAAATAACTAATAAAATAATGAATGAATAAAATAAATTAAATTTAATGAGAAGAATTAATAACTCTTTTCTAGACGGGAGAATAAAATGAATAAGAAATTAACAAGAAAATTAACATTAAGTGCTGTTACTCTTGGTGTAGCTGCACTATCTCTAACTTCTACAACTTATGCATGGTTTACAACTAATGGTGAAGCTAAAGCTGAAGGTATTACAGGAAGTGTAGCTGCTAGCGACGCTAACATGCTAATAAAGACACCTACTGGATACTCTGGTTCTAATGGTACTGCTGCATGGGATACAACTTTCACTAAATCAGTAACAGAAATAAAAAAAGCTCAAAATTATGATCAAAGTACTGCAAAAGCAGTTAGCATGCAACCAGTAACTTGGGACAGTACAGTTACTGGAGCTACTCATAATTTTACAAAAGCAGGAACTAATGAGGATGCAGCTGCAATTGGTTCATTCTCTAAAACTGCTACTATGAACGAAGATATTCTTCACTATGAAGTAATATTTGCTATCACAGATTTACAACAAGGTGCAACAAAGAACGTATCAGTTAGTTTTGCAAATTTAGCTGATAACAAGGGTACTCAATACTTATTAGTAGACGCATTAAATGGTAATGTTACTGAAACAAGTAAAACAAAGGCTACTGCTGGTAAAACTATAGACGTTAGCATCCTTGATGTATTATCTCTAAGAGTAGAGTCAACAGTAATTAAATCATCTTCAACTAGTGGTGAACTTAAAATTGGAGATTACAATATTACTGATACAGGAAGTACTTTAATAGATTCAATCACTTCAACAGACGCAAACTATCGTTACAAAGAAGACGTTGATACTTTAAGATCATCAGGTTCAAATTTTGATGACCTAACAGGTAATGCTATTGACTACTACAAGAATGTATATGGTTCAACTGCTACTCAAAATATGCAAAAACCAGAAATTGCTACTCAAGGATATGCTGATAGTAAATACTTTGGTGCTGATGACATCACTCTATTCACTGTAGAAGGAACTGCTACTGCTCACACAGTATATGTAAAGACTGATTTCTACTTCTATATTGATGGTTGGGATAATCAATGCTTCAACTGTGTTGGTGGATTGTCACTTGGTAATACAGGTTCAATGACTTTTACTTGTGCTAACAAAGAAGGAAACTAAATTTAAATATTAATAACATTTTGAAAAGGAGAGTATCTTAAAAGAATATTCTTAAGTAAGGTACTCTTCTTAATCAAAATGATTATAGATAGAATATAAATATTAATAATTTAATAATACTGTAAATAAACTATTAGATTGTTAATTTAATTAAGATTTAAAACAAATTTTAAGTTTTACTTAAATTAACAAGTAAAGGAGGTAAAAAATGAATTATTATATTAGAAAAATATATTTCTCTCTTTTTTTATCTCTCCTTATTGTCTTAACATGCTTTACTACTACCTTTGCATTTATCTCAAGTAATAGAAATGTTACTGTTGATAAATTCTCACTTAATATCGGTGGTAGTGGTGATGATGCAAAAAAGAGTGGACTAGTACTATCTATTGATGGTGTTAATTTCTCTGATACCTTATCAGAACTTGATATCAAGAAAGCAATACTTAAATCTAGAGGTTATAATATTAATAATATGACAACTACTAGTATTAATAATATCTATAATAAAGAAGTATCTTTACTAGATGTTACTCCTAATAATTATTTAGATTTAGCAGAAGGTTTTACAACAATAGATAAGAAATATCTAGAAAAAGTGAGTAAAGGTTATATCTCTTTAGATATCTATGTATCTACAGAAAATGAAAACTATACTAATGGTAACTATTTACCTGTTTATTTTTCAGATGATTCTATGACTGAGAACACTAAGAATATTACAACTGATATTTTAGTAGATGTAGCTGAAAGTCATCCTACATTAAATAAAATACCAAGAGTAATTACTATGAACGCGACTAACGCCTGCAGAGTTGGTGTTATTACATATGAAACAATGGATAAAGGTGTAGTAAGTGATACTAAAGAATTATCTAGTCAAATATATAGATTTGATGATAATAAATGCTCTGTATCTAATAATGTCTATAACTTTGGTGGTCTAACTCCTAAGTTTAGACTAGATGAAGATAATAACTATTATCAAGTAGATACTCTTGATGAGTCCTATAATGATGAATCTAATCTAGTATTTAATTCTATGCAAAAGTATTACAATACAATCATGGAAGAGAAGATATCTGATTCAAGCTTTAATTTAGATAATGTCAAGAATAGAGATACATATGATAAATATATCTATAAAGAGAATATAATTGATACTAGTTTTAAACTAACTTATGATAAGATGATTAAACTTAAAGTCTATATTTGGATTGAAGGATGGGACAGTGATTGTTTCAACGCTATTGTTGGATCTAATATTAATTTAAGTTTACTATTTACTACATACTCTATTGATGTAGAATAACTTGTAAAATGTAATATATTTTTATAAAATAATATTATATTTAATTTTTAAGGAGTAATTTATGGAGAAGAAAGAAAGTAAAGGGCTATTTATTACTAAAATAGTAGTAAATGTCATATTCTATATAATTTTAATATTTATATTTATATGTTCAATAGCCAACATCAGAGCTGGTTCTAAAGTAGACTCTATGCCTAATGTCTTTGGAAGAGGATATCTATCAGTTCAAACTGACTCAATGAGTGGATCTTATTCTAACTCATTTAATTCAGGAGATATGATTGTTGTTAATGTTATTGAAAATAATAAACAAGAAGTAGCTAATAATTTAAAAGTAGGAGATATTATAACATTCTATGATCCTACTAGTTTAAAAGGATTAAAGAAACAATTAAACTCACACAGAGTTGTACTTTTAAATGATAAAGATGGTGATGGTAACATTGATACTATTGTTACTATGGGTGACAAGGTAAGTCATCTATATGGTTATGATTCAAGTGTTGAAGCTTTTAGTAATAAGTTTGCGAGTGTATTTGAAGGAAATGAAACCACTTCATTAAAACAAGAATACTTTAATTTAGAATCTAATAACACTCTTCAAACATTAACTGTTGATTCTATTAGAGGTACTTATGTTAAAACTATTACAAATGGTGGAAACATTTCTAATACTATAGCTAACTATGGTTTAATTATTGTTGTACTTCCTCTTGTTATATTCTTACTTGTTCAAGTATATTTCTTTGTTAAGAATTTAAAAGAATATAAGAAGGAAAAATATAATGAAACTCATAAAGATGAGATTGAAAAGGCTAAGAAGGAAGCTGAAGATAAACTTAAAGCTGAACTTAGAGAACAAATCTTAAAAGAAATGCAACAAGAAAAAGATAAAGAAGATAAAGAAGAATAAGAATTAAGGGAGGTATATTATGGCTCAATTTTCAAGATATTATATAACATTTTTAAAAGACTTATGGGCTAATATAGTCTCTCTATTCAGAGATTATATATTTGGTTTCTGGGTTAAGCTATTTTATACTGACCCTGTAAATTTCTTTACAACTTTAAGAAACGCTGCTTTCGGAAACAATAGCTGGACTGCTTGGGACTGGATTGCACTTGTATTTGTATCGCTAATTAATATTACATTACTTGTACTTTTAATTTGGTGGGTAGTATTACTAATAAAGAGATACTTACGCTTTAGAAAGCGTGAAGTTGAAAAGGATGACTTAGTTCAAGAAGTTGCAATTCTAAATCAAAAGGTTGTAGAACTTATTGATGAGAAGAATAAGATCTTAGCTTTAAGAGTATCACAAATAACTGGAGATACTGATAGAGCTAGAGCTTTACCTATTGAAAAAGATAAAGATAAGAAAAAGAAGAAAACATCAGTTTCTCGTTTCACAAAACTTATATCTATTGATGATAAATATCAATTACAACAAGAATATACAGTTGTTCGTCCTGAGGATATGTTAAACTTACCTCAATTAATTGATAGATTTATTAAATATTCTGCTAGTCAATTAAAACTATATTATTCTAAAGAAATTATCGCTAGATACTTTGCAGGTATGGCTACTACTAAAGTACTAATCCTTGAAGGTATTTCAGGTACAGGTAAAACTTCCCTTCCTTATGCAATGGGTAAGTTCTTCAATCATGAAACAGCTATTATCTCAGTTCAACCATCATGGAGAGATAGAACAGAACTTTTAGGTTATTTAAATGAATTCTCTAAGAAGTTCAATGAATCAGACTTCCTAGCTGCTGTATATGAAGCAGGATATTCTGATAAACCTAATACTATCGTACTAGACGAAATGAACCTAGCTCGTATCGAGTACTACTTTGCGGAATTCTTATCAGTAATGGAAATGCCAGATAAGAATGAATGGAAGATAGACTTAGTACCTGCTGGTGAAGGTGACCCACATCTACTTGTTAATGGTAAACTATTAATTACTCAAAACTTATGGTTTATAGGTACAGCTAACAAAGACGACTCTACTTATACTATCACTGATAAGGTATACGACAGAGCCTTACCTATTGTAATTAACAATAAAGCTGAATATATTGACGCTCCATACACTGAAAATGTAAACCTTACATTTGATTACCTTGAGGAATTATTTAAGAAAGCTCAAAGCGAAAATGCTATTTCAAACTCTACTTTAACTAGTCTTAAAGCTTTAGATGAATTCATCCAAGCTAACTTCAAGATTGCATTTGGTAACCGTATCATGAAACAAATTAAACTATTTGTACCAGTTTATATGGCTTGTGGCTTTACTGAACTTGATGGTATGGATTATATGTTATGTAATAAGATTTTAAGAAAGTTTGAATCACTAAATTTAGCTTTCTTACAACATGAATTAAATATGCTTATTGATAAGTTAAATGAATTATTTGGCGAAAATACATTCAAGGTATCAATTGCTTATATTCATGATTTACAAAAAATGATTTAATAATTTAAGGAGAAAGAGATTATGCCTGAAAAAGATATAGATATGATAGTGCCAGATGAGGCTTTGTTATCTGATAAGGACGTAGTCTCTTTTTATAATGCTTATTATAAGGCACTAAATCAAATTAAAACTGATAACTATTCTAGTAAACTAGATAACTTATTACTAGGAAATAAAACTATCTATAATAAAACTATTATTGAAAGAAAAGAATTTGATGATGGATTTGTAGACTTACTTAAGAATGCCTTTCCTGCCTTCTTAAAGATATCTAGAGATCCTAAGAGAGGATTAAAATATGAAGAAGATGTAGTAGGTATTGAAAAAGCCCACAAGATTACATCTAATTCAATTAGACACCTTGCAAGTCATACTCAATTTATTTCTAAAGTAGAAGATGATGAGATAACACCAAGTAAATTACTGGTTACATTTGCAGAAGAAGATCTAGCTGTATATGAAAACAGAGCCTATAAGACTTTAGTAAACAATATTATTACTTTCTTAAGAAGAAGACAAAAGACAGTCGGAGATAATGTAGAATCTCATAGATATGATGTAATTAATTACAATCATAAGACTGAAGGAGACGGAGCTAGTTTTGATATTGATTTAAATATCAAGATGACTCGTCCTATTGAAGAAGATACATCTAAGGCTAGAGAATTACTTAATAATATTAATGACTTACTAGCTAAATACCAAAGTTTATGTGGTACTACCTTCATGAGAGCTTTAATAAACGCTAAAGACGTAAGAAGCCCATTGCTTAAGACAAATATCTTCTTGCATAACGCAGACTTCCAAATCTTATATAATACATGGGTATTCCTTGAAAGATATCAAACTGAACCATACAATGTTAATGTTGAAGAATTTGATATTAAAGATGATTTAAATGTTGATAGTGATTTATCTAAACAAAGCTTTGCACTTATAAATGAACTAATTTATTTAAGAAAAACAAGTAAAGTTGAAGCCCAAGGCAATACTCTAGAGTTTAGAAATGATATTACTCATGAAATAGGGCTTAGAGAAACTGAATTTACACCAGGAGAATTCCTAGAAGAAGACTTTACACCAAGTGAAGTATTACTATCTAAGACTCTTGAATTATATAAGACTGAATATGAGAAGAAATATCAAAGACTAGGTTCTAAAGAAGTATCTGCTCGTCAAACTATTTGTGATATGCTTAAGGCTGTAAATAGTATCAATAATAATCTATTTGATTATAAAGATACTGATATAGATGCTTTATCCGATACAAGAGAAGAGAAACTTGAGGCTCAAAAGAAGCGTTATGAGATGCTTAAGGTTTTACGTGAAGAAAAAGAAATTGATCTAGAGACTACACGTTTAGAAGAACAACTAGCTTTAGAACACTTAAATAGTATTGAAAGAAAATTAGATAGAGATTTAACTAGAATTGATAATTTAGCTCGTGAAGGTTTAACTAATAGATATAAAGCTTTAAGAGCAGAGATGCTTAAAGAGAGAACAGAACAATTTAGAAGACAAAAAGAAGTTGGAAATGCTCACAGGGAAGAACTTATGGCCCGTGCTAGAGAGCGCGCTATCAAGATTGCAAAACGTGGATTCCATTCTAAATATCATGATAAGAAGTTAGATAGATTTAAACGTGATATTTATATCTATGATGCATATCCATGTGATACTATTGAAATTGATTTAAAGAAAAATGAAACAGTAGAAGACTATACTATGGTTTCCCGCCGTGATTACTCAAATAGTAACCGTTTAAGCTTAAATGAAATTCTTGATATAGTAAATAGAGAAAATCTAGCTCGTCTTGCTATATTAAAAGCTGAAGAAGAAAGATTAAGAAGAGAGAAAGCCTTATTATCTAGAGCATTTAAGAATAAAGTAAGAAATGCTAAAGAAAAGAGAACTATCGTGCCTCTTCAAATCTTTGATGATACAGAGACTCTTGATTTAAGCGGAACTCCAAAGAAACGCAAGTTCATGCATCAAAGAAATAGATTAAAACCTATTAAGCCTAAGAAGGTTAAGAAACAAAGACTAGTTGGTAATACAAGACGTCTTGTTAAGAAAAAGAAACTTGAAGCCCAATTAAGAAAGATGAAGTCTAAGAAAGTTAAGAAACCTAAGAAGAATAGAACACTTGTTTCTAAGAAGCGTATTAAATAATGAAATTAAAAAATATTATTAAATATAGTATAACGGCTATACTTTCATTAATTATTATCTTACTAGTATATTTTGTTTCCTCTAGTATAGTAGCTCAGGCAAATAATACTATATCTAACTTTTTCGGATATAGTATTGCCTATGTGCCTACTAACTCTATGTCTCCTACAATTGAGGGAGGATCTACAATTCTATTTGAACAAAAGACAGATTATAATAGTCTTAAAACAGGTGACATTGTAATCTATCATAGTGATGAAAAGAATATGTATATCGTGCATAGAATAGTAAGCGGAAATACTCTTGATGGCTTTGTAATGCAAGGAGATAATAATTCAGTCTGTGATACAAACAGTGATGGCACTCTTTTCTTACTTACCTCAAGTACTTATATAGGTAAATATATAAAAACAGTTACAGTATTCTCTATTAATTCTGGTATATCTAAAACTTTAATCTTTATATCTTGTATGATAATATTAGTACTTATTATAGGCAGTGAAATGCTAAGTATAATGAGACATAAAGATAAAGAAGAAAATAAAACAGAAGTAATAGATGAAGAAGAAGTTAAACGTAAATTAATAGAAGAAATAAAGAATGAATTAAAAGATAGTAATAAAAAATAATTACTATCTTTTTTCTTTATTCTCTAATTTTCACTTAAAATAGCCTTGTATTGAATTTCTAAACCCAAGATGAATATTTTAATCATGTTTAATTTAAAACGTTCATATAAGCTAAATTTTGTTTAAATAGAAGGTATAGTTGTCAATTACAAAATTATAAAAGTATCAAATGATTTAATATTGAGTACATTAGTAACTAATAATTAATTATCTAATAATAAATATAATACTGAATCTAACACTTAATGAATTAATCTTAATAAAATTATCAAATTAGATTAATAACTTATATATTAGCTTAAGAGAAGAAAACTATCATAATAAATAATAATCCATAATAAATTACAACTAAAACAAACTAAACCTAAACTAATAAATCCATATAAATAAAAAATACCACCATTAGGTGATATTAATTACTGTTTCTCTTTAAAGCTATATTATCAAGTAGTGCAATATATTCTGTTGAAAAATCATAAGATTTACAAAAAGAACCATTATATAAATTATTCTTATTATCTAAATAATCATAATAATCACATTTAATATGAGACTTATCAAGTAGTAAAACTCCTCTTTGGAAATCAATACAATTAATATTATATTCTTCAAGTACTTTTCTTAATTTCCATACTGCATCTCTATATAGTTTCTTAGACTTTTCTACATCATGGTCAGGCCAAAGCTGAGATATCGCGTCATACATTTCAAGAGATTTACCATTATAAGAGAGAAGTAAGGCAAATAGTTCTTTACTCTTTTTACTAGGGAATTGAATTAATTTGCTATCAATATAACAATCAAAAGAATTAAACATCCTAGCTTCAAGTATAGTATTAGTATTTGTAAATATATTAAGATAATGTTTTAAATCATTTATACTATATGGTTTATAAATAAATCCTAAGGTATTATTTCTAATATCAAGAGGTACATCATCTAGAGTAGTAGATAATCCTGTTACAAAGACAATCTTAAACTCTTTATTTATATCTATTAATTGTTTAGCTAAATCAAAACCATGAATAAAAGGCATATTAATATCTAGAAAAGCTTTAGATATATTATTATCTTTAACATAATTTAATATTTTATCTTTATTATCTTTAAAGAAATGATATTCTACATCTTTAACATCTATAATTTCATATAAGAATGTTTGAAGAGATACAATATCATCATCAACTATTATTATTTTCATTGTTTTCTCCTTTAGGTATAATTATTCTAATTGAAACCCCATGACCTAGCTTACTATCAATTAATATATCCGCATTAAGCAGATATTTAAATCTTGTAGAGGCGTTCTTAAGGCCTGTTGAACCTTCTTTTAATTTCTTAATATCAAAGCCTATACCATTATCACTAATTTCAACTATTATATTATCATTTTCTAAATAACTAGATATTTCAATATAACCTTCATTCATGTTATTGATATTACTATATTTAATAGAATTCTCAATAAATGGTTCTATAGATAGTATAGGTACTAAGAAATCATCATATTCAATATTATAAATTACATTATATGGTTTACTTGATAATAGATTAGTTAATTCAATAAAGTTATAAATATTATCTAATTCTTTATTAAATTCAATTAAATTAGTATTACAAGTATTAACATTAAATCTTAAGTTCTTAGAGAATAAATCTAAGG
>CAVCUQ010000031.1:0-16778 GCA_963605425.1 uncultured Eubacteriales bacterium
TAGGGATGTGATTTAAATGAGAAGAATATATGGTCCAAGATATATTGCAAGTTATGCTATTTCAGGATTATCTTTTATATTTTTTATTGTATTTTTAATTGTTTCAATAATAAGTAAAGGAAATGCTATTTATATTACTATCTCAGTTTTAACTTTAATTTTATCTCTTTGTTGTGTTGTAAAGATATTTTTCATTCCCATTAATTATATAAGTTATAATGAATATGACAATCTATTTTATATTAAACTTAAAAATTATAATGAATATGAAATTAAACCGAGTGATATATTAGATGTTAAAATTGAAGTTTTAAAGAAACCGACATTTGGTAATTTAACATTAGAATTAAAGGATAGTAATATTTGTTTTAAGAAGATTAATAATATACAAGAAGTTAAAAATGAAATTAATAAAATAAGAAAGTAGGGGATTTTATGAGTGAAATTATTGATGTAAGTTGGGATATGCTTGATGATACAGAAGAAAATAATGAATTAATTGAGGTTGATTCAGCTTTAATTAATTCATTATCAGATAAAGCCAAGGTTGATATTGATTATATATCAGATTTAAGCGGAGAGACAAAGGATGATGTAATTTCAAAACTTAAAGGTGCTATTTATCAAAATCCTGTTAAAAGTAATGGAGACCCTTATCAAGGATTTGAACTAGATGCTGAATATTTATCTGGTAATTTATACCAAAAATTACAAGATGCAATTAAATATGATCAAATGTATCATACATATGGGGATAATATTAAGGTGCTTAGGGAGGTTATGCCACTAGGAGTTAGTGTTGATAAGATTTATTATTCATTATCTTCCCCTTGGATAAGCTTTGAACTCATGTTTAAGTTTATTGAACATTTATATAACATGGTCGGTATGTATGGGAAATTAGACGAATACACTTTAAGGCGTGATGATTTCACTAAAAAGTATGAACTTAATTTTGAGTATTGGACTTTAAATAGTTTAAACATCCATTATGGTACAGGACAAAAGAGAATTAATGAAATTTTACTTTGTTTATTAAATAATAAATCAATTAAGGTTTTTAATCTTATTGATGTTGGTAAAAAGTATAAGAAACAAGTTTTAAATAAGGCTGAAACATTACTAGCCCAAAATATAGCTACAAAATTAAATGAAGATTTTCATAAGTTTATAGAATCTAGTTTAATTAATATATCTACATTACAAGATGATTATAATAAATTATATGGATATAATAAAAGCAGAATATATGATGGAAGTTTTTTAACTTTTCCTAATTTAAATAAAAATGAACACTTATTTAATTATCAAAAGAATGCAGTTGCTAGAATTCTCTTTAATCATAATACATTGCTAGCTCACAACGTAGGTGCTGGTAAGACTTATATTATGGCTTCAGCTGGCGAAGAATTACTACGTACTAAACTTTCTAAAAAAAATTTATATGTAGTACCTAATAGTATCACTGTTCAGTGGAAGAATATTTATTTAAGTCTATATAATAATGCTAACATACTTGTAATTGAGGCTAAAGATTTTACTCCAGCGAAGAAAATTAAAACACTAGAAAAGATTAAGAATTTTACAAATGGTAGTATTATTATGCCATACAGTGTTTTTGATAAGATTCATTTATCAAAAGGTATAGAATTACAAAAACTTTATAATAAATTAGCGGCTATGGGAAGTGTTACTGACCCTAGTCAAACTACTAAAGCTTTAGAAAAGGAAAGACTTAAAATTCAAGATAGAATAGCTGAAATAAAAGCTGAACCTATCGATCCGCTAGAAGATTATACATTCGATAAACTTGAAATAGATAGACTTTTCTTAGATGAGGCTCATAATTATAAGAATATTCAAATTGAAACTTCTTATGATTTTGATACTTCAGTTACTCCAAACCCTAGCAGTAAATGTATTCATCTCATGGATGTTTGTGATTACTTAAATCATATGCAAAAAGGTATTATATTTGCTACTGGTACACCTATTACTAATTCTATTAGTGACTGTTATGCTATGCAAAGATATCTTCAACCAGGTGAACTTAAATTGCTTGATTTATTTGAATTTAGAGAATGGATCGGTATGTTTGCGGAACTAACTGAAGAAATAGAGGTTGATGTTGATACAAATCAATTTAGAACTAGAACTAGATATTCTAAGTTCCATAATCTAACTGAATTAACACAAATATTGTCTAACATATGTGACTTTCATTTTAATAAAAATGATAAGGGATTACCAACTTTTAATGGTTATGATGTTATAGAACTAGATGAAAATAAGGAAATTAAGACATATTTAAATACTATTGCTAAACGTATTGAAGATATTAGATCAAGCAGAGTATCAAGAAAAGATGATAATATGCTTAAGGTTACTATTGACTCAAGAAAAGCAGCACTTGATTTAAGATTAATTGATTCTAATAAATATAGTCACATTAGTTATAATAAAGTCTTTGAATGTGCTGATAAAGTATATGAAATATATCAAAATACTAAAGATGATAAACTAACTCAACTTATATTTTGCGATTCATCTACTCCAAAAGATGATTTTAATGTTTATTCAGAAATGAAACAATTACTTGTATCTAAAGGAGTAAGCCAAGATGAAATCGAATTTATTCATGACGCTACAACTGATTTAGAAAAGGAAGAATTATTTAAGAAGGTTAATAATGGAGATGTTCGTATTTTAATAGGATCTACCTTTAAACTTGGAACGGGTGTAAATGTTCAAAGATTACTATATGCAATTCACCACTTAGATATTCCTTGGAGACCTAGTGATATGGTTCAAAGAGAAGGTAGAATTTTAAGACCAGGTAATACTAATCAAGTAGTACATATTTATAAATATATTCAAAAGGGTTCATTTGATTCTTATAGCTGGCAACTACTTGAAATTAAACAAAACTTTATTAATGAATTACTTTCTAATAGTTTAACTCAAAGATCTTTAGAAGATGTTGAAGATACTAAGTTAAATTACGCTGAAGCTAAGGCACTTGCAGTAGGTAACCCTAAGATTAAGGATTTACTTGTAACTAGTAATGAATTAAATAGATTAAAATTACTTGCAAAACGTGAAGAAGAAAGAATCTTTACAAATAAAACTAGAATTATAACTTTAAAAGAACAAGTATCTAAATTAAATAATGAAATATCAGATTTGAAACTTGATGTCCAAACTTTCGATAATAATAATGTTGAATTATCTGAAGAAGAAAGAAGTAAACTTCGTAATAAGATTTGGGATAACGCTACTAGTCAGATTAATGATGAAGATTTATTAATAGCTTATTATAAAGGATTTGATATCTATGCACCTAAACATATTATGTCTAATCAAAAGAGAGTAGATATTAAAGGCTTTGGTACTTATCATGTCTTTCTTGAAACAAACTTAGGTACTTTAACTAAAATAGATAATTTCCTTGAAAATTTACATTCGAGACTTGAGAAAAAAGAGAAGGAACTTATCAATAAAAAAGATACAATTAAAACACTTGAAGAATCATTATTAAAGAAGACTTCAAATACGGATAGAATTAGCGAACTTGAAAATAAATTAGAATTGCTAAATAAGAGTTTTGCAGAATAAAAGAGGGGATAATATGGAAATTAAAATTAATCAAATACCATCAATGAATACTAATAATGTAATTAATACATTAACATTAATGTATTCGAATACTATTAATAATAATATTGACTTAGATACCTTACCTGCAGTTATGCTTTGGGGTCAACCTGGTGTAGGTAAAAGTGATTCAGTAGCGGAAATAGCTAAGAGAATAGAAAAAAATACTAACAAGAAAGTAAATGTAACTGATATAAGATTAATATTATTTAATCCAGTTGATTTACGAGGTATACCTACATTTAATAATGAAAAAACACTTGCAGTATGGCTTAAACCTAAAATTTTAGATTTAGATGAATCAAAAGATGTTATTAATATTTTGTTTTTAGATGAACTTACAAGCTGCACTCCATCAGTTCAAGCTGCAGCTTATCAAATTACCTTAGATAAAAAGGTAGGAGAACATAAACTACCTAATAATACTATTGTAATAGCTGCTGGAAATAGAACTGTAGATAAGTCTGTTTCTTATAATATGCCTAAGGCTTTAGCTAATAGATTACTTCATATTGAGGTAGTATCTAATTTTGCATCATGGAAGAAATGGGCAATTAATAGTAATATTCATCCTAATGTGCTTAGATTCTTAACACATAGGGCTGATATGCTTAATACATTTAATCCTCAAAGTGATGAACTAGCTTTTGCAACACCACGTACATGGGAAATGGTATCTAATATTTTAAATAATGTATCAGATAATTTCACTCAAATTTATGATTTAATTTCAGGTCTTGTTGGTAAAGGTGCAGCTAGTGAATTTAGAAATTACTGCGAGAATGAAATGAAAATGCCTGATATAGAAAACATCTTTAATGGTACTGAAACATATGTACCTAAAGAAGGAGACATAATATATGCAACTATTAAGGCAATGAGTCGTTATGCTAGCGAACATAAGGATAGAATTGATTTAATAGATAATAGTATTCAATATGCAAATAACCTCCCACCTGATTATCAAGTTGTATTGATTAAGGATTATATTGCTATAGAGAAAGATTTTAAGAATAAGTTACTATCATCTTATAATTTTAAGACTTGGATTTCTAAAAGAGGAAGATTAATCGATGAAACAAGTTTCTAATGATATTCTTTCAAGAAAAGTATTATTATCTAGAATGAGAGTCTTATCAAAGTATCCTTTCTATGGTCTTATGCTTATGAATATGAAACTTACAATTGAAGATGATTGTGATACAGCATATACAGATTCGACTAAGATTGCATTTGGAAGGGAATTCCTTACATCTTTAAAGGATAGTGAAGTAGATTTTATTTTAATGCATGAATTACTTCATGTAGTATTGAAACATTGTTTTAGAGGATTAGATTATGACCATGATCTATTTAATATTGCTTGTGATATTGTTGTAAATTCTACTATTTTTGAATCTAGTGGTTATAATTTGGATGCAATTAAAGTAGATGGAAATGTTTCTATTCATGAAATTGATGGATTTGAAGGAAATAAATTTACAGCAGAAGAAGTATATGAAAGATTACTTAAGAAAAAAGATTTGATAGAAGAAAGAAGAAATAATGAATTAAAAAATAATAGTTCAGAGTCAAACTCTAAAGGTGACGAGTCAAAATCAAATAATGTAAGTAATGAGAAAACTAAAAATGATCTTACTAATGAAGATGTTATCGATGATCATTCTAAGTGGGATGGTATTGATCCATACAAAGAAGATCTAGTTGATAGAATGGTTGAAAACGTAATTAAAACTATTGAAAAAATTAATAAAAATAGTGATAAAGATTATTCTTTAGGACCAAGTAATGTACTAAGAATGTATAATACAATTCATAATTCAAATGTTAATTGGAGAGAATTATTACAGAATTTTTTAAATTTCACTCCTGATTATGATTATACTTTCTCTCCACCAGATAGAAGATTTTCATCAGATTTCTATCTTCCTGATTATAATTTATCTAATTATAAACAAGATGATATTAATATTTTATTCTTAGTAGATACATCAGGTTCTGTAAGTGATGAGGATTTAACTGATTCATATTCTGAAATTTGTGGTGCCATATCTATAAATCCTAATATTAAAGGACATATTGTATTCTTTTCCGAGGTCGCAAGTGATATGTATGATTTCAAGACTATTGATGATCTTTTAAAAATTCAACCTTATGGTGGCGGCGGAACAAGTTTATATAATTTCTTTAATCGTCTTGATGAATACAAAGAACAAGCTGGTGGAAAGATAGATGCTATTTGTTGTCTAACTGATGGTTATTTACCATTTCCTAAAGAATCTAAAAGACAAAATATACCATTTATATGGCTAATAAACAATGATGATGTCACTCCACCTTGGGGAATAGTTGCTAGAATAAATTAAAAGAAAGTAAAGTATTTAAAAAGTAATATAATTATAATATAGGGAGGTATAAAATGAGTTCTATAATACATACTAAAAAATATAAAATTACATTGTTTCAAGTTGGGTTTAACGATCGTTATAGTGAGTTTTATAAAACTATGAACTTATTAAGTAGTGCTAGTACTAATTTTATTAAATACGATTCTGTAATTGATATGACTTGGTTTAATACAGAGGAAAATTGTTTCTATTGTAAGAATGATGGTTACTATACAAAATCTGATAAGGCACAACTTAACTTTCAAACACTTATCGCAAATATAGTCACATTTGCAAAACAAAATGAAGGTAAAACAATTATGGTTAGTACAAATTTAAATCAAGGCTTTAAAACTAACTATAATTTAGATTCCATTCATAATCAAAAAATAAAACTTATTTATATTATTGATGAAATTAAAAAATATCCTAATGTAGAATTAAATCTAGTAGGTCATAGTCAGGGAGGGTTAATTAATTTAGAAGCTGCTATAGATAGAAATACCAAAATAAATAAAATTATATCTATCTCAACTCCTTATTTACCAGTTTATCTTGGTGAAAAACTTATATTTTTAGATTTTTTCTTTAAATTAGGTGGACAAAGTGCTTATATGTTATTTTTAGAAACACCAGAAGAGGTAGAAGCTTATAAAGCATCGGTTAAAACGCTATGTTCAAGTGAATACTTTTCTAATTTAAAGAGTAGATGGAATGATTTGTCATCTAGACCAAACCTTATAGTTATCACCGGAACTGCAGGCCATCTATATAATGTACGTACAAATGTTAGTTCAGATCCTATGCTTTCTTATAATACAATAACAAAACAACCATTTGATGGTTTAGTTAAATTCAGTGAACAAGCTAATATTGATCATGCAAATTTTATTCATTTAGTTGATAAAAATGTTCAATGTTACGAAGAGAAGAAATTTGCAGAGTCTATTTGTTACTATCAAGAAGGCTTTATCCGTACATGCAAAAATAAATGCTCACTAAGTTCTATAAATTTCACCAGTACAGTTGTAGATGCTTTATTCAATCTTATTGATATTATTATTAAAAAGGATAAGATAAATGATTTTAATAATTATGATGTGGTTAAAGCAATTCGAGCAGGATTAGATAGAAGTACTAATGATGTACCTTCAGGTTATGAGGATTATTATGAAATATATTCAAATGACTATAATCATAAATATCTCAGATATAATAAAGAAACAATTGCTATTTTACTTTCTTTATTAGATTAAATTGAGAGTTAATATTATAAGAAAGTGGTGTTTAATTTTGAAAAAAGTTATTTCTTTATTATTAATATTATTTTCAGCATTGATTTTAGTAAGCTGTGGAGGTCGTAATTTGACTAATTATCATTTGGTAAATGATACATGGGAAGCTTCAATGGATGGAATTGCTTATAAATTTTATTATATTAGTACTCAAAAAAATGGTGTTTATTTAAGAGTTAAAAGAATGAATGAATTTAAATATGAAGATATAATAGATGATACAATTTCAATTCGTCATAATAATACTTTTGATTTTATTAGTGAGAATGGAATAAAAGCTAATAGTTATCAAATTCCTGGCCAATATTTAATATTAAAGATGAAGTATTATAGTGTTGGAAAAGATAATGTGGCAGAGATATTTATTCATACAAATCTAGACAAATTTTATGGATATGTTTGTGCATATGTTGATGATGTATTTTCGGTAAAGTCCATGCAAGTTTTATACTTAGATTTATATTGATTTTTTTAGAAAGAAAAGATGATGTATTATGTTAAATAGAAGAAGTACAACTTATGAATATAAAATGATTTCATCTTTTTATGATAACTATATGAAACATCATAATTATTTGAAAATTAAAAGTGTAGTACTTGTTAATTGTTTTCAAACGGATGAAGAAACAAATCTAATTCATAAGTTTCATCAATTTTTAGTTTTGTTGTTAATTGAACCTAGAATTTCATTAATTGATACCTTAAATAGTAATTTCCAATTTGTATTTAAAGTGAATTTAAACTTTGATATTTATAATAAAACTAAAGAAATCAATAATTCTGAGTCATTAAATGATATAGAAAAAAGTCTAAGATTTTTAGAACTTTCAATGGTGACTCAAGATCAATTTTCTTCATTCTGTTTATTTGTACTTGGCGGAATATTCTTAAATTACTATTATAAAGATTATATTGTTATACCTGTTTATTTATTTGATAAATTAGGAACTATTACACATGATTATGAAATAAGAGATGTTTACTATAAATCAGTAATTGAACAAACTTTAAAATTTCATGACGATAAGCTTAAAGATAAAATTATTGGAAAATATTTAGATTCAAGAAATGAACTTGTTAAATTAGGTATAGATGAATTATGGCTATTTGGTTCAATTGTCGATGGAACTTATCATGATCAAAGTGATATTGATGTTGTCATTAAAATGAAAGATGGATATGATTTTTATGAGGCATCGAATTATATTAGAATTTTTAACAAGAAACATTTTGGTAAGAAAAGTGATATATTAGAAAATGATGACTTTGACAATCTAAATCAAGGTCTTGCTAAAATAAAGATTTTATAAAATTGAATTAAAATTTTCAATATAAGTGGCACTAGAAATAGTGTCATTTATAAATTTATATTGATAATTACGCTTAAAATTTGAATTTAAACTAATATTAAATAGATTTTTAAAAATATTATTAGAAAAATGTTTGTATTATCAAACAAATAAGTATATAATGATAACAATTTATGTAAATTATGGAGGAAAATATATGGCAAAAGAAATTACTTTAGATGATATAAAAGAATATAGTGCATCATATAGAAAATCAAAACATAATATTTTAATGAGTAATATTATAAGAAAAACAGGTATTACTGATACAATTTTTGATTTTGATGAAGCTGCTAAATTACAAAATATATTTAATGTTGAAGTTAAAGATATGCCAAGCATTAAAGACCAAAAGTCTTCAGGTCGTTGCTGGATGTTTGCGGGAATAAATATTATTAGAAGTATTATTTCTAAATCACTTGGTGTTAAGGATATCGAATTATCTTATACTCATTTATTTTTCTATGATAAATTAGAAAAAGCAAATATGCTTTACGATAGAGCTATTTCTCTTATTGATTTAGACAAAGAATCAAGAGAATTCCAATTTCTTTTTTCAAATGGTGCTTATTCAGATGGTGGTTGGTGGCACCAATTCAAAGATTTAATTAAAAAATATGGTATTGTTCCTCTTACAGTTCATCCTGAGGTTGACTCTTCAACTTCCTCAAACTATTTAAATAGAGTCTTAAATCTTGTTCAAGTTAAAGGTGTAGACACACTAAAAACTTTAAGAGAAAATGGTGCTACAATTGAAGAACTTGAGGAAAAGAAGAAGGAATTACTAGCTGAAGTATATAAAGTTCTTGCAATAAGTCTTGGTGAACCTGTTCGAAGTTTTGAATATTCTTATGTAAAAACTAATGATGAAACTAAAAAAGATGAGGTTGTTACAATTAATTCTACACCTTTAAAATTCTTCAATGACAATGTTAAAGAAGAACTTGATGATTATGTTAATTTAGTTAATTTCCCCTCAAGCGAAAAACCATTTTATCAAAGATATCATAATCTTGGTTCTAAAGCACAAGCTTCAGAAGAGTTCTTTAGTTTGAATTTACCTATAGAAGAATTAAAGGCTTCAGCTATTGCATCACTTAAAGATAACAATGCTATGTGGTTTGCCTGTGATGTATTAAGTTCATCTTTTACAAAACAAGGTTATCTTTCAACTGAAGTTTATAATATAGAAAATGTATTTAGAGTAGATTTAAAGATGGATAAGTATGAAAGAATTAGATATTTTGGTTCTAGTTGTAATCATGCAATGACTTTATCAGGGGTTAATCTAGATAAAAAAGGAAAACCTAATAGATGGAAGATACATAATTCTTGGGGTTCAACATATGGACTTGATGGAACACTTATCATGTCTGATAAATGGTTTGATGAATATGTTTACTCTCTAGTTGTAAACAAGAAATATTTATCAGAAAAAGCAAAAGAGGCTTTAAATACTAAGATTATTACATTAGATCCATGGGATCCATTAGTTTAAGGAGATTAATTATGAGTGATATTAGAATTCAAGATGATTTATATGAAGCAGTAAATGGAGACTGGATTAAGAATGCAACTATACCAAGTGATAGACCTGTAGCTGGTGGTTTTGCAGAACTTGATATGAATGTTGAAAAGATGTTAATGGCTGATTTTAAGGATTTTGCAAATAATTCAAAAGTTTGTGAAATAAATGAAATTAAAGAGGCTACTAAACTTTATAAGAAATATATTGATGTAGAATCAAGAGATAAAGATGGTATAAATCCAGTATTACCATTACTTAATAAAATAGATTCTTTAAAAGATATTAGTGATTTTAACGAAAAAGCAATTGATTTTGCTTATAGTGGTATTTATTTCCCATTTGATTTTGGTGTTACTCCTGATATGAAAAATGCCAAAGTTAATTCATTTGTACTAACTAGTCAAACTTTAATTTTGCCTGATACAACATATTATGCAGAAGGGAACGAGGCAGGTAAACAATTACTTGAGGTATATAAGTCTGCAGCGCTAGAGTTATTATCACTAACTCCACTTTCTAAAGAAGAACAAGAAGAATATTTAAAGGATACTATTTCTTTTGATCAAAGATTATCTAAGGTAGTTAAGTCTCAAGTGGAATGGGCTGAATATACTAAGTGTTATAATCCTTATAAATTAGATGATGCTTGCGAGCTTCTTAAACCATTTGATTTAAAGGGTCTTCTTAAGAAGATGTATTCTAAAGAAGTTGAAAAAGTAATTATTTATGATGTTAGAGCTTTAGAAAACTTTAGTAATTACTTTAATAATGATACTTTTAATGAATGGAAACACTGGTGCTATGTTAAGACTCTTTTAATAAAGTCACGTGTATTATCTTGTAAGGCTCATACAATTGCTGGAACATTTAACCGTGTCCTTATGGGTGTAAAAGAAGAACCTGTTATTGAAAAACAAGCATATCAAACTGTTTCAGGTATCTATTCTGATGCAATTGGTGTTTATTATGGTAGAACTTATTTTGGTGAAGAAGCTAAAAAAGACATTGTTTCTATCGTAAAAGATATTATTGCTTGTTATAAGGTAAGAATTAAAACTAATAAATTCTTAAGTGAGTCAACTAAAGAAAAAGCTTGCTTAAAACTTGATACAATGGAAATTAAGATGGGATACCCTGATTATATTCTTCCTTATTACGAAACATTAAAAGTAGATGAAAATGATTCTTTATTTGATGCTTATCAAAAATTAATGGTATTAAAGCATAAGAATGAATTTGATAAATTATTTAAGGCAGTAGATAGAAAAGAGTGGGGTATGCCTGGACACATGGTAAATGCTTGTTATAATCCTACTACAAATGATATAACATTCCCTGCAGCTATCTTGCAAAAGCCTTTCTATGCTTTAAGCCAATCAAAAAGTGAAAACTTAGGTGGAATTGGTGCTGTAATTGGACATGAAATTTCTCACGCTTTTGATAATAATGGTGCTCAATTTGATGAACAAGGAAACTTGCATAACTGGTGGACAAAAGAAGATTATGCACACTTTAAGGATTTGACTGAAGATATGATTAAAGAATTTGATGGTATCGAATTTAGAGGCGGAAAAGTTAATGGTAAGCTTGTAGTATCAGAGAATATAGCTGATAACGGAGGACTTGCAGTAGCCTTAGAAATTATGCATAGTTTAGATAAGCCAGATTTTGAAGCCTTCTTTAAGAACTGGGCTAAGGTTTGGTGTCAAAAATCAAGTGATGAATATGCATTATATTTATTATCTTGTGATGTACACGCACCTGCTAGACTTCGTGCTAATATTCAAGTTAGAAACTTTGATGAATGGTACACTACATTTAATGTAACTGAAAAAGATCAAATGTATATATCTCCAGAAAAAAGAGTTCATGTTTGGTAATTTATTTAAGACTTGTAACATATGTTACAGGTCTTTTTTAAAACACAAAAAAATACAAGATTAATAAATCCTGCATCTTTATAATATTATAAATCTATAAGGAAGAAGAACATCATTAGAGATCTCTTTATCATCATCAAATATATGAATATTTGTTTCAAGTAAGAATGATACTAAATTATCACATTGAAGCGCGTCTACTACGACTGTTCTAGCATTTCCAATTTTAAATTCTTTAGCAATTTCTAAATCAAAAAATACCTTTTCAAGTTTTAAATAATTATCTGATATATGAGGATTTAATGTAGAATAGTGCTTAGGCATATAATATTCTTTTACTATATCACCTTTTTTAGAATAGAAGTGGTAGATATGGCTAGTGAATCTATCCTCTACATTATATCTTTCTTCAATAGAATGAATAAATGTATTTTTAGACAAAGGAGCACCAATAAATAATATTTTAGCGTTTTTCTTACCGAGTACTCCAAAACAACCATTAGGACTTACTGGAGTAGTGCTATTATCATCAAGTTTTAAATAATCTAATGCTTTCACTCCATAAGCACATACAGAGTGAGTTGGATGAAAACTTCTTATAAATCCATTTTGAATAGCAATATTAGTTAAAGCACCTACACAAGAATTAGCCTCATTAAGATCTAAAACCTGATTATCTTCTTTCATGAAACTCCAGGTATGAGTTGGAAATATGACTAGACCTTTGTTAAAGTATTCTTTTAATGTATTAATTAAAGTAACAGGGCCGCCTTCAATTTCTCCTATTGATTTTAAAGAAGATTGAATTAAAACGGTATCGTTTCTTTTAAAATTATCTTTTAATATATTTAATAAATCATTTTTTGTAAGCATATATAATCACCTAGTTAAAATTAATTATATCAAAATAAAAAATATAGTAAATAATTAAGTAAAATATGGTAAAATAATATAAAAAATGAGGTTACTTATGTTTAGTGAAATTGATTTTGATTTAGTATATAAAATAATATTATCAAATCCTTATAAGGATAATAAATATATTAAGGGTAAGGGTATAAGAATTGCAATTAAAGATAAAGAATATATTCAGTTTGAACTATTTACTAAGACTCAAGCCTTCCACAAGAATATAGAAATAGAAAATGTTAATTCATTTCTAAGTGATATAATTAAAGAATCTTTTTGTCAAATATCTATAGAAACAAATGATTATACATATAATTTCAAGTTAACTAGTAAAGGACATTTACTAAAGAATAAGAAAGCCGTCAAAAAAGAATTTGTAACTTTATCTAATAATAAAAAGAAAGAATATTTAATTGAAGAAGGTATGATTGTTGAGCCTTTAATTGATTTAGGAGTAATGACTAAAGAAGGTAAGGTTGTTAAACAATATTTTGATAAGTTTAAACAAATTAATAGATTCCTATCTATAATAGAAGATACACTTAAAGACTTTAAGAAGGACTCTATTAATATTATTGATTTTGGTTGTGGTAAATCTTATTTAACTTTTATTGTTTATTATTATCTAACATTTGTTAAGAAAATTAAGGCTAATATTATCGGACTTGATTTGAAAACTGATGTTATCAATAAATGTAATAGTATTAAGGATAAATATAATTATTCTAATTTGAAGTTTGAAATAGGTGATATTTCATTATACAAACCAGAAAATGATGTAGATATGATTATTACTCTTCATGCTTGTGATACAGCTACAGACTATGCTTTATATCACGCTATTAAATTAAATTGTACATACATTTTATCAGTTCCTTGTTGTCAACATGAAATAAATCTTCAGCTTGATAAATCTAAATTCACTTTAATTAATAAATATGGCCTAGTTAAAGATAGATTTTCTGCTATCTTAACTGATTCTATTAGATGTAATTTACTTGAATATGAAGGATATAATGTTCAAATGATAGAATTTATTGATTTTGCTCAAACTCCTAAGAATATTTTAATTAAGGCTATTAAAACAGGTAGAGAGAATCTAGATAGTTTAAAACTAGTTGAAGATACACTTAAAGAATATAATATTAAACAAACATTATATAATTTATTAAAAGGGGATAATTAATATGAATGAAAGAGATAGATTTAACTTTATTTATAGCACCCATAATTTTAGAATAATAGACTCTTCCTATGAGATTTTAAATAAAATTGAATATTTTTATGGTTTCCAATTAGATAATGATGAAAAAATCGTTATATGCGGACCATCTAAAGAAGAGAATCAAGATGAATTTGATAAGTTTCTTAAGACTGAATTAAAAGTCCCATATGGAGCTGCTTATCTTAACGTTAGCGACCTTAACGTGGATCATTTATTTCCTAAAATTGTTAAGGAAATAGATTTGAGAAATTATGTTCAAGGTAAAATTAGTTATTTTGAACTTTGTGATGGCATGGAAATTAACAATGGAATTGACTTTGAAGGTAACTTTATGATTCACCTTTCAGATTTACTTACCTATATAAATTCTTTAGATGATATTTATAATTTCGATTTTGATGTTTTTTCTAAAGCTGGAAAATTTGATAAAGAATTCATGTATTACCTAGAGAATACCTTTTCATCTGTATTTGATACTTTCTTTTTGAATGAATCAAATCTTATTGTTAGATATTTACTTGCTATATATCAAATAGTAAATGATAACTATCTATATACTATTGATGATATAAAAGATTCTATATTATGGGAAATGAAATTCTTAAATTTAGCTGATGTTAATCAAAGAAGCAAACTTGTTAAAGTATGGTTTGTAGAACAATATTCACAAGAATCTAATTATTATTTATATAATCAAGTTCCATCGCTTCTTTCAACTTATAAAAGTTATGCTTATGAATTAATTGATGATGGTGATATTTTAGCAACTAATGCAATTGCTTATTTAGATTATGAAGGAGCTCCATTTTGGCCAATTAATTACTTAGAGGCTGAACAATTACTTAAAATTATTTATGCATCTGGTGATTTTGGTGCAGCTAACACTTTAGGATACTTATATTTCTATCATAATCCTCATGGTGATAAACCAAACTATGATAATGCATTCCGTTATTACAGTATAGCAGCTAGTGCTGGGATTATTGAGGCTAAATATAAACAAGCTGATTGTGTATTAAATGGATATGGTTGTGAGAAGAATAAGGAGTTTGCTTATAAAATTTACAATGACCTGCATTCTTCCCTTAGATTAGAGTTTGCTAAAGGTGATTATTTATGTAAGTTTGCGGACGTAGCTTATAGACTTGCTAAACTAGATTATGATGAATATTTAGAGACTAACAATGAAATGAATTTAAATGTTGCAAAATATGAAATAGCAGAAGCACTTTATGCCATAAGAAAAAGATACATAACTATAGATTATATTGGAGATGATATAGTTTATAAGAAAATATCTGATTTGTATTCATTAATGGGATTTGAACCTTTGAAAGATGATTATTTACTTATTTTAAATGAAAATTTCTTTGAATATATTTTACTTGAATGTAATGCACCTGGACTTAAATCACGCTATGAAGTAAAGGTATCTGATGATAACGAAGTTACTTTACGTTTATCATTACCTAAGAATTCTAAACAAAATATTTTAATTACTTTAGGTGAGTGTGGTAAGGTAATTGAATCTAAAGAAATTGTAATTACTGGTTATAGTTATGATATTGTTAAAGATAAGGGTAAAATTAATGATATCGAACGTTCTTATTTCTATAATGATGATGGAGACTTTGTAGTACATATGCAAACAAATAAAGAAGAGTTCTACATTACTTCCCCAGCAATTAAATTAGATAATAAAATTGTTAATATAGGTGAACCTATAGAGATGGCTTTATTATTATTAAATAATCAAAAACTATGTGATTATCTTCCATATCAAGCCTTTACAAATGGTATTTCAGTCAA
Source organism: uncultured Eubacteriales bacterium (assembly GCA_963605425.1). Lineage (GTDB taxonomy): Bacteria > Bacillota_I > Bacilli_A > Acholeplasmatales > Anaeroplasmataceae > JAEELC01. The sequence goes on from CAVCUQ010000031.1 coordinate 16,037, forward strand.
GCCTAATGACAGAGTTTTAGTTAAAACTCCTGATAAAAAGGAAGAAGAATTTACAGTCTTTAAGGTTGTAAAAGTCTTTAGATATGAACTAGATCAACCTATAAATAAATATGGAGTTATAATTGATAAAGTTGATACTCTTGCAAATTAATGAGTTAAACTAATATTTTATAAAACATTATTTTTAATCGACATTTAAACTGAAATTTAATCAAAATATTTAGGAAAAAATTATCCTTGAAGTAATATTATGCAAAAAGGTATACTTAAGGTATAGATGTTTTAACATTTAATGTGTAATATAAAGGAGTTTATGGATAATGGAATCTTATTTTGATGGTGGATTATTACAAAAAACATGTTGGAGAATTCTTGGTATTTTAATCACAATATGTACTTTAGGCATTTGTTTCCCTTGGGCAATATGTATGATTATTGATTGGGAGACTAAACATACAGTAATTGAAGGAAGAAGTTTATGTTTTGACGGATCTGCAATTCAATTATTTGGTAATTGGATTAAATGGCTAATACTTATGACAATTACTTTAGGAATTTACGGATTATGGGTTTCTATTAAGATGAAACAATGGGTAACAAAACATACACATTTTCAAGAATAATAATTTATAATATTTTTATGGATTGATTTCTATATAGGGTAAATCCATTTTTATAGAACATTATGGTTAGTTCCAGAAGTGAATTCCGCTAACCCAAAAATTAAATAAACAAAAATGAA
>CAVCUQ010000032.1:0-16720 GCA_963605425.1 uncultured Eubacteriales bacterium
TAAAACTCCTTTCGTTATTATTGTTAAAGCCAAACATATTATAACAAAAGGAGTCTTTTTTTTGTAAAAATTATGAAAATAATGTAATAGACACGTCGCTAATTTTAAAGTTTTTTTGACACGTCGTTAATTTTAAAACAGTACACGCACGTCGCGAAATTTAATATACTTAGATTACTATTAATCCTTTGTTTTATGTAAGAGATGAAAAAGCGTTTTCATTAAAATTTTTAAAAATAATTTATTGATAATTTTTAAAATCAATGCTAGAATAGTTAGGCTTCTAACAATTGAGGTAATTTATGTTTGAAAATGATGAAAGTTTAAGTTGTAAAATTGCATATATTAATAGAGTTCATAAGAGAAAAGTTGATCAGGATACTCTAAAATATGGACTAACTTTAGAACAAGGAAGAATGATTATATATCTTGCAGAACAAGAAAAAGATATACATTTAACAGATTTAGCTAATAAATTTCATGTTAGAAAATCATCTTTAAATTCTATTATTAATAACCTTGAGAAAAAAGGTTGTGTAATAAGAGAATCTTCCGAGAAGGATTCAAGGGTTAAACCTATTAGATTAACTGAATTAGGATATGAAAAGGTACAACTTATTCGAAATTCATTTGATATTAACGAAAGAAAAACTAAAGAAGTTTTAACCGAAAATGAGATAGACTCTCTAAATAAGATTTTAGATAAGATTATATCCGGATTAAACAAGGACTAGGAGGTTTATATGGGTAAATATACTTACTTAAAAGAAGAAGAAAAATCTATTTTAAAAGTAGAAAAAGAAAAGAAAAGAAATTTTAAGAAAAGTAAGATGAAATTAAAAAAAGAAGCACATCTTATTAACTTTGTAAAAGGATATTGGAAGGAAACAATATTGACACCTATAACAGTTTGTTTTGAAGCATTCCTTGAAATATTAATTCCTTTAATGATGTCAGACATTGTTAACTTTATTAATCCTGCTGATTCCCCAATTTATAACGCTGATAGCACTGCTAAAATTTATATCTTTAAGTTTTTAGCTAATTACGCATCATCTGATCCTGCAAAGGCAGCTTCTAAAGCTGCTACAATAGCTGCTGTACTTATGATTTTAACATCTATTTTAGCGTTACTTGCTGGTGCTCTTGCTGGTTACTATGCTGCTAAAGCATCTTGTGGATTTGCAAAGAATGGTCGTGAACAAATTTATCATAAAGTTCAAACATTCTCATTTGAAAATATTGATAAGTTCTCAACAGCTTCATTAATTACGCGTTCAACAACAGATGTAAACAATGTTCAAAATGCATTCATGATGATTATAAGAATCACATTCCGTGCTCCTGCAATGTTTATATTCTCATTTATAATGGCATTCATTATCAACGCTAAAATATCTTATACATTCTTAATTGTAATTCCATTTATCGTTGCTGGTCTTGGAATTATCATGTATTTCGCTAGCAAGCATTTCAAAGTAATGTTTAAGAAATATGACCAATTAAATACAGTTGTAGAAGAAAATGCTCAATCTCAAAGAACTGTTAAGTCATTTGTAAATGAAAACTATGAAATTAAAAAGTTTACATCATCTAGTGAAGCAGTTTACTATTATTCTACAAAAGCTGAATCTGTACTTGCATTTAACAATCCATTAATGCAATTAGCAACTCATGCATGTATTATTTTAATTTGTTTAATTGGTGGACAGTTATTCTATGATGGATCAATGACTGCCGGTGATATTACAGCTCTAGTTGCCTTTGTAATGCAAATCTTAGGTTCATTAATGATGATTTCATTTATTATCGTTATGATTTCTATGGCTACTGAATCTGCATTCCGTATTAGAGAAGTATTGAATGAAGATCCTGCTATTCCTAATGATGAAAATGGTATTAAAGAAATTACTGATGGTTCTATCGAATTTAAGAATGTTAATTTCTCTTATGTTCATGATTTAAATAAGTTAAGTCTTGAAAATATTAATGTATCAATAGCTTCAGGTGAGACTGTTGGTATTATTGGTGGTACAGGTACTGGTAAATCTTCATTTGTTAACCTTATTCCACGTTTATATGATGTAACTAGCGGTGAACTTCTAGTTGGAGGAGTAAACGTTAAAGATTATAATGTTAGAAAATTAAGAGATGAAGTTTCAGTAGTACTTCAAAAGAACGTATTATTTACAGGGTCTATTTTAGACAACTTACGTTGGGGTAATGAAAATGCTACTGACGAAGAATTAATACACGCTGCTAAGCTTGCTCAAGCAGATGAATTCGTTCAAACATTCCCTGATAAGTATAATACTCATATTGATCAAGGTGGTACTAATGTATCAGGTGGTCAAAGACAAAGATTATGTATCGCTCGTGCTCTTGTTAAAAAACCTAAGATTTTAATCCTAGATGACTCTACAAGTGCTGTAGATACAAAGACTGATGCTTTAATTAGAAAAGCATTTAGAGAAGAAATTCCCGCAACAACAAAGATTATCATTGCTCAAAGAATTTCTTCAGTACAAGATTGTGATCATATTATTGTTCTTGATGATGGTAAGATTAATGGATATGGTACACATGATGAATTAATTAAGAACAATGAGATCTATAGAGAAATCTATGAAACTCAAGTTAAAGGGGTAGGTGAGAAGAATGCCTAGTGTTAATAATAAAATGCGTGGCGGTAAAAAAGCTAAGAATCCAATGAAGACTTTTGGCCGTTTACTTAAATTCGTTTGGAAACATTATTGGATTCAATTAATAATTGTCTTACTATGTATGGCAGTTACTTCATTTGCATCTGTTTATGGTGCATCTTTCCCTAGTAAAGTTGTTGAAACTAAAGATGGTGTAAAGACATTCTTTACAGACTATGATTCTAGTAAATCTATTGCAATGTATGTATTTATTAAGGTTTTGCCTTTAATTATTATTTACCTTGCAGGTGTTGTTACAGCTTATATCAATGCTCGTTTAATGGCTATTATTGGTCAAGGTACATTAAAGAAAGTAAGAGATGAAATGTTTGAACACATGCAATCATTACCTATTGTATACTTTGATAGACATCCTCATGGCGAAATCATGAGCCGTTATACAAACGATACTGATACTCTTCGTCAATTAATTACTCAATCATTACCATCTTTAATTCAATCTGGATTAATGATGATCTTCCTTTTAATATATATGATTGCATCTAACTTCATTCTTGCAATTGTTATCGTCTTAATGGTTGTTGTAATGGTAGCTGTTACAAAGAGCCTTGGTGGTAAGAGTGGTAAAGGATTCGTTAAACAACAAATTGATGTTGGTAATCTTAATGGTTACATTGAAGAAATGCTTTCAGGTGTTAAAGTTGTTAAGGTATTCAACCACGAAGAAGAAGCTATTGAAGGATTTGATAAGATTAATGATGATCTATGTTATTCTTCAACTAAAGCTAATATCTTTGCAAATATCTTAATGCCTATTATGAATAACTTAGGTTATATCTCATATGGTATTACAATCATGGTTGGTTCACTTCTAGCTTTAAATAATGTATTAGGATTTACTGTTACAGCTCTTGTTGCATATATTTCATACAATAGAATGTTCTGTAACCAAGTTTCTCAAGCATCTAACCAATTCAACATGATAGTTCTTGGTATTGCTGGTGCTGAAAGAATCTTCGAACTTATTGATGAAAAGAGCGAAACTGATGATGGTTATGTAACTCTAGTAAATGCTAAAGAAGTTAACGGTGAACTTGTAGAAGTTAAGGAACGTACTGGTGTTTGGGCTTGGAAACATCCTCATCATGATGGAACTTTAACTTATACTAAACTTCAAGGTGATGTTAGATTCTTTGATGTAGACTTTGGTTACTATCCTGATAAGATTGTTTTACATGATGTATCTTTATTTGCTAAACCAGGTCAAAAGATTGCCTTTGTAGGTTCAACTGGTGCAGGTAAGACTACTATTACTAACTTAATTAATAGATTCTATGATATTCAAGATGGTAAGATTAGATTTGATGGTATTAATATTAATAAGATTAAGAAAGCTGATTTACGTCATGCTTTAGGTATGGTTTTACAAGATACTAACTTATTTACTGGTACTATTAAAGATAACATTAGATATGGTAAATTAGACGCTACTGACGAAGAAGTTTATGAAGCAGCTAAACTTGCTAACGTTGACCTATTTGTTAAGCATTTACCAAATGGTTATGACACAATGCTTACTGAAAATGGTTCTGAACTTTCTCAAGGACAAAGACAATTAATTGCCATTGCTCGTGCAGCTATTACTAACCCTCCAGTACTTATTCTAGATGAAGCTACTTCTAGTATTGATACTCGTACAGAAGCTTTAGTTACAAGTGCTATGGATAAGCTTATGGATGGTAGAACAGTATTTGTTATTGCTCACAGACTTTCAACAGTTAAGAACTCTAAGGCTATCATGGTTCTTGAACATGGTGTAATTATTGAACGTGGTTCTCACGATGAATTAATTGCTCAAAAAGGTAAATATTATCAATTATATACTGGTGCATTTGAACTAGAATAATTGAATTTAACAAGTGAGGGACTAGAATTTCTAGTCCCTCATTTTTAAATAATGTCCTACGAAAACGTTTTACATTGAACGTTTAAAATGCTATAATTATTAGTGTATAAACTACAGGAGGAATTATTAAAATGGTAGATTTAAATAGTTTTTCATTAAAAGGAAAAGTAGCTTTAGTAACTGGTGCTTCTTATGGTATTGGTTTTGCGATTGCATCTGCATATGCTAATTGCGGTGCTACAATTGTTTTCAATGACATTAATGAAGATTTAGTAGCTAAGGGTATGAAAGCTTATGAAGAAGCTGGAATTAAGGCTCATGGTTATGTTTGTGATGTAACTAATGAAGAACAAGTTAGCGAACTTGTTTCAAAGATTGAAAAAGAAGTAGGTACTATTGATATTCTTGTAAATAATGCAGGTATAATTAAGCGTATTCCTATGATCGAAATGTCTGCTGCTGATTTTAGAAAGGTTATTGACATTGACTTAAACGGACCATTCATTATGGCTAAGGCTGTAATTCCAGGTATGATTAAGAAGGGTCATGGTAAGATCATTAACATTTGTTCAATGATGTCTGAACTTGGTAGAGAAACAGTTTCTGCTTATGCAGCTGCTAAGGGTGGATTAAAGATGCTTACTAAGAACATTTGTTCTGAGTATGGTGAATATAACATCCAATGTAATGGTATTGGACCTGGTTATATTGCAACTCCACAAACTGCTCCACTTCGTGAAATTCAACCAGATGGATCACGTCATCCATTTGATCAATTCATTATTGCAAAGACTCCAGCTGCTCGTTGGGGAACTCCAGAAGACTTACAAGGTCCTGCAGTATTCCTAGCTAGTGATGCTTCTAACTTTGTAAATGGTCACATCTTATATGTTGACGGTGGTATCTTAGCTTATATCGGTAAGCAACCTAAGTAATAATGAATAAAATCTTATAAGGAAACTTATAGGATTTTTTTTATAATATTTTATTTTCTTAAAATTTAAATGCATAATTGTTTTTAATTACATATCTTTGTGATATAATTCTTAATTAGAAAGAGGTGCTCGTTAAATGGAAGAATCTAAATTTTTAATTGATAATAAGTCTTCTTGTAAAGAATTGGTAAATGAACTTTCAAAGACTTATAAATATGTTTCTATTTTAGCTTGTGATGTAAAAGGTATCGTTATTAGAGCTAACAAAAAAACATCAACTATAGCTGAAAATGAATTCGATAAACAACAAGGTTTTGTTGTTAAAATGAATAATGGTCATGCATTCTATGAATATTCTTTTGATCACTTTGAAGGAAATATTAAAGAATTTGCAAAGAAAATTATTAAAGAAGTTGAAGTATCAGATGATTTAATTGATAAAGAAATCACTGTAGAAGTTCCTTTAGAAGAAGAGCTTGTTAAGGATTTTGTACGTGAATCAGATATTTATGATTATAAAGAAGAAGACTTACTTAAATTTTGCAAAGATAATGTTAAGCATGCATTAGAGAGCGATAAACATTTTGTAAATGTTATTTCTAGTCTTCAAACTCAAGATGTATCCAAGATGTTTATCTCTAGCAAAAGAGAACTTACTCAGCATTACACTTGGGTTAATGGTATGATTTTAGGTGTATATGTATCAGAAGATGGAAAAATGACTTCATCAAGAGTAATGTCTTATTCAAAAGATATTAAAGATGTAATTGATACTCTGCCTTCTAAAATAGATGAATTAGTATATAAATGTTCACATCTAGCTAAGGCTAAACCTATTAAACCAGGTGTATATGATGTTATTACTCATCCTACAATTACAGGTCTTATAGCTCATGAGGCATTTGGTCATGGTGTAGAGATGGACCAATTTGTAAAAGACAGAGCACTTGCTAAATACTGGGTTAACGATTATGTTGCAAGTCCTATTTGTAATATGAGAGATGGAGCTAGTGATATATTATCAACAGCTAGTTACTTCTTCGATGATGATGGTGTAATTGCTCAAAATACACAAATAATCAAAGATGGTAAATTAGTTTCTGGTATTTGTGATTTTGTAAGTGGTGCTGAACTTGATTTTAAACCTACAGGTAATTCAAGAAGAGAGAAATTCAATAGAAAAGCATATACAAGAATGACTAATACTTATTTTGAAAAAGGACATGATAAACTTGAAGATATGATTAAAAGTATCAAACATGGTTACATGTTATTTGAAACAAATAATGGTATGGAAGACCCTAAGAACTGGGCTATTCAATGTGTATGTGAATATGGTATTGAAATTAAAGATGGAAAACTTACTGAAAACTGGGTTAGCCCTGTAGTTATGAGTGGATTTGTGCCTGAATTATTAAAATCTATTTCCATGGTATCTGATGAATTTGAAATCATTGGATCAGGTTCTTGTGGTAAAGGTTATAAAGAGTGGGTTAGAGTTTCTGATGGCGGACCACATTTGAAAGCAAAGGTGAAATTAAGCTAATGATAAATATAGTAGAATTACTTAAAAGTAATAAGGAAATTAGTGATTATAAGATTATTGAAACAGTTGTTTCTAGTTATGAATTATTCTTTGTATTAGGAAAACTTGAAACTGTTAGATCAACTAATACATCATCTTCTAAGGTTACAGTTTATAAGGATCATGACTCATTTAGAGGTAACGCTTCATTTACATTATCTGTAAATGATGCAAAAGAAGAAGTAGAGTCAAAAATTTTAAATGCAATTGAAACTGCAAGTTTAATTAATAATGAATATTATAGCTTACCAAGTGATGAGAGTCTTGATGTTACTCTTGATACTAATTTTGAGGATTATGATCCTAAAGAATTAGGTGCTAGTATATACGAAACAGTAGAGGCTACATGCAAAGGTAAAGCTAAATTTAATGCTTGTGAAATCTTTATTAATAAGAGAAGCCGTCATATAATAACTAGTACAAAGGTTGATAAAAAAGAAATTAGCTATGATGCAATGATAGAACTTATTCCTACTTATGATATTAAAGGAAATGGTGACTCAGTTGAATTATATAAAGCAATAACTTTCTCATTCTTTGATGAAAAGAAATTAACTAAGACAATTAAGCAATCTTTAAAGGATGTTACAGCTCGTGCTAAAGCAGTTAAACCTGTTAAGCCAATTGAATGCCCTATAATTCTTAGAAGTGATGAGATAGGTGAAATAGTAATGCAATATGCATCTAATTTATCTTATGAAGCACTTTATTCTAAATATAATTTATTTAATAAAGGCGATAAGATTCAAAAAGATGCAAAATATGATAAATTAAATGTATCAGTTTGTGGAAAACTTCCATATTCTAGTAAATCTCATGCATTTGATGATGATGGTATTGATTTAAGTAAAGTAAAAGTAATTAAGGATGGTATTGCTCATAAGAATTATGGTAGTAACCAATATGCTCAATATTTAAAAAAGAAACCTACGGGTAATTTAAGACTAATTGAACTTAAAAAAGGTTCATATAGTGAAAAAGAATTAAAAGCAGAACCATACTTAGAATGTGTATCATTTTCAGGACTTCAAGTAGACCTTGAAAATGATTATATAGGCGGAGAAGTTAGACTTGCTAATTACTTTGATGGAAAGAAGATTATTCCACTAACTGGTATTTCTATTTCAGGTAAATTATCTGAAGTAATTAATACAATTAAATTATCGAATAAGGTAACATATGATTCTAATTATAAAGGACCAAATCTAGCTTTATTTGAAGGATTTAAAATCTATTAATAATAATATCTCGTTGCTTGTAGCAATGAGATATTTTTCTATATATTTTAATAATTAAAAGTGTTAAAATAGTCTCGTGTGTGAAAGAGGCTTTATATGAATCCTAAAATTAAAAAAGAAATTATTAGATATTCTATGATGGTACTTGCATGTGTAATATATGCTTTAGGTTTTTGTTTCTTTATTGAACCTAATAATATTGTAGCTGGTGCCATGTCCGGACTTGCTCAAGTAGTAAATCATTTTATTCCTCAAATTCAAGTAGGTATTTGGTTATTAATATTAAATACGCCTATAATTATTTTTTCATTTTTCCAAGAGGGATTTAAATTTACAATTAATTGTTTAATTACTATTGCAACTCTATCTTTAATTACAACTGGACTAGATTTAATTATTGAACATTATGATTTGTATTTAAATGTGGATATTTTAACAGCTTGTATATTTGGTGCTGTACTTCAAGGTTTATCAATAGGTATATATTGTAAATATAGAGTCTCATCAGGTGGTACTGAACTTATTGGTAGATTTATTTATGAATGGACTAATAAGAAATTCTCTATTCCTCTAATGAATGGTATCTGTGATGGTGTTATCGTTTTAGCAGGTGTAATTACATTTAGAAACCCTACTAACTTCTTATATGCATTAATTATTATCTTTATTGTAACTAAGGTGTCAGATACAATTTTAGTTGGTTTAAATAAATCTAAATTATGTTATATCATAACTGAAAAAGGAGAAGATATAGGACATTTCCTTGTAAGTAATTCTCCTCGTGGCGTAACCTTGTTAAAGGGTAAAGGAATGTATACAGACAAAGAAAAGATGATATTACTTACGGTAGTTAAGAAAACCCAAATAACACAACTTAAGGAATGGGTTAAAGAATTAGATCCTAATGCTTTTATGATAGTAGGAGAAACTAATGAAGTATTAGGTAATGGCTTTAAACAACTAAATGTTGATGAAAACGATTAAAATATAAGGATTTTAAGCTATATTTGCAATAATAATTAATATAGTATATAATATCTAGCAAAGGAGGAGACACATTATGAAAAAAGCATCTAGTGTTTTATATTTAATTGGTAATATTTTAAATGGTATCGGTATTGTTATCTATTTATTATTAGGTATTATTGTTGTAGCAGGAGCTGGAAGCATAAATGAAGTTCCTGAACAATATCAAGGACAATATACTGTAGCTGAATTTCAACAAATTGCAAAAGCAGCTGGTATATTCTTATTAATTTGTGCCGTTATAAGCATTATTGTATTTATTTTAGCTTCAAGAGCTAGAAAAGCTGTTAATAATGGTTCTAAAGAATACGCTCCACACATTATCATGATTGTTGTTGGTGTAATTGGAACAAACTTATTATATCTAATTGGTGGTATCTTAGGAGTTGTAGCAGAATCTCAAGAACCAAATAATGCTAGCAATTTCTAAAAGAAGAAGGATTGGCGTTGCCAATCTTTTTTTATACTTTAAAGTTAAGCAAATAAAAAAAACTTCACACGAATGTGAAGTTTTCTTAATTACTATCTGTTATAGTATTCAACGATTAATAGATCGTTAATGTCAGTTAAGAATTCATCTCTTTCAGGAATTCTAACTAGAGTACCTGTGAACTTGTCAGCATCATATGATACATATTCAGGTCTAGAAACTACAGCTTCTAAAGCTTCCTTAACAATCTTGAAATCTTTAGCTTTTGCGCTAACAGCTACTGTTTGACCAGCATGTAATCTGTAAGAAGCAATGTCAACTTTCTTACCATCAACTAGGATGTGACCATGGTTAACTAATTGTCTAGCTTGAGCACGTGTAGTAGCGAATCCTAAACGATAAACGATATTGTCTAGTCTGCATTCAAGAAGCTTCATGAAGTTAGTACCAGTAACACCATTCATACGAGAAGCCTCGTCGAAAGTCTTACGGAATTGCTTTTCACTCATACCATAAGTGAATCTAACTCTTTGCTTTTCTTGCTTTTGAATACCATATTCTTTTAACTTACCTTGGCTTTGACCATGTTGTCCAGGTGCATAAGCTCTCTTAGCGATTTCTTTACCAGTACCAGAGATTGAGTAGTTAACACGTCTTGAAATCTTCCAGCTTGGTCCAGTGTATCTTGACATAATTTTAATCCTCCTATATGTCTATATTCGGAATAAAAAGAAATTTGTTTATATTACGTTTTATAACTATTGTTTACTAACCATTTCACCTAAAGCAGTAAGATTACTTTGTGCCATAAAGGATCAATAATATATAAAATATATAAACTCTGCTTTTTACTCGCTTGAATATTATATATGAAATTAGGTATACTTGTCAATTAAAAATTGAAATTTATTTACAAATAGTTATAATAGTTTATAAATAATTCTAATAAAAGGAGATTAATATATGTTAGATAATGTTAAAGGTATAATATTCGATTTAGATGGAACTTTATTTGATTCTAATTCAATGTGGCATGATATCGATGTAAAGTTCTTTGCTAAAAGAGGCCTTGAAGTGCCTTCTGATTTCAGTCAAAAGATAGCACCTTTAGGACTAGAAAAAGCAGCACTTTATTGTATTAATGAATGCGGAATAAAGAATACAAAAGAAGAGATTATAGCTGAGTGGCATGATATGGCAATAGATGAATACGCGCATAATGTGCCTCTTAAACCATATGCTAAAGAATATATTATTAAACTAAAAGAAAAAGGCATAAAACTAGCAATTGCAACTGCAAACGATGATAAGTTCTATATGCCTTGTTTAAAGAGAAATAAGATAGATGAATATTTTGATTTTATATGTGATGTAAATGAATTTAAAGGTACTAAAAACACACCTGAAATATATTTACATGTTGCAAGTAAACTTAATATGAAGCCAAGTGAAATAGCTGTATTTGAAGATATAGTAAAAGCCTTAGAATCAGCTAAATTAGGTGGTTTTTACACTGTTGCTGTTGATGATAAATCAAGTGAGAATTTAAGAGATGAGAAGAAGAAAATAGCAGATAGATTTGTTTATTCTTTTAGCGAGTTAATCTAAATAGCAAGCTAACTTTATAGATAAATAATTAATAAATACTTCTAAATTCTCTTTATCCATTTCATTAAATCTATTAAAACTAGTAGAATCAATATCTAGTACACCGTATAACTTATTATTAATCATAATAGGAAGTACTATTTCTGAATTGGATCTACTATCACAAGCAATATGTCCTTCAAATTCATGTACATTAGGCACTATGACAGTTTCTAAAGTACTAGCACATTTGCCACATACTCCCTTGTTTAATTCGATAGTAGTACAAGCAACACGGCCTTGAAATGGTCCTAGTATAAGTTTTGAATCTTTATATAGATAAAAACCTACCCAAGAAATATCTTCTAAATAAGAGTTTAGAAGAGCAGATGCATTAGATAGTGTAGTGATTTCATATATATCAGATTCAAAGAATGTTTTAGCAATAATATTTAATTCCTTATAATTAGTCATTTGAAATACCTCTTTTTAAAAACTATTGTATCAAATATAGTTGTTGATTTTAAGTATTTATTATAATAAAATATTATGGTATAAGCGAGGTATATAAAATGATTTATAACCAAATTTTAATTCGTTTCGGTGATTTAACTTTAAAGGGTAAGAACCAAAGAGACTTTTTAAAGAAGGAAATTACTTTAATTAATAGAAAGTTAAATGGCTTAGATGTTGATATTATTACTGCTCATGAGAGAGTATATATCAATTTAAAGAATGAAGATTATAAGAAAGTAATAGAACATTTAGATTTAGTTTCAGGTTTATCTAGCTACTCTTTAGTTGTAACAGCTAGTAAAGATATTGATGATATTAAAGAAAAGGCTTTAGCCTTAGTTAAAGAAGAAATTAAGGGAAATACATCTTTTAAGGTTTTAACTAGAAGAGCGGATAAGAAGTATCCTTTAGATAGTCTTACTGTTACTAAAGCTGTTTCAGGCTATGTTCTAGCAAATCAAGGTGACTTAAACTTAAGAGTTGATGTTCATAATCCAGAAAACACATTACATGTAGAAATTAGAGAAGAAGGAGTATATCTATTCTTATCTGATATTAGAGCTATGGGTGGATATCCTGTTGGTGTAGCAGGCAAAGGTATATTAATGTTATCAGGTGGTCTTGATTCACCTGTTGCTGGATACTTAGCTATGAAACAAGGTATTGAAATTGAATGTTTACACTTTGAATCTACTCCTTTAACTAGTATTGAATCTAGTCAAAAAGTAGTAGATCTATGTAAGATTCTAGCTAAATATAGCCCTAATAATAAGATCAATCTAATTATGGTACCTTTTAAGGAATTACATATGGCATTACTAGATAATGTAGATGATTCTTATAAGATAACTGTTATGCGTAGAATGATGTTTAGAATAGCTGAAGGTATTGTAAACAAGAGAAAGGCATTATGTATTGTAACTGGTGAATCCGTAGGACAAGTTGCAAGTCAAACGTTAAATAGTATGTATACTATTAATAATGTAACTAATGTACCTGTTATAAGACCTTTATGTACTACTGATAAGGTAGATATTGTAAGATATGCTCATAAGATTGGAACATATGATACATCTATTAGACCATTTGAAGATTGTTGTACTGTATATCTTCCAACAAATCCAGCTACAAGCCCTAAGGTATATAAAGCAGAACATTATGAATCATTATTTGATTATAAACCTATGGTAGATTTCTGCATAAATAATGTACGTATTCTTCCTATTACTCCAGATAGCGATATCGACTTGCCTAGTCTTGGATTTGAAACTAGAGAAGTAGTTGATTTAATTAAGACTAATAAGGAATAATATTATGATTACTTCTTTAAAAAATCAAACTGTTAAAGATTTAATTGCTTTACGTACAGCTAAATCAAGAAAAGAAACTAAGACTTTTTTAGTTGAAGGAGAACATTTGGTTAGAGAGGCTAAATTAAATAATAGATTAATTAAAGCCTATACTACTAGTGAGTCTCTTGAAGGTGAATTAGTTTCTGTAGACGTAATGAACAAGATATGTTCAACAAGTACTGCAGTAAGACAAATAGGTGTTTGCTCATTAGATGAAAAGAGCGAGATTTCTGACAAGGTTTTAATATTAGATGGTATTCAAGATCCTGGTAATTTAGGTACTCTACTTAGAAGTGCTAAAGCTTTTGATTTTAATACTATATTTTTATCTGATGGAACTTGTGATATTTATAATGATAAAGTTATTAGATCTAGTCAAGGAGCTATCTTTAAGCTTAATTTTATAAGAGGAAATAAGATAGATTTTATTAATAATTTATCTAAAACTCATAAAGTATACAATACTAATGTAAGAAATGGTGTTGATATTAAGAAGGCAACTTTGCCTTCTAAAGTAGCGCTTATTTTAGGTAACGAAGGATACGGAGTAAGCGATGAGATTAATGCTTTAGATCTTGAATCTCTATATATCAATATGTCTAATATGGAGAGCTTAAATGTTGGGGTAGCTGGTTCTATATTAATGTATGAAATTACTAATAAAAGTATTTAATAAGGTGAAGTTATGAAAAAAAGTAAAAAGAAAAAGATAATAGCAGAAATAATTTTAATTTTAGCCTTAATTATCTTTGTACTTTCTGTATTATTTAATTTAGGAGATCCGGCTGAAATCTGGAAAGCTATAGGAAATGCCAAATATAACTATTTTATAGCTGCTATAGGATTTTTAGCATTATATATTGCTATATACAGCTTATCTATGATTATATTATCAAGATCTAGTGGTATTAAATCAAAAACAAATGATTTATTTTTAATATCAAGTTGCGAGTTCTTCTTTAATGGAATTACACCAGGAGCTGTAGGAGGGCAACCATTCCAAGTTTTCGCATTTAATCAACTTGGTGTTCCAGCAAGTAAGTCAACAGGTATTATTCTTACAAACTTTTTATGTCAAATGTTTGCACAATTAATAATATCTTTATTATCACTAATTTATTATCCTCTTATAATTCAGTATGCACCAGGAATGATTTGGGTGTTCTGGCTAGGATTTATTATAAACTGTATTGGTTCTTTATTCTTTATCTCTTTAGGTGCAAGCAAAAAGGTTAGAAAGGCAATGGTTAAGCTAATCAACTGGATTTGTCATTTTAAGATTATGAGAAGAGCTAAGAATGTGCCTAGTAGATTTGAAAAGTACATGGTTGATGCTCAAACAGCATTCTCAGAGTGTTGGAAGAAAAAAGGAGCCTTCTTCCTTGCATTATTTACTAAGATATGTGCATATTTAGTACTTTACACTATACCATTCTTTATCTTAAAAGCTATCAATTTACCTCTTGGTCATGAAAGAGGATGTATTGATATTACTATGGTATTTGAAATTATTTGTGTCACATCATTTGCGATGATGGCAGCTAACTATATTCCAACTCCAGGAGCTGCAGGTTTCCTTGAATTTGCATTTATGTATTTCTTCTTACCTATTATTATTCAAACTGGTGCTACACCAACAGTTGCAGAACAAGCAAACGCTACAGCAGGTGTACTACTTTGGAGAGTTGTAACATACTATATTTTAATGTTATTCTCATTCATTGATTACTTTGTATTTGTTAAGAAGAAACATGTCTCTTATGCAAAACAAGATGATGCCGAACAAAGCGTCAATTTAAATAGTGAAGAAATAATTGAATTATAATTATTAAGAACAGTTAGTTATAAATGCTAGCTGTTTTTTTATGTTTTAAAAAGGAGAATAATGCTTAAAAATTAAAGTTATCACAAATGTGTAAAGTAAAATATCACAAATGTGTAAAGTAAAACACCGCAAATGTGTTAAGTAAATATTGAGGCTTGAATTAAAAAATGCTAAAATAAGGTGGGTGATAAATATGAAAGAATACAAGAAAAGAATTGCTGATGATCTATTAAAACTTAAATTGGAGGCTTTTGGTGCAACTCTAATTGTTGGTCCTAAAGGATGTGGCAAAACAACTACTGCAAGACAAGTAGCTAAAAGTTATATAGAGTTTCAAGATGAAGATATGAGAGATAAATATTTATCTGTAGCTGAGAATTACCCCTCCAAATTATTAATAGGTGATAAACCTAGATTATTTGATGAATGGCAGGATGCCCCTAAAATTTGGGGTGCTATTAGAAAATCAGTAGATGATTTGAATGAAACGGGTCTATATATTTTAACTGGATCTTCTTCTCAGGATGTAAACACACCTCATACAGGTACAAGTAGAATAACAACAATGAAGATGTATCCGATGAGTCTTTATGAAAGTAACGAATCTAGCGGTGAAGTATCATTAATTGATTTATTTAATACAAAAGAAATGGGATTTGTTGAATCTAAATTGAGTATAGATGATTTGATATTCGCAATATGCAGAGGTGGATGGCCAAGAGCGATTTTAAATAAAACTAAAGAAGCCCAACTTGAAATAGCTAATGATTTGTTTTATCAAACATGTTATCGAGATATTTCAAATATTGATCATGTTAAAAGAGACCCACTTATCACACAAAAGATACTTAAATCTTATTCAAGAAACATTTGTACGTTAGCAGAAACAAAAACAATTTTAGGAGATGTTAATTCAACTAAGGAAGTTTCTAAAGTTACTTATTATGATTATGAACAAGCATTAGAAAAACTTTTTATTGTTGAAAATATAGATGCTTGGTGTCCTGCAATACGTTCTAAAGAAGCTATAAGAGCTAGTAATAAGAGAAATTTGATTGATCCTTCACTTGCAGTAGCTGCACTTGGTATTACACCAGAATATTTTAATACTGATTTTAAAACATTAGGATTTTTATTTGAATCTCTTTGTATTAGAGATTTAAAAATTTATTCTTCTAAAATGTATGGACATATGTCTTATTATCATGACAGGTATGGATTGGAAGCTGATGGTGTTTTACATTTGAAAGATGGAAGATATGCACTTCTTGAATTCAAATTAGGAACCAAAGAAATTGATGATGGAGCAAAACATCTTTTAGAAATAGAACGTTTAATTGCTGAATATAACAAAAAAGAAACTCAATGCCCATTAAGAATACCGGATTTGAAAATTGTTATTACTGGTAGTCAATATGGCTATAAAAGAGAAGATGGAGTATTTGTTGTACCTATTGGATGCTTAAAAGATTAATTATAAACATAATTGGCTTATTAGTACAACAACATAAAAAACTCTAGAAATAAATCATTGTTAGAATATAGATATATCTAAAATAGAAGCCGTTTTTTAAGTTTACAAAGTAAAATTCATTTGTTATAACCCGAGTTTTGCAGTTGTTGTGCTTTAAAATCTAATAATCTAACGAAAAGTATC
>CAVCUQ010000033.1:0-15215 GCA_963605425.1 uncultured Eubacteriales bacterium
TATTTGCCATTCATCTCTTTATCTTGGCGTAGCACCATATAATAAACCTTTAGAATTAATGTCAGACATTGAAATATTTTGTTCTTTATTTAACAGGTCATCCATGTAAAGAATACTTGATTCGAATTGTTCAGCAGTAGTTGTTTTACCACACCACTTAGGTACTTCAATAAATCCAGCTCCCTTGCCCTTTAATTTCAATATATTAATGAATTTCAATCAATAACCAATCCGATACTTGGCGTAATTTCAATCCGACGATTGGCGAAGTTTCAATCCGATACTTGGCGGTTATATAATTTCAAATATAGCATCATTTTAATAGTAAAATACACTAATCTACCTAGAACCTAAAATATCTTCTATTTATTCACAAACTTTATATTACTCACTTGCATTTTTAATATTTACAAATTAAATCTATATAGAACTAAGTGGTAATAATAATGTTCCATCATTTAAAATAGATATCTTATCTGCTGTACATATGATTGCATTCTTTCCCCTTTCATATTTAGTTCCTTCTAGCTTTTTAAATGCTTTTGTACTACTTGCATTAAATGTTTGTCCTGTTTTTATTTCAATACATGAAAGAACTCCATCAACCAATAGTATTAGGTCTACTTCATTTTGATCACTATCACGGTAATAATAAAGTTCTTGTCTTATTCCCCCATTCATAAAACTTTTTCTGATTTCATTAAAAATAAATGTTTCAAAAAATCTACCTTTAAGGAAACTCTTTTGTAAAGTTTCTGGACTGTCAATACCACATAAATAAGCAGCTAATCCTGTATCAAAAAAATACATCTTAGGTCTTTTCACAACCCTTTTAACTAATGACTCTTCATTATAAGGTTCAACTAGATATATTATTCCTGTTTTAATTAATGAAGAAATCCAAGATTTAATAGTATTAGTTGTAACTCCTATATTCTTTGCATAATTATCATATATTAGTTCTTCTCCTGTATTAGAAGCTAGTATCTTCATGAAATTAATAAACTTTAATTCATCACTAACTGTAAGTATTTCTTTTAAATCTTTTTCTAAATAAGTTGTAAGATATGATGAATAGAATAATTGAGGTTTCATTTCCAAATCATCATACAATGCAGGGAAGAATCCTCTTGTAATATATTTAAAAGCCTCTATTTCATTAATTATATAATCTTTACTTCTTAAAGAAGTAGTCTTAATATCCACTTTAAATTGCATATTATCTCTATTATATATTTCAGATAAAGATAGATTATTCATATCAAGTATAGCCACACGACCAGAAAGTGATTCTTTAGACTCATCTAATAATTTCTTTCTTTGAGATCCTGATAAAATATATAAACCATTGCTTTCTTTATTTCCTTTTTTTAACCTTGATTCATTGACAATTCTTTCAATTTCAGGAAACAATAATGGTGCTTTTTGAACCTCATCTATAATTAGTGGTGCAGGATGTAATTCCATAAATGTTCTTGGATTGGATAATGCACTAGCTAATTCTAGTGAATCATCAAGTGAGACATAAGAATAACCTTTGGTTACAAATGAATTATATAACAATGTAGATTTACCAATTTGTCTTGGACCAGTAAATAAAGTGACAGGATAATGTTTAATTGAATCTTTAATAATTTCTTCTATATGTCTTCTTATCATATAATTCTCCTTTTTCTGCAATGTGACTGCAAATTTTACGATAATATTATAATACTAAAAAGCATAAACTGCAATATATCAACTAGTTTAGGATATTTATTAAAAAACAATTATTAACTTTTAGAAATAATTTTATTTGTAGTTTGATAGATAATTCAAGACTTTATTATGACACTATCAATTATGATTTAAAAGTATATGCTATAATTACCCCTTTCTTCAAAACAAGTGTTACAATTTCAAAATAATTTTGATTTTATAACACTTAATTACCAAAATTAATATATAAATAAGATTAATAAAGATATAATCACCATGTTCTAATAACGCATTTTTTTGCAACCAGACTGCAAATTTTACGAAATATAACATAAAAAATTCTAGAATAATTTCTAGAATCTTTTAATATGATTTAAATACTATATTTGCATCATTATCAAAACCTTCTTCAAAGTTTGATATATCATTACAATATATAGTAATATTGCATCCAGCAAAGGCATTCACATAAACCTTAATTTTATCAGGTATAATAATTTCTTTTAAAGAAGTACAATTATAAAATGCTAAGGAACCAATAGATTTAATATTTTCAGGTATATTAATTTTATTTAAATTAGTACAAGAGAAAAACATAGAACCAGAGATAGCTATAAGATTAGATTCATCTTCAAACTCAACTTCTTCTAAAGTACTATAAGAAAAAGCATTTTGATAAATATATTTTACACTCTTTGGAATCTTAATATAATCTATCTTAGTATTATAGAAAGCTCTTCTTTCTATATATTCTAATTTCATATTATCTTCAAAGGTAACATATTTTAGTGATTCATCTTCAAAACATCTAACCCCAAGTCCTATGATATCTTTATTATTATAAGTAGTTTTAATTACTTCACTATTTTTAATACCATAAGATCTAGTAAGTTCATATCCATTATCTTTTAGAGTATAACTATTTCTAGGAATCATCAAACATGACATGTAGCTTATAAGAATAGTTATTAAGGTTACAAGAAGAGAAAAGTGTATAAACTTATTCCTTATATTGTAATTCATATAATGCATAATACATACCCTTTTTAGCTAGTAATTCTTGATGATTACCTTCTTCCATTATTACACCATGATTTAAAACAATAATTTTATCTGCATGTTGAATAGTAGATAATCTATGAGCTACTACAAGCATTGTACCAATATTCTTAATATTAGATAAACTATCTTGAATTAGGGATTCAGTGTAGGTATCAATGTTAGCTGTAGCCTCATCTAGAATTAAGATATTAGGCTTAGATATAACTGTTCTTGCAAAAGATATTAATTGTCTTTCACCTTGAGAATAATTCTTACCTCTCTCATCTACAACATGATCTAGTCCATCTTCATATTTATTAATAATAGAATCACAATTAACAAACTTTGCGGCCTCAAGGATTTCATCGTCTGTATATTTATTATCATATAATGTAATATTATCTCTTATAGTACCAGAGAATAAGAATACATCTTGAAGCATTTGCCCGATATTTTCTCTTAAAGACTTAATAGTATAAGATTTAATATCTTTACCATCTATTAAAATTTCACCCTTTTGAGCTTCATAATTTCTACATATCAAACCTAAGATTGTTGTTTTTCCAGCACCTGTAGCCCCAACAAAGGCACAAGTTTCTCCGGCTTTAACCTTAAATGATACATCTTTTAAAATCCAATCTTCATTATTATATGCAAACCAAACATGTTTAAATTCAATATCCCCTTTAATATCCTCGGCTATAGTAGCTTCCTTTTCATCAACTATTTCAATCTTAGTATCTAAGTTAGTAAATATCTTTTCACAAGAAGCTAAACTTGATTGTAATTTATTAAATTGATCAGTTAGATTTTCAATAGGTGAGAAGAAATTACTTACTAAAGTATAATAAGTAATAAGAGTACCGATAAGCATAGTGCCATTATGCACATCCTTTGCACCAAAATACAAAGTGATAATGATAGCTATAACAGACATCAAATACATAAATGGTCTAAAAACAGAAAATAAGAATATTTGTTTTAAATTAGCTTTCTTTAATGTAGTATTATATTCCTTAAATTCGGTATACTTCTTATTCTCTTGATTAAATATTTGAATAACCTTCATACCTGATAAATTTTCAGATAGATAAGAATTCATTCTAGATACACTATTTTTTACCTCACGGTAACTCTTTCGTGAAAATCTTCTAAATAATATTGTATAACAAATTATAAATGGTAAAACTATTGATACATATAAAGTAAGACGAGGTGATATAACCCAAAGACAAATATAGATTATTACAATAAGTAATATATATCTAACAAGCATTACTAATACTGATGTAAATAAATCAGATAAAGCATTAGTATCATTTGTAACTCTTGTAACAAGTTTACCAATAGGTTGTCTTGTTATTTGGCCGATAGATAATTCTTCAATATGTTCAAAGGTTTCTTTTCTTATTTGATAAACTAGTTTTTGTCCTAGGTTTTGTAACATTGTTTGATAACAATAATTTAATACAAGTGATACTACATATAAACCAAATAAAGTTAATAATATATATCTAATTAATATTATTTTATCTAAAGTACTATTTGAAAAAATAATTGATTCATCATTTAGAATATTAATAACTTCACCTAGAATATAACTTGGAAGTAAATCAATTCCTACAATTATAAATACTAAGAATAAACATAAGATGAATTTAGCTAGGTAAGGTTTAATATAGAAAAATAAACGAGAAAATAATTCTTTATCTGAATAATTTCTAATAGCTTCACTATTTTTCATTTACATCACCTCCTAGAATACTCTTTTCAAGAGACTGAAGACGAGCTAGTTCACTGTATTCAGTATTTTCTTTAAGTAATTCTTCATGGGTACCGCAACCAGTGATATAACCATTATTTAGGACAACAATCTTATCTAAATCTTTTACACATGAAATTCTGTGTGAAATAATAATAGTAGTTTTATTTTGTCTTATAGACTTTAAAGTAGTTAGAATCTCTTCTTCTGTTTTTGTATCAACAGCTGATAGTGAGTCATCAAGAATTAAGATTTGAGGATCTTTAATTAAGGCTCTTGCAATAGATACTCTCTGCTTTTGCCCTCCTGATAGTGTTACACCACGCTCTCCTAAAATAGTTCCATATTTATCTTTAAAGTTTAAGATGTTTTCTTCTACATCAGCTTCTCTAGCAGCTAGTTCTACTTGTTCCATATCACATGAATCATAAGCAAATGAGATGTTATTTGAGATTGTATCAGAGAATAAGAAATTATCTTGAGGTACATAACCTATTGCATCTCTTACCTTCTTATATGGCAGATGCATAATATCTATACCATCAATAAATAATTCATTTTCTTTTATATTATAAGTTCTAAGCAGAATATCAACAAATGTCGATTTACCAGAACCTGTTTTACCGATGATACCTACAAATTCACCTTGCTTAATATGAAGGTTAATATTGTGTAGTGTATCAATCTTTGAATCAGGATAATTAAAAGATAAATTATTAAATAATATATCCCCTTTAATATCAGAACTATCTTCTATATTTCTATCCTTTATTCTAATAGGAGTATCTAATAAAGTAGAAATTCTATTTAAACTAGCTTTACCCTGAGCACGTAAGTTAATTAACTCACTTAATGCGAACATAGGCCAAATAAGTGTGTTAAAATAAGATATTAATTCACTCATATTACCAACATTAAACTCTTTACCTGCAAATGTTGAGACCTTATTTAAGACCGCTTCAGATGAAAAATAAATTAAAATAACCGCTATAAGATTTAAGAAAAATGTAAATAAAACATTAATCTTAATAGAAAACTTAACAAAGTTTAAATTAGCTTCCATATTTTCTTTATTAATATTATCAAAACGAACCTTTTGATTATCTTCTTTAACAAAAGCTTTAATTACTGACAATCCTTCAAAATTCTCATTTGCAAAATCAGATAGTTTCTCATAAGCATCTTGTCTCTTTTTAAAGCGAGTTTTCATAAACTTTTCAACTACAAAGGATCCAATAAAGATGATAAGAAGTGGAATTAAGGCAAATAAAGCTATTTTAACTGAAAGTCTAAGCATTTTGATATAAGCTATAAGACCTAGAAAGAAAGCATCAACAATTAATATAGTACCTTCGCCAAATACATTTTGAAGTACTTCTAAATCATTAGTAAAATAAGATAAGATACCACCAACTTTAGCTTCTTTATAATATTCTTGATCAAGTTTTAAAGCTTTCTTATATAAATCATCTCTTAAGTCACTAGCTACATTGATTCCACATCCAAAGACTGTATTACGCCAGCCAAATCTACCAAAGAACATGATAAATCCAACCCCTAATAATTGCAGGCAATAATTAACAAGTTTAGTATTACCATCACTAAATAAAGTATTCTCTTTAAGTTCATTAATTATATTTCCATAGATTTCTGGAATTAAAAGCTGGAAATAGTCAACAAGTACTAAGCAAGTAACACCAATTAGAAATAAATACCAATACTTTGAATAAAATCTATTAACATATTTACCAAATAGCATTTAAATCACCTACTTTATTAGTTTTGTAATATAATCTATAAAATCAATTTCCTTATTGTATCTATCAATAAATGTATCATATTTAGCATGAGACATAGGTTCAAAGCTCATAGGTAAATATTTATTTTCATAAGCATAAGCAATATATAATTTATTACTTAAACAAGCAGAATATTTCCCGCAAGTTGCATTATCAAATAGTTCATGTTTAATTGTATGATTGTTAATCACTTTATCTATATTCTTATCATTTTCAAAGATATAAACTCTTAAATTAATTAGATCTCTCTTCTTACCTGTTGGAGTGTACATAGCATTAAAAGATTCTACTTTAGTATCATTATATGTACCACTAATAACAGCTGATATATCAAATAGAGGTGCTATTTTTTCAATATCTAAAGCATCGAAAGCTTCATAATCTTCTTCTTTGTAATACTCAAACTCTAGGTCTTCATGGTTAGTCTTTGAAAAAGCTACATTCATTACTCTATTTCTATCTCTATTGAAATGAGGAGTATAAATCTTAAGTACTAATGTAAAAATTAATACTGATAAAAATAAGGTTAGTACAAATATTAAAGGGTAAACAAAAATAGATAAAATACCACCAACAATATTAAGTATAAGCCAAAATGCAAAGTTTGAGACTAAGACTATTTTTAATCTTTTCTTCATTTTAAAAAATAAATTCATCTTATCTACCTCCTTATAAATTAAAATTTTAAACATTATATCATAAAAAAATAAGCACTTATAGAAATGTGCTTATAATTTTTTAATTTTATTAGAATTTATTAAATATATGTTATCATTTTTTAATACTATAGATACTAAAGGAGAATATACAGCTACTTTTATAACCTCGCCTTTTTTAAAGGATCCAAATATATTTAAGGTATCATATCCATATATTTTACCTGAATCTAGTACTAAATGAGTTGTAGTCCCATAGAATGTAATATTATTTCTTTTATAGATAGTAATATCATCTATAATATTATATGAATCATATTCTTCTTTTAGAGCGTTATATGAACCATTAATTTCTAAAGTATCTTCTAAAACTATGAAAGAAGAAAAGTTAGAATAAAATTTACTAGTGTATTTTAAATCATTTATGTTTAGTTTAATTAAATTAAGTCCGCCAAAAGGTACCACATTGTTTCCGCCATCAATATATAAAAATTCATTATATTTAGTAGGACTAACACTAATATATTCTTTCTTATCATATAACAGTTGTATAGGCAAATGACCACATATATTAAGTTCTTTAAATTTAATACCCTCTATTTCTTCTTTAGTAAAGAGTTTCTTCTTTATAGATTCTTCTTTATCTGCATGCATCAGTAATACTTTATCATTTAAGTATAAAGCTTTATCAAATGAATTAATAAAATCAAAGTATTTCTTATATTTAATATTAATAATATCTAAAGCTTTATAGACATCAAATTCTTTATTATAATCTATTCCTATGCCTAGATAGAATTCATTTAAGATAGTCTTCTTCAAGATATGAGAATATTTATATAGTTTATTTAAATCAGCGCCTCTTTTAAATTCATTTATTACATTATCACAGTTACCAAGCAAGATATATAAATGGCATTTTTTTCTTAAACCCATTAAATAATCTAGGGTTTCAATATTGTAATCATCTTTTTCTATTACATCACCTAAGATAAATAGATAATCATCTACCTTTAAATTAATATCATTAATTATTTCTTTAAATAATTTAATATTTGAATGAATATCTGATATTAGATATACATATTCTTTATTTATACTAATACTCTTAATCATAATTATATAATTGTATCAAGTAAGACATAAGCGATAAAGACATTCATTTTAGTCGTATAAATCATAGATAATTGATTTAAGTTTAATCTTATATCTTTCTTTAAATTATAAGATAAAAGTCTAAGTAAGGCTATATCATCACACTTTTCGATTAAAGCCCTCTTCTTTTCATATGTCTTTTGTTCTGGTAGTTTTTCAAGTAATTTTCTTGATAAAGTAGATTTATTAAGTTCATTTAAAGCCTCATCAATTAACTCTTTTGGTGAATAGACCTTAAAATAATTGATATTCATAAGTTCAGCAAATACTTCAATAGCTCTTATTGAGAACTCTTTCTTAGTCAATCTCTTTATAGTATATTCTTCTAAATAATCAAGTACACTTCCTTGATAAGCTTTCTTTACATTCTTAATTAAATTACGAGAGCAATAAGCATATACCTCAATATATCTATCTATAAGTTTAGTCTCATCAAAAGGTAAATCCTCAAACTTTAAGGTATAACGATATCCTTCGAATCTCTTATAACTCTTCATAGTATCTAGATAACCAAGCATCATATTGTTCATGATAGTTTCATGATCAAACTGCATGAAAGTACCTAAATTATGAGTTGGTTTAATATAACGAACAAATCTTGTATTAGTATATTCTTTATGTGTAGGTTCCATATTTAAATCAATAGCTACTATCTCATTAGCACCTAATCTATGACAATAGTTAATAGGAAGGTTATCATAATAACCACCATCTACATATGATTTACCATCTATCTTACATACAGGAAATACTGGCCAACATGAAGCTGATGCTAAAATAAAGTCTTTAATTAAATCCTCAGATAATTTATTAGCTACTATCTCGCAGCCCTTCATTTGAGGAAATGAGGCTGTAACAATACCAAATGTAACATCAGATTCTTTAATTTTATCAATATCAATATATTCATTAATCAAGTTTCTTAAAGGACGAATATCGGCTCCTCTATTAGTCATATAATTTAAAACCATATTAATAGAGTTTTGACCATTTCTAATACCATTTATAATATCATAACGATCAAAATTAAAACCATATTTCATGATCATTTGAACATTAAGTTTCTCCCAAAGTTCATAGTCCCTGTCAAAGTCCTTTTGGCAATACATAGCTGCGTTTAAACATCCTATTGATGTACCAGTAACGATATCAAAATGTTCTCCTATCTCGTTTAAAGCTTTGAAACAACCTGCTTCATAGCTTCCTTTAGCTCCCCCACCACAAAGTGCTAGCCCCTTTTTCATTTTTCCACCTTTTCCTTTCTCTCGTTTTGAGAAAATACACAACCACAGTAATCCTGTCTATACATATTATTCTCTAAACTAAGTCTAATACTTTCTTTATATCCTTCTTCCTTCTTAAAATCAGAATATAAATATTTAATATTAAGTTCTTTTTCTAAATTATAACCTATTTCATTAATCCATCTAGTTACTTTATAAGGTGATATAGATAGACTTGTAGTAAAATAGTCAAAGCCTTGCATTTTAGCCATAAGTGCTGTATGTCTTAATCTCATTTCATAACATAAATAGCACCTCTGGCTCTTTTCACCATCTTTTTCATGTCCCTTAATAGTTTCATAATATTCTTTATCATTATAATTGTCAGGTATTACTGGAATATTAAACTTTTTTGCATACTCTATTTGTTCCTCAAGTCTTTTATCAAATTCTTCTTTAGGATAAATATTTGAATTAGAATAAAAAATAGTTATCTCAAAATAGTCTTTAAGTACATCAAGAGTATGAGTTGAACATGGCGCGCAACAAGTATGAAGTAAAAGACGAGGTTTATAATCTAGTGATTTAATAAATTTCTTAAAATCAGTATAATTATCTATCATTTTCTTCCTCAGGTACTAAACAACTAACAATCTCACCAATATAAGCAGTATGGAAGTTATTACTATCTTCCCCGCTATAATAATTATTAATAATATTCTTATCAAAGATTAAATCTTGGCTAAACTTTAAATTAGATATCTTCTTTAATTTTAATACCATATTAGCTTCTTTTATATAAGATACCTTTTTATCTACATCATAAACAGGATTAAGATTGGTTTCTTTATATTTATCTATATCCTTACCAGAATGAGTCCCCATAAAAGCTACTTCTTTTTCATATTTATCTGGCATAAATGATAAAGAGAAATAATCTGAATCATCCATTAAATGTTTAGTAAATCTTGATTCTTTAACAAATACTATTACTACGTTTTTTCTAAATAAGTATCCTATTGTACCCCAAGCAATAGTCATAGAATTACGAGACTCTAAATCGCCTGCAGTAAGTAAGATATTACCTTTTTTAAATAATTCAAATGGATTAACATTTAGAGTATTAATATCTTTTTTAATCATAATATCACCTAAAACATTTTAAGAATAGCGACTAAATTGTTAGCCATGTGAGCAGCTGTCGAAGCATAGATGTTTTTATTTGTAAAATAATAAATTATAGCTAGTAATAAACCAGATATAAAATATACTAAAAGTAAAATAAACCATACTAAAGCATTATAATTAGCGCTTGATAGCATATGAGGAAGTGAAAATAATAGAGCAGAAACTACTAAATGAATACAAATAGATAACTTCTTATGTCTATAACTAAAATCAGTAAGTACTTTTTCAGATAAGGCTATAACACTTTTTCTATATACTAATTCCTCAACAATAGGTGCAAATACTACTGTTGAAATTAAAACTAAAGCTTTAGGTGCATATACACACATATTTCTAATTAAGGCTTCATTTTGACTTGTTTGGTTTTCATAACCTAAATTACAAATTATACGGCTTGCAATATTTTCAGAAAGAGCTGAAATACAGGCAAAAGCTACAGCTTCTCCGATTATTAAAAGTACTTTCTTATAATCTTTAAAGATGCTAAAATCATCTTTTAAATATTTAAGTGAAAATACAGGTACTACTATAAATAGTAAGAAATAACCAAAGAAATTAATATAAGCTTGAGCAGTATAATATAGTCTTACATCACTATTTTCCATAGTATCAGTAATTCCGCCCATAATAACCTTATAAGCCTCTTTAAAGGTATAACCATTAATATCTCCTACTATTTTACATACTATAAATGAAACAAGAAGTGTTCCAAATATATAGGTAATAATGTACATTAAAAGTATTGTAAGTGGATTAGATTTTAATAAGTCTTTAAAAGTAAATCCATACATTAAATTCATTTTATTATCTTTATTATTTTGTTTATCCATAAACCCTCCTAATTATTTCTAAGTCCCTTAGGATAATGATTCTTTAAATGTCCATTTGTGGCTTTAAAACCACCAAGAACAAAACCAGATACCATTATTACTCCATATCCATCAGGAGTTCCCTCTACTAGGATTTCTTCTCCTCTTAAATATTTTAAACATCTAGGATCACTATATTCTAAGTTTACAATGTTCTTAAAGTGGTTTCCTAATGCTTTAAATAAGTGATGATATGGAACAAAACGATTTTTTTCAACCTCACCAAGTTCTACACCATAGTTTTTAATATTTAAGCTAGTTAAATCATATGGCAAAGAATATAAATAATATCTAGATCCATATTTTACAATATTATTAGGCATAAAGTCTAAATAATCCTTAAAGAATTTCTTTACTACATTAATATCTTTATCCTTTGATTCTTTTAATAGTTTTAACTGCTTAGTTACTTCATCACTATCTTTTTCAAGAAGAGATACAAATTGTCCCTCACCACGAAGGAAAGGATAAAACCTATAAGTATTTTCTACAAAGCCTTTATAAGTATTATTTTCTATTATACTAGGTGCTTTTAAAGTGTGATAGCCAAGAGACTTGATATATTCAACCATATCACAATCTTCTTCACGGGCAAATGTACAAGTTGAATAAATCAGTTTTCCACCTTTTTTAAGCATTGTATTAGCGCTTTTTATAATTTCTTTATCTCTTCTAGCACATAAAGCAATATTATCTAAACTCCAGTCATCTCTAGCTTCTACTTCTTTTCTCATCATACCTTCACCAGAACAAGGAGCGTCAACTAAGATAACGTCAAAGAAGCCTTTAAATACTTTAACTAGTTCATCTGGAGAGTTATTAGTAACAATTGCATTACTAAAACCAAGTCTTTCTAAGTTAGAAAATAAGACATTAGCTCTTTTAGTATCTATTTCATTAGATACCAATACTCCATTTGGAATACGCTTTAAGATTTGACTTGATTTACCACCAGGAGATGCACATAAATCTAGTACTATTTCATCTCCATTAAAATTATAAATATTAACAGGTAGCATGGCAGAAGGTTCTTGAAAATAGAAAGCCCCAGCATGATGATAGATACTATTTCCGTATTTTTCATCATTTAATAAATAATAACCATCAGGATCAAAAGGAATTTTTTCAAGTGGCATATTAGTATTTTTTACAAATGTATCAATATCTATATTATTTAATCTAATTGAACGAGTAGGTTTATCTTCTAAACACTTTAAGTAAGTATTATAATCTTCCTCACTCAAGTATGTTTTCATCCTATCTAAAAATAATTGATTCATAAAATCACCTAAATAAATTATACAAAAAACAAGTTAAAATATAAAGAAAAAAAGCTCAAATTAATGAGCCTTTAGTTAGCATTTGTTACAGTAACATCAAGTTTATTGTATGGAACATCGATATTGTTATCATCAAGTGCTTTTCTTACTGTTTCAAGTAAGTAGAAATGAACAGTCCAGTAATCACATGTTTTAACCCATACACGAGCTTTAACATTGATACATGAATCAGCTTCTTCACCCATACGAACAAATACATCTTTATCTCTTAAGATTAAATCACAAGAGTTAATCGCATCAGTAATAACCTTAATAGCCTTATTATAATCAGCTTCATAAGCAATAGAGAATACTTCATCAACTCTTCTAGTATCTTTAGCATTAACATTAACGATAACACCACTAGATAAAATACCATTTGGTACGAGTACAACTTTATTATCAGTTGTAGCTAGATGAGTATAGAACATTCTAATATCTTCTACATGTCCTTCAACACCTTGAGCTTGTATAAAATCTCCAACCTTAAAAGGACGAGTAACAAGAATTACAAGTCCACCAGCAAAGTTAGATAGAGAGCCTTGTACAGCAAGACCGATAGCTACTGATATAGATGCAATAATTGAACCGATTGATGCAGTTTGAACACCAATTAAGTTTAAGAATAATAATAACCAAATAATCTTAAATCCAATTGAAATGCATTGATATACAACAGATGTGATAGTCTTATCAGCATCATGTTTAATCATATTTTTTCTAACTTTATTTGCAAAACGGTTAGTAATTTTGATTAAGATGAATAATAAAATTAATCCAATTATAATCTTAATACCTGTAGTAGATGCCCATGAAACAATACTTTGCCATACTTGATCCCAAGAAAAACTTGAGGATGAAGAGGCAGTATCAACTACTGATTGGGTTTCAACATCATTTAAAATCATATTTTCACTCCTTTTTAAAACACATAAATTATAAAACAATTTAAAATAAAATTAAATAACTATAAATTAAAATCAATATGAAATATAGTTACCTTCATGTGATTTTGAATTATATAACTTATCATCAGCTATTTTATAAATTCTATCAAAACTAGTCTTCTTATTATCTTCTATTTTAGCTACTCCAACAGATATATTAATAGTATATTCATCCTTAATAGGTAACTTAATATTACTAATCTCTTTAAATATATTATTTATATAACTATCTATATCTAAATCCTTATCTTCATATGAATATATTGCAAATTCATCTCCGCCAAGACGCATTACTATATCACTTTCAAGAGAGCATTTCTTTAAAACTTTGGCAATTTTAATAATAGCCTCATCCCCTATATAGTGACCATAATTATCATTGATAGATTTAAAATCATCTACATCTAAAATAAAGAAATATCCACTTTTTCCTTCATCAAGTTTTTCTCTTATACTCTTTTCACCATAATATCTATTAGCTAGTCCTGATAAAGAATCTTCCTCTGATAATCTTTTAAGCTGAAGCGAAGCTGCACTTAAGTGATTAGCTTGCAGGGTAAACATAAATAATACTACCGAATAAATACAAGCATTAACACCAAGACTTCTTATATTAAATATTGTTTCAATTAACATAGATAGGGAGCAATATAAGAATATAGTTACAACAAGAAATGTATTTACTTTTCTAGCTGACTTTGTAGCTCTTATTATTTGAACAATACCTTCAATTAAATAGAATATTGTAACTATTTGAGAACTATAACCCAAAGGACCTCTATCAAAGATATTATCATCACTAAAGAAGAATACTAAATGATTAGTAGGTTCTAAGGCAATACATTCTATAATAAATAGAATTCCAAAAGGTATTAAATCTAGATATTTAAATTTATTCTCCTTAGGCCCATATTCTCTGATAAGCATAATAAATGGATATACAAGCATAGGACGAACTAAATAACCACATACTGATAGGAATGTTCTAGCATATATGTAATGGCTCATCATTGAACAAGCATATTCTAGGTTATATGTAACAAGTTCAAATACTTCTAAACATATAGCTATATAAAAAGCAGTCCTATCTCTTTTAGTAAAGTTTTGACTAAAAGATAATATTAATATTTGGAATATAAGCCCTATTATAGGCGCAAAATTATATTCAAGAAATAAATCAAACGGCATAATATTTACCTCATTATATACTATAATTATACCATATTTTCACTTGATTAGTAAAATTGAATTTTAGCCTCTTACACTCAAATCATTTTATTTAAAGTGGTATTTACTTATTTATTATGATAAAATACTAATAAGGAGTGTGATATATATGAGTTATTATTTAAATATGACATCTGACTTTGAAAATTATGTTAATGACACTATTTTTATAGATAAATCCTTACTAATTTCAACTACTAATTATAATTTAAGTAAACCTTCTAGCAAATTCATGTGTGTCACAAGACCTCGTCGATTTGGTAAAACCATGGCCCTTTCTATGCTTAATGCTTATTATTCTAAAGGCTGTGATTCAAAAGAAATGTTTGAT
>CAVCUQ010000034.1:0-14737 GCA_963605425.1 uncultured Eubacteriales bacterium
TTAACCTACATTTTAAAATTGCCATTTTTCTTCATTTTCCTCTTGACCTTTACAATGAGATCTCTTTGTGGTATTATCTATATTAATTTTCATTAGAACTGAATGAACAAATTAACGTTTCTTCTTAATTTTTTAGTTTACATTACTGTGAATCTATCACCTATTTTAGTATTTAATTATAAGCTTACTTAATTAAAAACTTCTCAACAATTTATATTATTACTTTATCTATTAAACTTAGTTAAGTAACCATTCTTTAAGGCTAATGACTTCTATTCCATCCTCAGTAAAATATTTCTTTATAGTATCTTTTACAATAATAATTTTTCTAAAACTATCTTTAATATTGATTAATGACTTCTTTTCTGAAATCATCTTATCTAGGGTTTCAAGAGAATATGCGGATTGAATATATATTCTTTCATTAATCTTATTACATACAAAGTCAGTTTCTAATTGTTTCCTAATATATTTTTTATTTTCATTTAATTCATTAATTTCAACAACTCCTACATCTACACTATATCCTCTTATAATTAATTCATTATAAATTATATTTTCCATAATATGAGTAGGTTCAGATTGTCTAAAATTAATTAATGCATTTCTAAGACCAATATCAGTAAAATAATACTTTGAATTTGATCCTATATATTTCCTTCCTTTAATATCATATCTTGAAACTTCAGATAGCAAAAAAGAATCTTTTAGATATTCTATATGTTTTTTTATTGTATCATGACTATATGATATATTTTCTACACTCTTAAAAGTCTTCTCTATATTACTAGGATTAGTATAAGAACCAATTGAACTAGCTAATATATTCATTAGTTTTTCAAATGAATATATATTTTGAATTCCGTTACGTTCAGTAATATCTTTTAAATATGTTTCTTTAAACAAATCTTTTAAGTATTGTGTCTTTCTATTTTCATCATTTATATTTAATAAATAAGGCATACCACCATAATATTGATACTCTAAATAAGCCTCATCAAAGGACATATCTACTGTTTCATAGTATTCTTTAAATGATAAAGGATATATATGGATTTGATCTGCTCTTCCTCTAAATTCAGTTATCACGTCTTTAGATAACATTTTTGAATTACTACCTGTTACATAAACATCAAAATTTGAATGTGTTAAAAATCCATTTAGCGTCATAACAAAATTATCTAATAGTTGAATTTCATCTAATAAAAGATAGTATTGTTTATTCTCTTTAGTGATATCTTTGATGTATAATATGAACTTCTTAGAATTAACAGTATAATTCTTTTTAGAATCATAAATTAGGGTATTATCTTTTTCTAAATAGTTATCTAAATTCATTACGTCTTCCATTTTATCAAATGCAAAAGTAATAATTTGACTTTCATCAACACCATTATTTAATAAATATTTTTTAAATAATACATTTAAAAGGTATGATTTACCTGATCTTCTTAATCCAGTAACCACTTTAATTAATCCATTATTTTTTCTTTCAATAATTTCGTTTAAATATTTATCTCTTTTAATTTCCATATAATCACCTACTTTTTTTGCAAGTTTTTGAACTTTTTGTAGATACATTATACCATAAATTCTTTTATTATCAAACTTCATCTACTTTTTTTGCAAGTTTTCACACTTTTTGTAGATGATATCATTATGATAGTAGTATTTACTATAAAAATAAAAAGCCTTCATTTACTATAATAGTTACTACTAATAACTAATATAGAAACAAAGGCTTTATAAGACTAATAAATATATTAATAATTAATCTTTGTTATGAATCATATAATTCATATATTAATTATCAAAATCATCATAGTCATCATCATCCATATATTCATCATCAGAACAATTATCGAAATCATCAAAATTATACGGATCAAATGATTTCTTCTTTTTATTAGATTTTACATCATTATCGGATGAACCAAAAAGTGTATCAAAAATAGATGTGCTATTATCATTTCCACAATAAGGACAAGTATTTGAAAATAATGATACAAATTCTTTACCACAACTTTTACATTTCATAATTATCTTTAAACTTCTCCATTTCAAAATATAAATCCTAATTTATTGAATATTTTGCTTTACTAAATTAAACATTATTATCTAATATCTTATTATAATCAACATCTAGACACTGTTATTCTAATGCATCATGTTTGCTTGTTCTTGAAACATAATAGTTTTCATATAAATCTTTTTAAATATACATATACAAGTCAATGCTCAGCTACTAAACCAAAGATAACTCTTCATTAAAATAATGTACTTTGATATCCTGATTTATTCTCTATCTTAACTTCTACCCAGGTATGCTTTTCTCCTGTTATCTTAAATGGATTTAATTCCTTACGAGGATTAATAAAATCATAAGCATAATATTTCTTTGTAGGATCAACATACATTAGGCAATTAGCCCAAGGACCTGAAGAGTGCCACTTAGAATATTCCTCTCTAGTTATCTCTCTAACATTAATTAAATCTACATAACCATAGACTTTCATCGATTTAGTATCAACTAAAGCTATTGTACCTCTTTTACTAGTAGGATACGAACGAGCATCATAAGTCTTTACCCCATCTAGGATTTCATTTAGATAATATTTTAACATTGTTAAACCAGACATTGTTTTAACTTGCCATATTCCTCTATTAACTTATCATACATATCATTTGAGAAAGCACATATTATAACCTTTTCAAGAGAGGTATTAGGATACTCATTTTGATAATCCATAATAGCACATAATTCTATCTTAATTGCTAAATCTAATGGATATCCGTAAATACCAGCAGATATGATAGGAAAAGATATTGACTTAATATTATACTTTTCAGCTAACTTTAAAGAATTTATATATGCATCATAAAGTTCTCTATTAGTTATTTTGTCATTTATATGAAGTTCTTCAAGTCCTGTTCTTTTCACATCATCATTATGTTTTATAGTGCGATCTCCATATTTAGGTCCGACTGCATGAATAACATATTTTGATTTCAAATCAAATCCATCTGTTATAACTGCATTCCCTGTATCACAATGACCTATTTTATTACAAGCTTCTTGCATCCTAGTATATCCACTAGCTTCAAATATAGCGCCGCACACACCACCACCTGCACGCAAATGCTCGTTAGCAGCGTTTACAATAGCCTCGGTATCACAATTAACTATATTCCCTTTTATTATTTCTATATCAAACATATTTATCACCTATCCTTTTAAATATATTGATTTTAAATTAAAGTCTAGTAAAATCTAAATCTTTAATTATTAATAAAACTAATCATCAGTTTTTTCATTAATTTTAGAAAAAATTGACTTTACTACTTCTAACTCTTTCTCAAGTTCCTTTTTATCTTTCTCATCATCTACTGTTTTAACTAAATCTTTTAATTCTCTAATTTCAGTCCTTAATATACCATTAAGTGTTTTAATTTCTTTCTTTGTTAGTTCCATATTAATTCACCAATTTCTTTTTTAACAATCATTTAAATGTCTATTATCTTTATTTAATGAAGATTGTTTTCATTTTTTAGCCATGAAAACCTCAGTAGCAAATCTTCTCAATAGATTTATTTGCTAAAGATCATAAATCTTCAATAGATAATTCATATAAATTCTACCACATTTTTCAATTTAAATGAATAAGATTACACTAGTACTCATAATTTTAAGTATTAGAATATAAATAAAAACCTACAAGAATCTAATTCTCGTAAGCTTTTTGATAGTTGAAATTTACCACTTAGTAGGATTTCCATCTATATAATGCCAATACTTATATGTATTATCTGTTGGTTTTGATTCACTATAATAATATGTAGTGGCCTTGATTAAATCATTCTTTGGATTTGATATTTTATAATTATTCCATTCCTCTAGAGTACCTAAATAGTAAACTGTTTGTAAGTTGTAACATGATTTGAATACACTCCTATCTATATTTTCTACACCATTTAGTATAACTACACTTCTTAAATTTGAACACCTTTGGAATGTACACTTACCTATACTTATAACACTACTAGAAATTATCACACTTGTTAAATTTACACAACGATAAAATGCTTTATTGCCTATACTTGTAACACTATTTGGTATTACTATGTTTATTAAACTATTACAACCATAGAATGCGTTAGAACCTATATTAGTAACGCTGTCAGGTATTATAACATTAATTAAATTACTACAACCATGGAATGCATAAGCACCTATATTTATTATGCCTTTTCCTATTATTATACTTTGTAAACTTGAACACTTATAAAAAGCAAAATTACCAATACTTGTTACATTATCAGAAATAATAACACTTCTTAAGTTTAAGCTATCTGTGAAAGCATGGCTATAAATTTCATAAGGCTTTCCGTTATAATTATATGGTAAAACTAATGAAGTTTCTTTTCCAACATATCCAACCAAATAATTAGTATCACCTGCAGAATAGAATAAATAATCATTTACATTAACAATATCACTTTCAAACTCAGGTTTAACCTTTAAAGCATAGTATGCAACATAACCATTGTCTTCACTAGTTTTAACAATATCTAGTGTTGATTTATTTATTACCTCAATTAATTTGAAACACATAAAGAAAGCATATTTTCCTATATTTGTAACATTTTTACCTATTACAATCCTAATTAGGTTTGAACAATCAGAAAAAGCCCATTCACCTATACTTGTTACACTAGCAGGAATTTCTACACTAAATAACCTTAAGCAATGATAAAATGCACTGTCACCAATTATATAATTTTCACCTTTATAACTATCTGGCAATACTAAAGACTTTTCATTTCCTACATAACCAACTAAATAATTAATACCATCTACTGTATAGAACAAATAGTCATTTATATTAACTATTTCACTTTTACCTTCAGTTTTGATATTTAATGCCTTAGAGGCTACACATCCATATTCTTCACTACCCAGAGCAATACCTAATGAAGATTTATTAATAACTTCTACTAATCTTTCACAATTTATAAAGGCATCATCTCCAATTCTTGTTATGCCTTTACCTAGTTCTACACTTATTAAATTATTACAACCATTGAAAACTTCATCACCTATACTTGTTACACTATCAGGAATTACAACACTAATTAAGTTTTCACAATCCCTAAATGCAAAACTATCAATTATGTAATTTTCACCTTTAAAACTATCAGGTAAAACTAATGATGTTTCTTTTCCTTTATACCCAATTAACAGATTGACTCCCTCTTTTTTATAAAATAAATAATTATTTATATTAACTATTTTCATCTTTATATCCCTTTAAAACATTTAGGAGGTAACAAACAAGTTTTTCATAATCTTCACTGCCTTTATTAAAATCTACTTTTGATTTATTTATGACTTTAGATAAGTTCGCGCAGCCCTCAAATACACTACCGCCAATGCTTGTTACACTATCTCCTATTTCAACAATTAGTAATCTTGAACAATTAGCAAATGCATAATCACCAATTTTTGTTACACCATTTGGAATAATTACACTAGTTAAATTTGAACAGTTTTGAAAAGCAAAACTATAAATTTCATAAGGTTCACCTTTGTAATTATTAGGTAACACCAATGATATCTCTTTTCCTGCATAACCAATCAAATAATTAGTACCACCTGCAGTATAGAATAAATAGCTATTTACATTGACTATTTCACTTTCACCTCGAGTTTTAACATCTAGGGCATAAAAAGCTACTGAACCATGAGTTTTGCTTCCTTTAACAATATCAAGTTTTGATTTATTTATTACCTCAATTGTTTTGCAACCTAAGAATGCATCAAAACCTATTCTTGTAACATACTTTGGTATAACAACACTTAATAAATCGTGATACATGAAAGCACAAGTATCAATTTCATAAGGCTCTCCATTAAAACTGTCTGGTAATACTAATCTAGTATCTTTTCCTTCATATCCAAATAAGTAATTAATACCATCTAATATATAGAATAAATAATCATTTGCATTGACTATTTCACAGTCAACTTTTGATAGGACATCAGATGCATAGTACCCAACCATACCATTGTCATCACCATGTGGTGAAATCAATAATAATGATTTATTAACGATTTTATGTAAATTCTCACATCCAGCAAAAGCGTTATTTCCTATACTTACAACACATTCAGGAATTACTACTTTTGTTATATTCAAACAGTTATAGAATGCGTAAGAAACAATACTGTAGGAGATATAACAATCCGGTAAAACTAATCTAGTTTCTTCTCCGAGATATCCAACTAAATAATTTAAAGGATCACCATTAATGTCTTTTGTATAGAATAAAAAACCATCAACATTAACTATTTCACTTTCGCCTTTAGTTTTAACATCTACGGCATAAAAATCTACACAGCCATTATCATCATCATCATCTAGCCAAATATTAAGTGATGATTTATTTATTACTTCTACTAAGTGATAACAACCATAAAATGCATTAGCGCCTATACTTATTACGCTATCAGGTATTACTATACTAAATATGTTTTTGTTATCATAAAATGCATAACTATCAATTACATAAGACTTTCCATTAAAACTATCTGGTAATACTAATTTAATTTCTTCTCCTATATATCCTGCTAAGTGATTTACACCATTTACTGAATAGAATAAAAAGTCATTTATATTAATGATTTCAAGACTATCTTGTGATTGATTCCAAGATTTGCCGTATCCTATAAAATCATATTTTTGCCCGCTTAAAGTAATATCCATAAAGGATGCATTAATCATTCCATCTAAACTACTGCAACCTAAAAAAGCATGTGTTTTAATTCCTATTACACCATCCATAATTTTTACTCTTGTAACTTGAGTGCAGTTATAGAATGCAAAGCTGTTTATTATATAATCCTCCCCATTATAGTTATCTGGTAAGTCTAGTAATGTATCTTTACCTAAATATCCAACTAAATAATTAGTACCATTTGCAGTATAGAATAAATAATTATTTAAATTAACAATTTCACTTTCGCCTTGAGTTTTAACATTTAAGGCCTGTAAAGCTACTTGGCCATTATCTTCACTACCTTTAATAATCTCCAGTTGTGATTTATTTATGACCTCAACTAATCTTACACAACGAGAGAAAGCCTTATCTTCTATATATTTAACGCTACTTGGTATAACTACACTTACTAAGTTTGAACAACCTTCAAATGCATGATTTTCTATACTAGTTACACCTTCTGGTATAACTACACTAGTAATATTAGAAAGATTGGAAAATGCTGAATCTTCTATTCTTGTAATTGGTTTATCATTATAACTTGCAGGAATCACAATGTTACCTTTTGCCTCTTTACTAGCCTTAACACTATATGATTCTCCGTCAATTAATAATGTATAGACTAAATTACCATTATATCCACAAACAGTACATATATTATCTTCCTTTAAAGTATGTTTATCTTCATCTAATTTTACATTATTACCTGAACAATTATGCCAGTGTTTAGTTTCATCCATATTCCAAAAATTATGTGTTTTTAATTTCATGCTTTTACCCTCCATTAATTAAGAATTATAATTTATAGCAAACATACCTGTTGTAGTTTAAAGTTTATTGCACTAGTTTTGATTGACTCTATCTAATGTCAACTCTATTATTCTTTTAACATCAAATTTACCAATATCAAAAAACATCAAATCAGTATCACTATTATAGTTGATAAATCCAACTATTTTATTTTTGCAATCTACACTAACATAATGGTTAGTTGAATCAGATATATCATTTTCGTTTAATTCTTTTCCAGTATCCCAAATGAATCCTTTTTCTTTTAAAAATTTAAGAATTTCTTTAAACACAGTAATCTCACTATAAGAAAACAAAACATTTTGGGGTGTGTAATTCATTACATCATAAAATAAATCCCAATCACTATCTTTAAAGTCTTGTCGAATATATTTCATAACATTAGGAAAATTAATCTCTTTAATATTCTTCTCTGCAAAACCTTGCTTTTTAATTAAAACTGAATTCCCCATACCAAGATAGTAATCTTCATATTCTTCGTAGTGATTTTCCCTATCATAATCAATATCTAATTCATTCTTTCCATTTCTTGGCACTTCAGGATAGTGATATCTAACAAGTCTTAAATATTCCTTATACAGAGGATCTGCAGCATTTTCATAATTAAAAACATAGATATAATTATCAGTTCCTAAAATAAGTAAATTCGCTAGTCCCATTGCATTAGAGTCTGAATAAAAGATTATATCAAAAAGATTTGACTTAAGCTCAGGGGCTGGAAAACTATTTATTTTTCTAATTTGCATTTTGTACCTCTTTTCTAACTTCTTCAACTAAATCCATTAAAGGATGCTTGAAACATGATTCATCTAAATGATGAGCTGAATTAACTAAAAATGTTTTATCTACTCCATATTTCAATTTAAATTCATGATAATGGGAAAATAATTCATCCTGCTTACCGAAAATACCATAAATTGTGCCCTTATCATATATTGGTGTTTTTAGATGAAGGTTTGCAATAAATTCATCATTTACAGTATAGTCAAAGACATGCAAATGACTTACTTTATATTGATAAGTTTTCTTTTCAATTGCCTTATCGATATCATTAGGTCCATCTAATGCGGGATTGATTAATATCTTATATTTACAATCAACATGCATAGCATAATAAGCACCTAATGAGGAAGCAACAATCAAATCGGGTTTAAATTTCTTCATTACCAAATTAATCTTTTCCATTGCGTATTTAGGTTCAAGCGGGATATCAAATGTTAATACTTGATAAGTCAAATTATTCTTTAGATATGTACCAACCGTAGACTTTCTGCTGCCACCAAGTCCATGAATATACATAACTTTAAACGATTCATCTTTACTTAATAGTTTCTCAACTATATTTTCGTCATACTCGCTCTTAGCTTGTAAGGCAAAAGCTTCTTCTAAAGAAATTTCTTCAGGATATAGTTTTTCTTTAGCCTCAAGAGGTGTCATTATTTCTAGGTTTATCAATTTAATGATACCTTGAAGCCATTTGCTAAGTTCATATCCATAATCAATTAATTTCTTTTCTAGAGATTCTATTTGTTCTTTATTTTCATCCTTAACTAAACTAGACGCGTTTAACAAAATATTATATGCAGTGTCAGAATAGTTGGTAGCCTCTTTTATATTTTGCTCTATGCCTCTTCCTATTAAGAGTGCTATAGCCATATATAGATTACCTTTAAAACTAACAAATAAATCATATTTATTTTCAGAGGCTTCTTTAAATATTTCTACTTGTTTTTCTAACTCAATACCATTGTCAAATTTGCAAGTAGCTTCATCAATTTCTTCTTCACTTATAAGTTTAATGAATTTAATAAAAGACTTCTTTGAAGCATATTTATAGGCATAACTTCCCCTATATCCATGAATATAGATGAATTCCTTACCATTTCCTTTACAGTCATCAAATGCGTTATCTGCAATATAATTAACACTTTTAGGAATATAGATACTTTTTAACTTATTACAACCTTTGAAGGCACTATCACCAATAGATTGTAAGTTTTCACCAATAAAGACATTAGTAATATTCTTGCAGTTTGAAAAAGCATAAGCACCAATTGATATAACACTTGAAGGAATATTAACCTTTGAAATATCTAATCTACCTTCAAACATTTTATCTTCAATCATTGTTGGATGATTTGGAAATGACACTACCCCTTCATTATTAAATTTAAACAACTCTACCATAATATCCCCCTCTTATTCAGTTATAGCTTAAAAAAATAAAAAGCTCCAATTACGGAGCTATCTAAACAATATAAAAATCTTGATTAGTTTGGATAACTCCCGTATCTTGATAGTTACCACCTTTTCTAATCGCAGGTTGGTGTCACATCAAAGGACTATCGCCTCAGTGAACTCTTGATACATTTATAGTATAGGTCGCAAATTTTGATTTGTCAACAACTATGTAATTATTAATTTTGCTAGACTTTAAAGAGAGAGTTGTGTAGATAAATATTATAAAATTAATATTCATCATTGTAATCTTTTGCTAGTTTATACCATTTTACTGCTTCATGCATATTTTTCTCTACACCAGTACCATTTTCATAAAAGACACCTAATTGATATTGAGCCTCACCATATCCTTGCTCGGCAGCTAGTCTATACCATTTTACTGCTTCATCGAAATCTTGTTCAACTCCGATACCTTTATAGTAACAATCACCTAATTTCGATTGTGCTTCTTCTAAGTCTTGTTCAGCTGCTAACTTATACCATTTAATAGCTTCTGCATAGTCTTGCTCAACACCTTCTCCATCTTCAAAACAACAACCCAAATTATATTGTGCCTCAGGCTTTCCTTGATCAGCAGATAATCTATACCACCTTACAGCTTGAGCAAAATCTTCATCCATATCCATACCAAAGTAATAAAAATTAGCTAAATTGAATTGCGCTACTGCATGTCCTTGTTCAGCTGCTAGTTTATACCATTTAGCTGCCTCATGATAATCCTCATCAACACCTACACCAAATTCGAAACAAAAGCCTAATGCAAACTCAGCTTCAACATATCCTTGCTCGGCAGATAGTTTGTACCATCTTATAGCTTCTGCATAGTCTTGCTCAACACCTTCACCATCTTCAAAACACTCACCTAATTCTAACTGAGCTATTGCATCTCCTAGATTTGCTTTTTCAATTAACTTTTCTATTGAATCTTTTTTATTTTCCATATTAATCTCCCTTTATTCTTAAAATCAAACACTCTTTACGCCTAACACTAAGAACATCAAAGTGAATGCTATCACATTTAATATCTAAGAAGATAAGTTCTATCTAATTATATTTATGATATTATTTTAGAGCTCATGATTAAAAAATCCTTATAGGTAAATTATACAATTATGAAACTTATTGGTCAATTGACGAAACACTATATCTACTGATTAAACAGGTTAAAGATTTCTTTGGCGAAATAAAAATTATTATTAAATACAATCTCATGATAAACTATATCCCTTATACAAGCATAAAGTATAATGCAAAGTAAACTTTTTAGAATTAATTAAACCATTCAACATTTTAGTTGTATCCGAATTATTAGGTATAATTGTTTGTAAAATCATAAAAGCAAAATTAAACCATGAAATTTTAAGCAATCAAAGTAAATGGGGCTTTATTGGCGAGAGTAACATAAAGTTTGTGTCAATTCTAGATACCTATTGCTAAAATTTAATTAGACTTGATTAATTTAAATATTAATTCTAAGTCTCGTATTTATGGGTTGATCAATTATTAAAAATTATATAGATTATTATATTTATTATTAATACTAATGCTAGATTTGCAGGAATAACAAGAACTGCTAATACTTATGCTAACATATTTTTTTAAAAGATGTAAATCAAAAAAGTACTAATATTGATGCATCAATACTTGAATTCTAATATGGTGGACCTAAATAAAGAGGAGACGAACACATATTTGTAATATCTTCTACTTTTATTTTCTCAATTGAATTTGAGAACGTATAAGCAATATCGACTCTTCCATCATCATGCACATAGACTGTGTTTATAAAATTCTCTATCAAGAACTTCTTATCATTTAATGTCAAAGGTTCTGCATTAAATGCCTTAGATACAACATTCTCTAATGTGAACTTATCTATAAGAGGATGATTAATTCTTTCTTTGTACAAAGATTCATTTCATTTAAAAAATTTAAACACCTTTATTTGCAATCAAATCTCTACATATTATTTTAGTTTTAATTTAATAGAGGACTTAATAATTTATGAAAAATCCACATGTAGCCATTGTTAGATTAATGCTTTCAAATGTTCGCTTATCATATCTTCCACTTCATATGATCCATCATTAATTTCATTAAGTCTATCAATCAACTTATTTATCATTTCTAACAATTGTGGAGCTATTTTTTTTTCCTTAACTTCATCAAAGCTGAACCCGCTATCGTTTGTTTCATCTTTAGAATAAAGAGTACACCATAAGTCATTTATTTTCTT
The DNA here is from genome assembly GCA_963605425.1 of uncultured Eubacteriales bacterium. GTDB lineage: Bacteria > Bacillota_I > Bacilli_A > Acholeplasmatales > Anaeroplasmataceae > JAEELC01. The sequence continues at coordinate 12,065 of CAVCUQ010000034.1, forward strand.
ATCTAGATTTTTTAAAACCAAATCGTCATCCACTATTTTACTACCACTTGAAAACGTTCCGTCTTCTTGTTGATTATTTTTTAAAATCGGGCCAAATACCAATTCAAGCCCTACATAAATTGAAATTTTATCCATTATTTTTTCCTCCATTATGCTTTTTCCGGGTATGCTGTTTCTATGTAACCATTTTCCGATATTCCATAAACAATACAATATTTTCCATTGCGATAATATTTATTCGAATAATAAGTTACTCCATTTATTTTTCGATAGACTGAAGAAACCAATTTACCCCTAGAAATAGTTTCACAAAGTACATTTACAACATCTTCTTTTGTTTTAGTTCCAAACGTTTGTTCAAATTGTTTTTTATGACGATTCAAAATATGGTCAATACCACCAGTTTCTAAAAATAACTTATTTCCATTTTCTAGCTTAGCTGCAAATACTATCTTATCTTTTGAAAATTTGACGCCTTCTTTCCTCATCTCACCTAAAATTTCTTTAGCTAATTTGTCACCAGAAGCAATATCACTACTAGTTATAAAATTAGATCTTCCACCTTTGGTTGAAAGAGAACTATCAAATTTGCTACCTTGTCCCATAAATAGCATCCTCCTTCTTATATTTATCAATTTTAGAATGAGGAATTATAATCTTGATTCCCTTAGATTTTGCATATCCAAAGATTTCATCAAAATTAGATTTTGTAACAAAGCCATATACAATTATTATTTTAGGTTCTATTCTATTAATAGCTTCTTTAAAGCCGTTCAAGAACATTTCCTTATTTTCTTTACTTTATATTTGCCCTAAGATGCTTATAGCAAAATTAGAACCTTTCATTATTCCATCAAAAGAGAAATCAAAACTGAAATTAAATGTCCATCTTATATTTGGTATGATTATGACATTTGTGTTGATTTTCAACCAAGCGATACATAATCTCGATTTATAAACATTAAACATTTGTAAAGGAACCGGAAAATCACCATAAAGTGAATAATCGGGACCAATCATATATTTAACATTTTTAAACCTTTCTCGGAATTTTTCTAGTCTTTTTTCATCTTGATAAACGATAGAATTATAAAGTCCGTGAATCCCATCGAACACATGATCATACTGATAAAAGCAGACGCATGTATTCTCAGTTTTTTGATATTCTTGTGGATCTGAATATAAAGCTAGATAATCAATTTTACTAATATCTTCTTTACATTCAGTTACAATCATATCGTAGTCACCCTCGAAAGAAAGTGAACGAAGTAAATAGACACCAAAGATGTCTTTGAAGTTATCTCTCACATTGTAAACAGACATTTCTTACCTCCAGAGAAATAAGAAATGACTAAATGTAAAGCAAAAATAACTTCTAATAAATTAGTTATTTTTTTGTGCATTGTAGCACCTCCTATAAAATTTGAATATTGAGCCATTTTAAAAAATGGCTTGATTTTTTTAGGATAGCTATGCTACAATTTACTTGTTCAAGGTAGTGTTTATAACACGCTATCCAAAAGACTTAGGCTATTCCAGTAGTCTAGGTCTTTTTATTTATTGCTTACTAATAAATTCAGTAATAAATTCTTTTTCAAAATCTTTTAGATCTGACTTGTTTCCATATATTCTACTTTTTGCAGATTTATACGCATTAGAAGCAGCTTCATACGATATGTCAAAATCATAAACTAATTTGATGATTTGAAATCTATCAATATATGGCATAACTAAGCATGATGGCGCAAGTATGTATCTTGCAAAATGATTGGCTAAATCTTCATCTTTTTCTGTCGGATTTTCTTCTAAGAATACTACATGTTTTATTTCATGAGCAATAGTTAATCTTATTCTGGCATCACCAATTGAATCGTTGTAGAATGTAAAAAATTGATATTCACCATTCTTCTTTTTGAAAATTGTAAAACCATCATTTAATTCATCCTTACTCTTTAAAACTTCTAACTGTTCTTCCGTTAAAGAAGAATATTTGATAAGGATCATATTAAGTTGTTTTGTTAATTTGAAGACATCTAGACGTTTCTCAAAATGACTATAATCAATTCTTAGTCGTAATGCCACTTCATCCACTTTCTGATAATCCTTACCATTATGATACATTACTTTCCTCCAAACAAAACTTTTATTATTTTTGCCTTTTGAGCATCATCTAATTTTGATTTGTTGCGAGTGACAACGTATAAAGTTTCCTCATATGCATCTGATTGTGCTGCGTTATCTTCCTCACCAACTAAATAAGATGTGCTAACATTAAACACTTTAGCAATATTAGCTAATATATCCATTCTAGGTCTTAAATTACCTGATAGATATCTACTGACAGAAGCTTCAGATATTCCAGAAAGTTTAGCCAATTCTTTTTGTGAAATATTATCTCGCTCCATCAAATTTTTTACTCGATCCTTAAACTCTTTCATAAGTTATACCTCCTAAACTTTATATTACTAAAGCAATTTCATTATATCAATTTCATTTCTGCAAGTCAACGCATTTACTTAATTAAATTTCTTTTTTTGCAATTTTATCTAAAATCGCATTTTGTATTGTAATAAAACGTTAAAAATTTGCACATAAACTAAATGAACACTATTATTTATTGTAAGCACATTTGATGAGCACTCTATAAAAAACCACCATTTTTTGAGATAATTT
>CAVCUQ010000035.1:0-14691 GCA_963605425.1 uncultured Eubacteriales bacterium
AAAATCAAATTAATCTAGGTCTTTTAGGACGTCCATAAAATGAATTGACGCTTACACTTGACTTTTTCGGGAGGGGGGTATATCATTTTAGTAATAACAGTGGGAGAGTGTACCACTATATAAAAAGTATAGTGTACTGCTATATGAAAAGTAAGCGGTCAAATTGGAGGAGAAAATAATGAATAATGAATTAAAAACTTTAAGTGAAAGAAAGATAGAATTTTCAAAAGAAATAATTGACTATTTTACTAGAAAACATGTTGATTTCAAAATGGAGACTAGATATGAAGATGATAGTACTACATTTCAATTTGATTTCAAAGTTGATGGAATACCTTTTTTTTCAATTTGGTATGATGATGTTGATTCAGATTGGTGTTTTAATTCTATCTATGAATTATTAAGACCTATCATTTTAGAAAACTTTGATGAATTAATAAATATGTTTGAAAGTGATAAAGGAATATTTACTGATATTATAGCTCCTGATGATGGATTGGAAAGCGGAGAAATAGATGAAATTCACTTATATAGAAAATTAGATGACGATGAGTTTAGTTTATCTATGTTAGATGAAATTTATGATTATTTGCAAAATAAAACACAGTTTGCAATTGAATTAGGTAAACTAAGCGAAAAATAAGGGTTAATTCACTCATGTATAAATAAAATTGATCTTTCTGTACAATAAGTACAGGAGGATTTTTTTATGAGTTATAGTGAAGATTTTAAAGCCAAGGTTATAAAAAATTTTAGTATGTACATTTGATAAGCACCTGCATAGCTATATCATATGAAAAAGTGTTGAATTTGTGTAACATTTTCTCATTGCCACTTTTCAACACTTCTATGGTACCAATTGCACAATTAACTTTATATTTAATTAAAATAAAAAAATTAATAACATAAATGATGTTACAATGATTGTTATACTTCTTGTGTATAAAGAAAGTTAGAATAGAAAGGCATAAGGAATATAAAAAAATTAATTAATTTTCTAACTATACGTAAATAATGTCATATTAACTAGTAAACTGATTTTGCAAAGAGTTATAAACATTTGTAATAGGACAAAAGAAGTAGTGTTATTAAATATATTAACAAACTTCAAAATTAAATAAGTATAAAGGAGAAAATATATATGAAAATTAGAAAATCATTAGTAACTTTAACAGGAGCCATATTTGTATTAACAGGTTGTAATATAAATAAAGAAAGTGGTAGAAGTCAATTTGGAGACTTCTCGTATAATGGTATTTTTTTAACAGAATATGCAACTAAACAAATTAAAGTAGATGAAGCTAAAACATTGATAGATAGTGAAAGTAAAACAGCTAAACTTTCTAGTAAGTCAAGTGCTAAAGATAGTTTAGAAGATGAAAGTATAACAAATATACTTAGTAAATATTCAGCTATGGTAGCTACTACATCATATTATGTAAGTGATTTAGAAAAAGAACAAGTAAGAAGTGACTCATATCAAGGAACAGATTTCCTTGCCTTACTTGAATCAAATCATTATGAACCATTTGGGCAAATGAGTGTTAAATACATATATGTAAATGATGGATTACTTGATTCAATGGAAGAAGCTAATACTGAGTTTGTTAACAATAAAGAAAACTTAGTTAGTCCATTTAACGCTCCGTATACATACCATACAAATGAGTCAAATGAACTAATTATTCAAACTCATAGCTTTGCAGAACTTCCTGCAAGTGTTAATGGTGGTATAGGATCAACATTTAGACAGGATTGCGAAATCATATTTGATTCGGAAGGAAAGATTACTTTCTGGCAATCTTCTCTTGGATTATATACATCAACACCAACCGGAACTATTAAACAAGGTTATATATTCTCAGTAAGTTTCGATTGGAATTTAAAATAGGAGGGAAATAAAATGAAATTTTCAAAAGGTGATTATTTTGACTTTGAGGGAAAAAAGTACACCATCTTAGATAAATTAGGTGAAGGAGGACAAGGTGAGGTCTATCTTGTAAGTGATGGAAATGAAAAGTACGCATTCAAACTTTATAAAGAAGATCCAGGAAATAACTTTAAATATAATTTGAAAAATAATATTGAAAAAGGTAGTCCTTCCAAAGATTTCTTGTGGCCTAAGAAGTTTATTGAATTTGATGAAGAAACTTGTGGATATTTAATGGATATTAGACCTAGCAGTTATGCTTCATTTGTAAGCTTTCTAACTGGTAAGACTAAATTTGCTTCTCAAAGATTACTTGTCAATTGGTGCATAACACTAGTAGATAGTTTCAAACATTTACATGAAAGAGGGTTTTCTTATCAAGATTTAAATGATGGCTCATTCTTTCTAAATCCAACTACAGGAGATTTGCTTATTTGTGATAACGACAATGTCAGCGCCGATAAAACAAACCTTGGAATTTTAGGCAAAATGCGTTACATGGCTCCTGAAATTGTAAGAGGTGATAAAGATAAGGTAACTGGAGAAAGACAATTACCTGATGTTCATTCAGATAGATTCTCTTTAGCAGTAATTCTATTCCTCACTTTATCAATGGGAAATCCTTTTGAGGGAGAATGCTTAAAGAAGTATACAATCATTGATGAGAAAGCTGAATATGAAATGTTTGGATCTAATCCAATATATATTTATAACGAAAATGATACCTCAAATAGACCTATTAGAGGCTATCATACTGCAATATTAAACCGTTATCCTTATTTGCCTAGTTATATTAAAGCTGCTTTCCATAAAACATTTGTTGATGGGCTAGAAGACAGAGAAAACGGCAGAACAACAGAAATTGAATGGATTAAGCTTCTTTGTAAATATAGAGATGAACTTATATCTTGTGAATGCGGAAGAGAATTCATCTATGGTTTCTTTGAAAAGAAACAAAATACAAAGTGTCCATATTGTAAGAAAGCGACAAGAAAGTTTTGTTACCTACATATAGGAAAAAATAGAATTGTTCTTGAACCAAATAAATATATTTATAAGGTTCATTTAGATAAATATTCTAATGAATATACAACTCCAGTTGCAAAGGTAATTCAAAACAAGAATAATCCTTCAATATGGGGTATTAAACTTAATTTAAATAATGATGTTTTAATTAAAGATAGTACTGGTGTTGAAAAGACAATTTTAAAAGATGGAGTAATACCTATTGTTAACAATTTAAAGATTAAGTTTAATGATAATGCAATAGGCCAAATCACAATCGGAGGAGAAAACAATGAATAATGAATTAAAAACTTTAAGTGAAAGAAAGATAGAATTTTCAAAAGAAATAATTGACTATTTTACTAGAAAACATGTTGATTTCAAAATGGAGACTAGATATGAAGATGATAGTACTACATTTCAATTTGATTTCAAAGTTGATGGAATACCTTTTTTTTCAATTTGGTATGATGATGTTGATTCAGATTGGTGTTTTAATTCTATCTATGAATTATTAAGACCTATCATTTTAGAAAACTTTGATGAATTAATAAATATGTTTGAAAGTGATAAAGGAATATTTACTGATATTATAGCTCCTGATGATGGATTGGAAAGCGGAGAAATAGATGAAATTCACTTATATAGAAAATTAGATGACGATGAGTTTAGTTTATCTATGTTAGATGAAATTTATGATTATTTTCAAAACAAAACACAGTTTGCAATTGAATTAGGTAAACTAAGCGAAAAATAAGGAGGAAGATTAATATGCAAGATATAATATGTGATGGAATTAGAAGACAACAATTAAATTTAGTATTTGTAATTGATAGAAGTGGTTCAATGGAAGGTGAAAAGATTGGCGCTGTAAATAACGCTATTCGTGATGTTGTTTCTATCATGCCTGAAATTCAAGAAGATACAAGTGATGCAAATATTATGATTTCTGCAATGACTTTCTCCGAGGATGCTAAATGGGTATATTCAGATCCAAAACCAGTATCTGATTTCAAATGGAATGATATCGGAGTAGATGGAGGAACAGATTATTCAAAGGCCTATGATGAACTTGCTAAATTCTTATGCAAGAGAGAAGCCGGTGGTAAAATGCCTGATATTGGAGGAGTAGCTCCTATTATTATCTTAATGAGTGATGGTATGCCTACAAGTCCAGATTGGGCTAAGCATTTAGATGGTCTTAAAAAGAAAGGCTGGTTTAAAGTTGCTCTTAAATATGCATTAGCTATTCAAATTGAAGATCAAGAAGCTTTGGATGTATTAACTAAGTTTACTGGTAATAGTGAAACGGTTCTTAAGGTATATACAGCTGAAGCTTTAAGAAAGGTAATTAGAGTTATCGCTATTACTGCATCTAAAGTAAAAAGCTCTAGCAATATGATGAATTCTTCTACAGGCGCTGTTAAAACTAAGGAAGAAGAAGCGAAAGCTGAAATTGCTGAAAAGTTAGAAGAAATTAATGATGTAGAGTGGTAAGATACATGGATGAATTCATTGAAGAGAGTATTGCAAAACAAAAACTTAATATAATCCTTCTTGTAGATGCTTCTAAATCTATGGGAGGAAAGAGAATTGCTGAAGTTAATCAAGCAGTAAATGATATTAAAGATTATTTAATTGATTTAGAAAGCGAGTCAACAAATGTAAATTTCTATATTACTATTATTCCTTTCAATAATTATGCTGACTTCTATGGAGGTAAAGAAAGTATTAAGATTGATGAATTTGAATATGATGGTATTTCTACCGGTGGTTGGTCTAATCTGCACTTTGCATATCAAAAACTTGGAGAAATATTAAAGAAGGAATCTAAGGGTGGAATTATGCCTGATTTTGGTGGTGTAGCTCCTATCATCTTGCTTCTTACAGATGGTCATCCTACTGGGAAGCTATATAAAGAAGAATTAAAACAAATCGAATCATCTCCTTGGTTTAAGGTTGCATTAAGATATGGTATAGCAATTGAATTAGATGATAAGCTAACGCAGAATGTTTTACATGACTTTGTTGGTACAAATGGTGATGTTATAACTTGTTTAGATGCGTCTACATTAAAAAATATTATTAAAGTAATTGTTTTAACTGCATCTAAAGTTAAAAGTAGTTCCTCAAATGTTAGTTATGATATGAAAAATACATCAAATAAAGTTGTGCAACAAACAATTGCTGAAGCTTTAACTGATATGGATTCATTGGAGTGGTAATATGGATTATATATTTAATCAATCAAGTATCGGATATTCTCATATTAAGAATAAGAAACCTTGCCAGGACTTCTCAGCTTGTTATAAGGATCCTGAAAGAACCATTATCACTTGTTGTGATGGTCATGGTGGTGATGTATATATTAGAAGCAATGTTGGTTCTAACATGGCTTCTAATGCTGTTATAAAGGTATTTAATCTTCTTACTTCTTACGAGATTTCAAGAGAAAACGAAGACGAACTTGCTAAAAAAATAAAGCTTAATCTACTTTGTGAATGGAATAAACAAGTAGAGGAACAAATATCAAATAAACCAATAAGAAGAAGTGAATGTAAGGGATTATCAGAAGATGAGATTGAAGCTTTAAAAGCTAATCCAGCTAGAGCTTTTGGGACAACTATGACAGGAGCTATGGTTATAGGAAATAAGCTTATAGTAGTAGTAATTGGTGATACAGAAGTTATTGGAATTAGAAGAGGCAAGATTAGCAGGCTATTAGAGGATGAAAATGATCCTGCCGCTAATATTACATATTCTATGTGCCAGGAGAATGCTTATAAGTATTTAAGAGTTAAAATTCTTTCATGGCATGATTATGATGGAATTATTCTATGTACTGATGGACTTTCTAGTCCATATCAGTCATACGATAATTTTGAAAATTCATTTGTTAAACCAATCGTTTTAAAAACCTTAGAAACAGATGGAATGTCACATATAAGTGAAATCATCTCAAATATCGCAAGTAAATTTGGTATTGGCGATGATGTAAGCTTATCGTTTATTTTAAAGGATAAAACTAATAAAAAATATTATAAATAGTAGGTGGTTATATGGAATATACAGATGCAATAAAGAAATTAATATCTTTATATGGTGAAGATATACTAAAAGACCATTTCCTATCTTTTAGTATTTTATCAGATTATTTAGGTTCATCAATTTATTCTAATAAACTACTTTTAATTTTTGATGAAGCTAATAAAAGACTTGATTTGTATACTTTGTTTAAAGAACATAATTTAGAGGAATCAAAAGATATTTTATCTAATGATTTTAAAGATTATAGTTATAATTGTGATTTTAACGAGTTTGAAAATGCCATTGATCCTATAGCTGAATTACTTAATCCTTTAGAATTTAAGCAATATAAATCAAAAATGGTAACTAAACACGAATCAGTAAAAGAAGTAGAGGTTGTAAAAGCTAAAAAGGAAGAATCTAAAAATAATAGTAATGGATTAAGTTCTAATAAGAAATTATTAGAAAATATCAGTATAAGTGTAAATAATTGTTTAATATTATACATATGCTATAGTAAAAAAAGTGATAATAAATATTATTTACTCAAAAAAATTGCTAGCCGTAAGCGACCTTTAACTATATCAACTGATGAACTGGATAAAAATTTGGATTTGTCAATAGATGGTTCTCCTTTTGATACATACTATCTATATCTACCGAAAAATAAATATAAGTCTTTAAATGTTAACGTAAATTATGGACTTGTAGAAGTTGGAAATTTTGAACTATGGGATTCAAAACGTAATATAAAGTTTTTATGTGATGATATAAAAATTACTATTGATAATGGATATCTTAAATTAAATACACAATGTATTAGTTGTGAAATTAACGGTTATGAAGGTGATGTCTGCCTTTATGGGACATATAGCAACTTAAAGATATTTAAGGTTAAGTCACGTATTGGAGGAATTTTAACATTTAAATCTAAAATGATAGACTATAATTTTGACTGCACTGTTCATCGTGGTGATATTGAAGTACTAATAGATGGATTACATTTTAGTGATAATCGTATATTTAAATGGGGAAATAGATTATTATTTAAAACAAAATGTTTAAATTTTACACCAATCATTGATAATAAAGAAATAAAACTTAATCTTTTTACAAACCATGGAAAGATAATTATAAATAAATAATGAAAAAAATAAACTATTATCATACATATACACAAATTATTAATATGACACATTCCACATGCTTAAAGTGACATAAAGCATGTAACAACAAGTTGCATAGTATTTAAAATTATGATATAACATCCTAAAAGGAATAATAATTATTAACTATTTTATTATCTTAATATTCAAATTTATAGGAGGAAGCAGATGGGAGAAGTTTACGAAGGAAAAGCATCAATGTGTATTAAATTACTTAAGGTGTTAAACTCAGGTAGAGTTTATTCTGTTTCTGAACTTGCAGATCTTATTGATACTAAACCTAGAAATGTAATTGAATATAAGAAAGAACTTGAGCTCATGGGTTATGATATAGAAACTCTGCCTGGTAGGTATGGTGGATATAAAATGAATACATCTGCTAATATTCCAACAGTAAAACTTATGCCTCAGGAAAAGAGTGCCTTGTTTGAAGCATACAACTATGTTTACTCTAAGAAAGATTTTATACATAAAAAAGAACTATCTAAAGCTTTTGGAAGTTTGATGTCATGTGTTAAAATTGAAGATAAATCTGATAAACTGATGGTTGTAGATAAGTATCAACTTCAGATGGCTGAAGAAAAGATTCAGGAAAGATACAACTTCGTTGAGGATGCAATTAATGCTAAAAAAACAATTGAAATGGAATATTCTTCATTAAAAAGTGGACTTAAAACTCATTTAGTTGATCCTTATAAATTATTTATTTATAACAATTCATGGTTCTTCTTAGGGTGGGATCATGAACATGGTGAAGTACGTTACTATAAGTTAAATAGAATGCAAGCCTATAAACTTATTAATAAAACATTTAGAGTTTGGATAGATTTTAAAGAACAAAGTTATTTTGATGAACATGGTTTAATTCATAATGGTGAGTATCATCATGTTGAAATGATCGTAACTGGTACAAGAGCAGTATTAATGCAAGAGAGAGTCTATGGAAAAAATCAAACTATGACTGATTTAGGAAATGGTTCTTACAAAGTATCGCTTGATATGCAAAATGATAATACAATGGTTTCATTTGTATTAGGTTGCGGCACTGAAGCTACAGTTCTTGAACCGCAATGGCTTATCGATGAGGTTAGGAAGAGAGCTAAAGAGATAAGCGAAAAGTATGAAAAATAGAATGGCTTTATAGTTTAAGGACTATAATTAAACTAAAGTGCTCTTGAATAATTGAAATAAACATAATAATAGCACTTCATACAATTGTTTAGTTCTAGTTGAAATAATAAAACAATGTGATAAAATAATATCAATAAGGATTAACCTTGCTTCTTCCGACTAGATTGCATTTTTAAAATAAGTCGGGGGGGGGTAATGTATTTTATACCTAATATAGGTCTTGGTTTAGAAACCAAGGCCTTTTTTGTTTTTTTGAGGTGGAAAGTTTATGTTGATCTTCAAATGAGAGGGAGGTGGATCATGAAAAATGTATTTACTCATTTAAAAAGGAAACATTTAATAATAGTATTTCCCTTTCTATTTACAATCATTTGTTTATTAATATATTTTAATAATTTTTTAGTAGAAGCTTCATCAAATAATTTAAATGTAAATATTTGTGGTTTTGACTCAGATGCTGAAGGGGATTGCACCATTATCACTTGTGGTGACATTGAAATATTAATTGATTGCCCTAGCGGGGATGATGTATTTAAAGAATTAAAAGAAAAACTGAACAATAATGAAGATATTAAAAATGACTCAGAAAAGAAATTTGATTATGTCATATTTTCTCATGGCGATAGTGACCATATAGGAGGAGCCTCAAACTTCTTGACAAGCCTTACTGAAGGAAAACTTATAAACAATGAAAAGTGGACAATAGGTACAATAATTGATTTTGATTTTGAAAATTGTTCTGATACTGAATTTTTAAATAAGTTTCAATCTACTGATACATTAAATAAGTATAGAGAAACAAGAAATAAAATAATTAAAAATACAGAGTGGAATTGTAGCTATTTTTCAGCTACTAGTCTTTCCTCTTCAGAATTAACAAAGGATTACGCTATAGAAGATGGTAATGTAACATTAAAGATTTTATATAACTATTTTGATGATTATACGATTATGAATTCATTATTTAATAGTACAAATGGAAGTTTTTACCGTAATGTTGTAAGTTTATGCACTTTAATAGAGATTAAAAACTCTAATACTAAGTTATTATTTACAGGAGATTTAGAAGAAGTGGATAGTGCAAACAGTTATGTATCACCTGTAAGCACTGTTAGTTTAAATAATGATTGCCGAAGTAAAGTTGCAAGTTTTAATAAATTTATTGGTAGTGAAGATAATCGTGTCGGAGGAGAAAAGACACTACTTGCTTACCATAGTGATTTACTTAAAAATGTTACTTTATATAAAGCAGCTCATCATGGAAGTAAAACATCAAACTCATCTGATTTAATTTCTTGGATTAAGCCACAATATGTGGCTGTAACTAAAGGACCAAATAATTCTGGAAGTTTCCCAAATAGTGAATGCGTGAGTAGATTCATGCAATATACAGATTATATATATCCTACTAAAGTATATTTTTCAGATGATGGAGCACAAAAATTATATGGTGATTTAAAATTTAGTTTTAATACTAGTTCATCAAGTACTGAAGTCAATATTAATACTGAACAAAATAACACTATACCTACTTTATGTACAGCGCCACAGTTATGGGATGCAACTTATACTGTTACGATAGATGATACAAAGACTGAAAAGAAATATTTAGAATCTTTATATGAAAATAAGAAATCATTTTCTATGCAAATTATAGAAATGGGATCAGATAGTAATAGTTATGGTAACTGTACATTACTAAAATTAGGTCACTATGATATCTTGATTGATTGTGGAAGCTGGAATGACAGTAGTTTAGAGTATATATCTAAAATTAAAAATTATTGTGTGGATAATACACTAGAATATGTAATTATTACCAAGTCAGAAAGATCTAGTTATTCACAAATGGTTGGAACTAAAGATAATGGCGTGTTTGACACATTTACTATTAATAACCTTATAGATTTTAATAATTTTACCACCCTAGACTCAAAGACTTTGTCAGGTATTGATAAACAATATATTGCTAAAAGAGATGATTTGGTTAAAAAAAGTAAAATTAATTATTTAACTGATTATGCTAAAACTATTGAAGTTATTGAAGGCTGTTTAAGTTTAGAGGTATATAAACCTCTAACTAAAAGTTTAGAAAGCAATTATGCAAATTCTATTTCAACAATAGTTACATTAAATGCTTTAAATGAAATTAAATCGTCATCATTTGTATTTGTGGGATGTAGTCAGGATTATTCAAATATTATTGATAAAGTTAAAAAATTAAATGTTTTATATTTTAGAGCTCCTAGTTGTATGAATTTAGTAGACAGTAAGAGTTTTATTACCCAACTAGCTCAAATAAAACCAAATACTATTGGAATAGGCTCTACGTTAAACAATTATAATACAAATGGTGAATTATTTGGTAACAAGAATTACTTAAGTTCATTACTGAATAATAATATAGGTTATAAGAATATATATGCAATAGGTGCTAAAGGAATTTCAAATAATCCAGGAACATTTATTTGCAAAATATCATATGATGAAAATTGCACATTTGATATACAAACAAAATACAATGGTAGTAGTAATTGGGTAGCCAATTATTATAATAATTTTACAAAATAAAGGAGGTGAAAGGTATGAAGAAAAGAATTGGATTTATTCTATTATTATCAATATTATTTGCTGGCACTTTAACTTTGGTTTCATGTAAAAGTAATAATGATGATACTACTAGCGAAACTAGCGAAAAACCTGAAATTTTATGTTAACTAAAGGGGGAATTGTTATGCTAAAAAAAATATATTATTTACTTGTAGTTATTGGTATGAGTTTAGTGTTTTTTCTTCAAGGAGAAGCAAATAATACAACTTATGCATATAATGATCTAACAGAAGATCAAAAATTATATTATGGTTATAACGTTACTGGTGGTAAATCACTAATGGAAATGGGAAGCCAACAAATGACTTTCCCTATTATTGATTCTACTAAGACTTATAATGGTAAAACATATAATGATTATATTTCTAAAGTTACTGGTAATACTGAAGTTGAATATAATCATATAACTGCTTATTCAATGAATAGTATGAATAGTCAGTATGCCTTAAGCATTGGTGCTGATGTTTATGGTAAAATTTATTGTATTGATACAGACATTTCAGCTAGTTTTGATACATCAAGTACGCTTGCAAATAAATATTCTGAATACTATGAAATGGTTTCAGCTTATATTGCAAGATATTACTACATTTTGCAAGATTTAGATGTTGAAGAAATTAGATATTTTATTACTGATAGATTTAAATCAGAACTTAGTGCTGTAAGTAGTGTAGAAGATGCTAAAAAAGTAATCTCTAGATATGGTACACATTTAAATACTGGATATATTCTAGGTGGTAGATTAAATATTACTAACTATCAAGTATCATCAAGTACGTCTCAGGATTTTTCACAAGTTGTATCCCTTCAAGAAAAAGTAAGTACTTCAATAGGAAAGATACAAGCTGGAGAGAGCGTAAGTTTTGCATCTACATATGCAAATAGTGAATCTACTGAAACAACAAAGAGTAACTATAATTATAAGAGCTATGGTGGAAAAGCTACATCAAGTTTTACCTTAGATGGTTTATTCACATATAGTGCATCTATATTAGATTCTGAAAAATCAGGATTTATGTATACTGCATGGGTTAATTCTATTAATAATGATGAGAATTTAGCTATTATAGATATTCCTAATGGTGCTCAAAGTATACCTGTCTGGAATTTACTTGAAAACAATAGTTCAAATAAACTTCAAAGAAACTATTTACAACAAGCTTACAGAGAACTTTGTGGTGATAAATACGAAGAATACCAAAGTAAATATAAAGAATTAGAAAGAAATATTACTAGTAGTGATTCTTCAGATGAAACTAAATCTACATTAAATGGTTTATATGTAAGAACTAGTAACAATTACTTCTATTATGTAGATGAAGATTTTACTAGTAATTCTAATTTCTTTGTATCTAAAGGACAATATCTATACCTTGATGTAACTAATACTACAAATATAGAAAATATTACTTATTCTTTAAATGGATGTGAATTAATAGATAAGAAAAACAGTATATTTAAGGTTACAAATTCAAGTGGAAAAGTGCAAATAAGAGCTACTTATGGTTCTTCGGCTAAATCAACTTTGTTTGAAGCAAGTATTAAGTCAAATTCATTTGAAATGGGATATGGTACAGATAAATATCCTTATGTTATAAAAACAAAAGATCAACTTAAAAATATTAGTGATCTATCGGCCTCATATATATTATATGATAATATTGATATGGAAGGTGATAGTTTTAAGTCATTAGAAAGCTTTACTGGAACATTTAATGGTAATTATTTTGAAATTAAGAATTGTAAGATAGAATCAAATGGAATTAATAATTATGGCTTATTTGGATCTAATAGTGGTACTATTAAGAATCTAAAATTAACTAATATTGGTACATCTATAGATGAAACTTCATTTAAAGATGGAGGAGTTAATTTTAGAAGTGATTTTACTAATGATACGTATACAAATAATTCTATAAGTGTTAAGAATGCAGGAATTCTATGTGGACAAAATAGCGGAACTATTGATAATTGTTACATTGAAAATGCATATATTAGGAATGTAGTTAATACTGATACCTCTAATAGCGGAGATTATACATCTAATAGCATTTGCAATATTAATTTAGGAACTATTGCTGGTATTAATAGTGGTACCATTAAAAATTCAATGGTTTATAATTCTCATTTACTTAATAGTTTCCATAACATAAGAACAGATTCTTATGAGGAGACTATTAGGGTATGTGTAGGTGGACTTGTTGGTTATATGGATGGAGGAACTGTTGAAAAGTGTGTAATGGATTCTGGAGATAGTGGCCTAATTTATGGATTTAACGCTGCTGGATATAATACAGGTAAAACTTACGTTTATGCTTCAGGTCTAATTGGATTTATTGACAAATGTTCAAGCATTAAGAATAATTATGCTTATGTTAGAGAAGCAGAAGATGAAATTACTAAAAGAGTTATTGATATATCTGTTTCTTTAACACGTAGTTCTTTTTATAAAGCATTAATAAGTGGTTCAATGATTCTTGCAAGTGATTTATCAACTGGTGTGTCAAATAACTATGCATTATGTAAGCAAAGCAGCAATGGAAACTGTTTTGGTTTTAAAGCAATTTATACTAATGATACTAGCGGAAATAATATTAATGGTGGTGCTTCTACATATAATGAAACTACTTTTGTCAGTGAAAAAGAAGTTACTTCTAATAATATAAACGAAATATTTGGTTCAACTATTTATTTTGAATTTAATGATGGTAAATTATCTAAAATAAAACATCTGCTAGAAAATGATAGAAATGGCTATATACAAGGTTCATATGAAACAGATGAATCAGCAAGTGAAGGTATTTTTTATCAAGATGAAATATTTACTTTAACTACTTTCAAGAACTTAAGCCTTAAGCAAACAATTAAAGAAACTTCTGACGAGAATGTTGTCTATTATATTATCGATATCTTAAGCCATGATGATACAAATGTTATAGATCAAAAATTATCTAGTTTAGATGGAGAATATAAATGTAAATTTAAGCTAACAGAAAGTAATGAATACTTTAAAACTACACCTTTAACAATTCGTGAAAATACGATTTTAAGAATTTATGTTGATGAAAAACCAAATGATGACATCTACATAATCTATAAAGATCAAGTAGAAGAGTATATTACTAATTTCAATTTCGATAATATTAATTTGAAAGGTGTTAAGAGTAATGGTGAAATAATTGAGATTAATCAAAATGGTATTGGTTCAAAGAAGAATTCTTTAAGTTTACAAAAACCATCATCTTCACAGTATTATAGTGATTACTATAAACTTGGAGAAAATCTAGCAACTGTGAAATATGGAAATTTATCTTGTAATTTTACTTTATATGTTAATCAACGTAATATTACAAGTATTACAATTGATACCGCTCCTAGTGTTACAACATACAAAACAGGTTCTAATGTCAGTCTTAATGGTATGAGTTTAACTATTAACTATGATGAAGGAGAATCTAGAACTATTTCTTCAAAGTCTGATTTAGCAAATCTTGAGGTGATAGGTGGCCTTGTAGCCTTTGGTGAAAATGAGGTAGCTATAAGTTATGAAGATTATTCTGAATCTAATATGCCAACATTTAAAGTTTATGGTAAAGCTACAGTTAAATTTGTTGATTATGATGGAACTATTATTTCTGAAGAACAATATAATGAAAATGAAACTGTACGTGAGCCTCAAACTCCTGTAAGATTAAGTGATGACACATACGCTTATGAGTTTAAAGGCTGGGATAAAGAAGTTACTACAGTAAGTGGAGACGTAACTTATACTGCAACCTATACTGCTAAATACATCGAATATACTGTAAAGTTTGTAAACTA
>CAVCUQ010000036.1:0-14679 GCA_963605425.1 uncultured Eubacteriales bacterium
TAAAACTCCTTTCGTTATTATTGTTAAAGCCAAACATATTATAACAAAAGGAGTCATTTTTTTGTGAAAATTATGAAAATAATATAATAGCCACGTCGTTAATTTTAAAGTTTTTTTGCCACGTCGTTAATTTTAAAACAGTACACGTCACGTCGCGAAATTTAATATACTGAATTTTTCAGGATTTTTTTATTTATTTGGGAAGTTATTTTGATATAATATTACTATATTTAAATTTATTACAAAGGAAAAAGATTATGAAAAGAAAAAGAATTATTTTAACTAGTGCTGCTTTAGTATTAGCTAGTTTAACAAGCTGTGTTAGAATAAATAATAATGATTTTAGCAGTACTAAAGAAAGCGAAAATGTAGAAGATGACAGTTCTACTAAAGAAGAATCAAGAACAGAGACTGGTGCAGTTGATACCACTGAAGAGACTAAAGGTGAGGAAACTACAACAAATGAAGAAACTACTAGTGAGGAATCAACTACAACTGAGGAAGAAACTACTGAAGAAAGCTCTACTACAGTAAAGAAGATTACAATTACATTTATTAATAATGGTAATACTGTTAAGTGCAGCCAAAATGAGGGTGACAATATTGCAAGTGTTAGTGAGCCTGTAAAAGAGGGGTATACATTTAAAGGATGGTATCTAAGCGAAGATGGCAGCGGAGAAGCTTTTGATGTAAATACTCTTATTTATGAAGATATTACTCTATATGCAATATTTGAAAAAGTAGAAGTTAAATATGCAGTTTCATTTGATATTGATGGTACTAAGAATACTGTAGAAGTTATAGAGAATAATAAAGTATCTAAACCACAAGACCCAGTAAAACAAGGCTACACTTTTAAGGGATGGTATTTAAATTGCACTGGAAGTGGAAATGAATATGACTTTAATACATTAATTACATCAGATATTACTTTGTATGCAGTGTTTGAAAAAGTAGAACTTAAATATACAGTTTCATTTGATATAGACGGTGCTAAGAATACTGTAGAAGTAGTAGAGAATAATAAAGTGTCTAAACCTGTAGATCCCGAAAAACAAGGTTATGTATTTAAAGGTTGGTATGAAAATGTAACAGATGAGAGTTCATTTGATTTTGATAATTTAATTACATCAAACATTACTTTGTATGCAGTGTTTGAAAAGGTTGAAATAAATGATGCCTATGGTTCTTATGAAGAAGGCCTTTATATTAAATTTAGTGACACGTCTTTAAATAATGTTTCTGTATCATATAAGAAAGTTAAGGACGACACTTATACTAATGTTGATTCGGAGTTAATCAGATTAGATAAAGATAATTTATTAGTTAGGGCTGATATTGTAGGTCTTGAAAAAGGTGATTATCAAATTAAGTATACAAAATCTGATGGTACAACTTATACAACTGAAACAATTTCGGTATCAAATTATGATAGATCAGGTTATGCTCATTTTGATTATGCATCTGATTCAACTGGTGTTGATGTAACAGAAGGTATTGGAGCTTATACTAATTCAGGAACTCTAAAGAGCGATACAGTGGTGGTATATGTTACTGATGAGACAAAGAATACAGTTAAGGCTACAATAGGCGGCAAACCATATACGGGATTAGTCTCTATATTACAAGCTCAAAGTAAATCTAAAGTTCCTCTTGATATAAGAATTATTGGTCAAATAAGTGCAGCTACTTGGAATAAGATAGATTATAAAGTTGATGGAGTTAAGCAAATTACTCCTGATTCAGTTATAGGTGCTAATGGAAAAGTCTTGGAAAAAAAGAACTGGGATGAAAATGCTATTATTAAAGCAGGGTATAATACACTTGATACTAGTGTTTATTCTAAACTTAATGGTTTAACTAATAAAATTAAATATGATGATAGTAAATTAGAGTTTGATAGTTATTATAATATGTGTGATATAAAGGGTGCTTCTAATGTAACAGTTGAAGGAATAGGAACTGACGCAACTATCTTCCAATGGGGATTTACTTGGAAGAACTCATCTTCAATTGAAATTAGAAATTTAACATTTGATGATTATACTGAAGATGCTTGTTCATTTGAAGGTTCAGATGATTCTAAGACTTTAGATGGTTTTAAAACAGGACACATCTGGATTCACAATAATCAATTTAATGAAGGTATTAATTATTGGGATGTATGTAATGAACAAGATAAACATGAAGGTGATGGTGCAACAGACTTTAAGAAAAATGCATTTATTACTTTATCTTATAACCATTATATTAAGAATCATAAAACAGGTCTTGTAGGTGGAAGCGATAGCCAGCATACTGCATCAATTACATTTCATCATAATTATTATGAAGAGTGTTCATCTCGTCTTCCCCTTGCTCGTCAAGCTAATATGCATATGTATAATAATTATTACTATAAATCTTCAAGCTACTCTATGAGCATTAGAGCTAATGGGTATGCATTCATTGAAAACAATTATTTTGAAGGAGGACAAAATCCATATGAACTTCAAACTGGTAGTAGTGGAAATGGTTATGTTAAGGCGCTAGATAATGTTTTTGATAATGTAAAAACTACAGGTGATACATATTATATGGTTAATAATGTAACTTCAAGAATTGAAACTATAATTAATACAAACTTATATGGCACAACTTTTGATACAGATTTCAGTATTTTCTATTATGATTCTACTAATAAGGTAAGCAAGGTAGAAAATTTAGAGAGAGCAAGCGAGGCTAAAGAAACTTGCTTAAATAATGCTGGTGTTCATAAAAATTAATAAATAATATTAAATCAATCTTTTCTAAAAATAGAAGAGGTTGATTTTTTTATAAAAAGAATTTACAAAAAACTCTTGCATTTGATAATTTTATATGATAGAATGTTAGGGCTTATGGATAAAAGCACATGGCTGTGAAGTGGAAGGTTGCCGATACGCCGAAAAGCGTTGTCATACAGTGCGTCGGGTTTTTCCATGGAGCAAGTCTATACAAGATTATAGGCGAAAGGAGTATTAAAATATTATGACACAAGAAAAAATTAGAATTCGTTTAAAATCTTATGATCACAGATTATTAGATCAATCTGCACAAAAGATCGTTGAAACAGTTAAGAAAGCAGGTTCTACAGTAAATGGACCAATTCCTCTTCCAACAGATAAGGAAATCTTCACTATTCTTCGTTCTCCACACGTAAACAAAGATTCACGTGAACAATTCGAAAGAAGAACTCATAAGAGATTAATCGAAATTGTGGCACCAAACCCACAAACAATCGATGCTTTAATGCACATCAATTTACC
Organism: uncultured Eubacteriales bacterium; assembly: GCA_963605425.1. Taxonomy (GTDB): domain Bacteria; phylum Bacillota_I; class Bacilli_A; order Acholeplasmatales; family Anaeroplasmataceae; genus JAEELC01. The sequence continues at coordinate 3,288 of CAVCUQ010000036.1, forward strand.
TAGCGGTGTTGATATCGTATTAAAGAAGTAGTTTTAAATTTTTAAATTAAGAAAGGTGTAATTAACTCATGGCTAAGGGAATCTTAGGAAGAAAATTGGGCATGACTCAAATTTTCGATGCAAAAGGAACTCTAGTTCCTGTAACAATTATTGATTGCTCACAAAACGTTGTTCTTCAACAAAAAACAGTTGAAACAGACGGTTATGTAGCAACAAAGATCGGTTTCGTTGACAAACGTGAAAGCCTAGCAAACAATTGTGAAAAAGGTATTGCTAAGAAAGCAAATACTGCTCCTAAGCGCTTCGTAAAAGAAATTCGTTTCTCAGTACAAGCACAAGGAGAAAATGTTCTAGCTGCTTATCAAGTTGGTCAAGAGATTAAATGTGATATTTTCGCTGCTGGTGACGTTATCGACGTAACTGGTACATCAAAGGGTAAAGGTTTTGCTGGTACTATCAAGAGATATAACCATCATAGACAACCTATGTCTCACGGTGTTTCTGCTTCTCACAGAGAAGTTGGTTCAATGGGTCCTATCAAAGGAAACATGAAAGGTAAGAAGATGCCAGGACATATGGGATGCGACACTGTAACTCTTCAAAATTTATCAATCGCTTCAGTAGATGCTGAAAGACAATTAATTTTAATTAAGGGTAATGTACCTGGTCCAAAGAACGGATTAGTTGAAATTAAGTCTGCAGTTAAGGCTACTAAGTAATTAGGAAGGAGATTTAAATATGTTAAAAGTTGCATTATTAAATCAATCTGGTTCAAAGATTAAAGATTTAACATTAAATGAAGAAATCTTCGGAATCGAACCTAATCAACAAGTAGTTTACGATGTAGTAAACGCTCAAAGAGCTGCAATGCGTCAAGGTACTCATGACACTTTAACTCGTACAGAAGTACGTGGTGGTGGTAGAAAACCTTGGAAGCAAAAAGGTACAGGTCATGCTCGTCAAGGATCAATCAATGCTCCACAATGGCGTCATGGTGGTATCGTATTTGGACCTACTCCAAGATCTTATGCAGTTAAGGTTAACGCTAAGGTTAGACAATTAGGTTTAAAGTCAGCTATATCTTACCATGTTCAAAATAATACATTAACAGTTGTTGATGATGTTAAGTTTGAATCAATCAAAACTAAGAATTTCTCAGAATTCTTAACAAATATTAAGGCAGAAGGAAAGACAATCGTTTTAGTTTCTGAATTAACTGCAGAAGTTTGCTTATCAGCAAGAAACTTATCAAACGTATTCGTTTGCCCAGTAGATCATTCTTCAGTATATGATATTCTTTCTTACAAGAATCTAGTATTAACTGAAGGTGCAGTAAAATACTTCGAGGAGGTTCTAGCATAATATGGAAATCTACAACGTTATTAAAGAACCAATTATTACTGAAAAATCAATGGCTTTAAAGGAAAAAGAAAACAAGTATACTTTTGCTTGTGACGTTAAAGCTAACAAAATCGAAATCAAAAATGCAGTTGAAAAATTCTTCAATGTTAAAGTTGTTTCAGTAGCAACTTTAAATGTTAAGCCAAAGGCAAAGACAGTTGGAAGATATGCTGGTTATACAAAGGCATATAAGAAGGCTATCGTTAAACTTGCTGATGGAAACAAAATTGATGCATTTGAATTATAATTAATTATATAGGAAATATTATAGGAGATTATTATGGCAATTAAAGTTTATAAACCAACTTCAAATGGTCACAGAAACATGTCAGTTTCTACATTCGAAGAAATTACAACAAGCACTCCTGAAAAATCATTACTTGCTCCTATTATGAGCAAGGGTGGAAGAAATAATACTGGTCTTGTAACTGTTCGTCACCAAGGTGGTGGAGTTAAGAGAAAATACAGAATTATTGATTTCAAGAGAAATAAGGACAATGTTCCAGGTAAGGTTGCTACTATTGAGTACGATCCAAACAGAACATCAAACATCGCATTAATCGTTTATGCTGATGGTGAAAAGAGATATATCATCGCTCCATCAGGATTAACAGTTGGTATGACAGTTATCTCTGGTGAAACTGTTGACGTTAAGGTAGGTAATGCTTGCCCAATCATCAACATCCCAGTTGGTACAGTTATTCATAACATCGAATTACACCCAGGAAAAGGTGGACAACTTGCTCGTTCAGCTGGTTCATCTGCTCAAATTCTAGGTCGTGACGACCGTTACGTTCTAGTTCGTTTAACTAGTGGTGAAGTTCGTAAGGTTCTAGGTACTTGCCGTGCTACTATCGGTACAGTAGGTAATGAAGATCATAGTTTAGTTCGTATCGGTAAAGCTGGTCGTGCTAGACATATGGGATTACGTCCTGAAGTTCGTGGTTCTGTAATGAACCCAGTTGATCACCCACACGGAGGTGGAGAAGGTAAAGCTCCAATCGGACACAAGGCTCCAATGACTCCATGGGGTAAGAAGGCTCTAGGTGTTAAGACACGTAGAAATAAGAAGTCTTCTACAAAATTAATCGTTCGTAGAAGAAACGAAAAGTAATCGAAGGAGGATAATTAAATGGCTCGTTCAATTAAAAAAGGTCCATTCGTTGATGCTTCTCTTATGAAGAAGGTTGAAGCTCAAAATGCGGCTAAAGAAAATAAAGTAATTCAAACATGGTCACGTCGTTCAACAATTTTCCCATCATTCATCGGACACACTTTCGGTGTATATAATGGTCGTGAACACACTCCAGTTTATGTAACTGAAGATATGGTTGGTCACAAGTTAGGAGAATTCGCTCCTACTCGTACATTCCATGGTCACAAGGCAGACGACAAGGCAGCTTAATAGGAGGGTAATGAATTATGGATGTTAAAGCAATTTCTAAATCAGTTCGTTCTACTCCACGTAAGGCTCGTCTTGTAGTTGATATGATTCGTGGTAAGAACGTTAATGAAGCATTCGGTATTTTAGCATTTACTAATAAGACTGTTTGCGAAGACGTTGAAAAAGTATTAAAATCTGCAGTTTCTAATGCAGTTAACAATAACAAGCTTGATATTAACAAGCTTTATGTAAAAGAAATCTACGTTGGTGATGCAATGCGTATGAGACGTATGATGCCAAGAGCTAAGGGTTCTGGTGACATCGTTACAAAGAGACTTTGCAATATTACTGTAGTAGTTTCAGAAAGAGATTAGGAGGACACACACATGGGTCAAAAGGTAAGTCCAAAAGGATTACGTATTGGTGTTAACCGTGAATGGGATGCTCAATGGTATGCTGGTAAGAATGAAGTAGCTGATCTATTATTAGAAGATCAAAAGATTCGTAAGTTCTTAAGCACTACTTATGCTAAAGCTCAAGTTTCACGTGTTGTTATCGAACGTCTTAAAGGAACAGATAAAGATATAGTTAGCATTACTGTATATACAGCTAAACCAGGTGTTGTAATCGGTCGTGATGCTGAAACAAAGAACAATACAGTTAAACAACTAGAAAAATTAACAAACAAGAGCGTTCGTATGAACGTTGTTGAAGTTAAGAAGCCAGATCTAGACGCTACTTTAGTTGCAAGATCAATCGCTGAACAACTTGAAGCTCGTGCTTCTTTCCGTAGAGTTCAAAAGATTGCTCAACAAAGAGCTATGAAGGCTGGAGCAAAGGGTATTAAGACTCTTATCTCAGGTCGTCTAGGTGGAGCTGAAATCGCTCGTGGTGAAGGTTATTCAGTAGGTCAAGTACCTCTTCAAACATTACGTGCAGATCTTGATTATGCATGGGATGAAGCTCATACTACTTATGGTAAGCTTGGTATTAAAGTATGGATCTACAAGGGTGAAGTTTTAAACTTAAAGAAAGCCCAAGAAAAGAAAGCTCAAGAAGAAAAAGCTTTAAGAGAAGAAAGAGCTAAGCGTCAAAATCGTAACAACGATAAGAAGCCAGCAAGACCTTCTCGTCCACGTAAGAACAATAATGACAAATCTTCTGAAGGAGGTAAGTAATTATGTTAATGCCTAAAAGAGTAAAGTATCGTAGACCTCATAGAGTTTATTACCATGGTAAAGCTAAAGGTAATACATCTGTAGACTTTGGTACTTATGGTTTAATGGCAACTGATGGTGCTTGGTTAACTACTAACCAAATCGAAGCTGCCCGTGTTGCGATCACACGTACTATGGATCGTCAAGGAAAACTATGGATTAGAGTTTTCCCTCAACTATCTAAGACTAAGAAGCCTCTAGCTGTACGTATGGGTTCAGGTAAGGGTTCTCCAGAATCTTGGGTTGCTGTTGTAAAGAAAAATACAATCTTATTCGAAGTTGCTGAAGTTTCAGAGGATATCGCTCGTGAAGCATTCCGTCTAGCTGGACATAAGCTTCCTATCGGAACTAAGTTTGTTAAGAAAGCATAGGTGACGAGTAATGAAAAATAAAGAAATTCGTAATCTTTCAGTAGAAGAGCTTAACAAGCAAATCGTTGAACTTAAGGATGAATTATTCAATCTTAAGCTTCAAGCTTCTCTAAATCAATTATCTAACACTGCTCGCATCGCGCAGGTTAAAAAGACTATCGCTAGAATGAAAACAGTTTTAGCTGAAAAAAATCATGAAGTAAGATAAGGAGGATAAAACATGGAAGAACGTAACAGTCGTAAAACATTTACTGGTGTTGTTTCATCTGTAAAGTGTGACAAAACAATCACAGTAGTTGTTGATACTTATAAAAAAGATAGATTATACGGTAAACGTGTTAAATTATCTAGTAAATTACATGCTCATGACGAAAACAATGTTGCTAAAGTTGGTGACACTGTTAAAATTATGGAAACTAGACCTTTATCAAAGACTAAGAGATATACTCTTGTGTCAGTAGTAAAGACTAGTGAAAATCTATAATTGGGTTCTTGAAAGGAGGCAGTCTCATGGTTCAACAAGAAACAAGACTTGCAGTAGCTGACAATTCAGGTGCTCGTGAGTTATTAATAATTAAAATTTTAGGTGGTGCATTACACAGATATGCTTCAGTTGGTGATATCGTTGTATGCGCTGTTAAGGATGCCATTCCTAACGCTGCTATTAAAAAAGGTGACGTTGTGAAGGCAGTTATCGTACGTACAAAGGCTGGTATTAGAAGAGCTGATGGTTCTTACATTAAATTTGATGAAAACGCAGCTGTTATCATCAACGCTGATAAGAATCCTAAGGGTACTCGTATCTTCGGACCAGTAGCTCGTGAGCTTCGTGATCATGGTTACATGAAGATCGTATCACTTGCTCCTGAAGTACTATAAGGAGGTTCACTATATGGATATTAAAAAAGGTGACACAGTCGTTGTTATTTCTGGAAAAGACAAATTCCAAATTGATAATAAGGGTAACAAAACTTTAAAATCTGGTAAGGTTTTAAAAGTAAACCCAAAAGATAATACAGTCGTTGTAGAAGGTATTAACAAAGTTAAGAAACACGTTAAGCCAAGCCAAACAAACCAAACTGGTAGCATTGTTGAAGTTGAAGCTCCAATCGCTGCTTGCAAGGTAGCTATTCTTGACCCAAAGAAAAAGGTTCCAACTCGTGTTTCACACACTACAGATGAAAAAGGTAACAAAGTTAGAGTTACTAAAAAGTCTGGTACAATTTTAAAGTAATAGGAGGATTGAAGGTATGAATCGTTTATTAGAAAAATATAATACTCAAGTTAAACCAGAACTTCAAAAGAAGTTTAACTATACATCACCTATGCAAACTCCAAAGATTGTTAAAATTGTAATTAACATGGGTCTTGGTGATGCAGTAGCTAATTCTAAGGTTTTAGATGAAGCAGTAGAAGAATTAACTGCTATTGCAGGTCAAAAGCCAGTTGTAACTAAAGCTAAGAAGTCAATCGCTAGCTTCAAGTTACGTGAAGGTATGCCTATCGGTTGCAAGGTAACATTAAGAGGAGAAAAGATGTATGAGTTCTTCGATAAGCTTGTATCAATCGCTCTTCCACGTGTTCGTGATTTCCATGGTATTTCAGCTGACTCATTTGACGGTCGTGGTAACTACACATTAGGTGTTAAAGAACAATTAATCTTCCCTGAAATTAATTTCGATAAGGTTAAGAAGATTAGAGGTATGGACATCGTTATCGTTACTACAGCTAATACTGATGAAGAAGGACGTACTTTATTAGGATTAATGGGTATGCCTTTTAAGAAGAAATAATTGAGAGGACAAATATTATGGCAAAAACATCACAAATCGTTAGAAACCATAGAAAAGCAAAGTTTGGTGTTCGTGAATACACTCGTTGCGAGCGTTGCGGACGTCCTCATGCTGTATATGGCAAGTTTAAATTATGCCGTGTTTGCTTCCGTGAATTAGCTTACAAGGGTGAAATCCCTGGCGTTAAAAAAGCAAGCTGGTAATCATTTTTCCAAATGGAAGGAGGAATTAATTATGAGTATGACAGATCCAATTGCAGATATGCTTACACGTATTAGAAATGCAAGCAGTATGCGTTCAGAAACTGTTTCAATGCCTGCTTCAAAAGCTAAGAACGCTATTTTAGACGTTTTAGTTAAAGAAGGTTACATTGACAGTTATAAAAATGAAACAAATGATAATAAAACAGTAACAGTTGTTACTTTAAAGTATTCTCATGGCCAATCAGTAATTAAGGGACTTAAGAGAGTTTCTAAAGTTGGTCTAAGAGTTTATGCAAAGGCTGAGGAACTTCCACAAGTATTAAATGGTTTAGGTGTTGCAATCATTTCAACTTCTAACGGAGTTATGTCTGATAGAGAAGCACGTAAGCAAAATATTGGTGGCGAAGTTATCGCTTATGTTTGGTAATATTTAGGAGGTATAAAATATGTCACGTATTGGTAAGAAAATTATTACTATACCTTCAGGTGTTACAGTTACAAAGAACGGTAACGTAGTTACTGTTAAAGGACCTAAGGGTGAATTAACTCAAACAATCGACTCTCGTGTTGATTTCGAGTTAAAAGATAATGAATTAACATTAATTGCTGATAACAATGATAAGGAAGCTAACATGATGCATGGTACTACTAGAGCTAATGTTGCTAACATGATCACTGGTGTATCAACAGGATTTACAAAAACATTAGAAATCGTTGGTGTAGGTTACCGTGCAGAATTAAAGGGTACTAAATTAATCCTTTCTCTAGGTTATTCACATCCAGTTGAATTTGACGTTCCAGAAGGAATTTCGGTTGAAGTTGTTAAGGGTGTTAAAGTTAATGTTTCTGGTGTAAACAAGCAAGCTGTTGGTCAATTTGCGGCTAATATTCGTTCAATGAGAGAACCTGAACCATATCATGGAAAAGGTATTCACTACTCTGATGAACATGTTCGTCGTAAAGAAGGTAAGACAGCTAAGAAGTAATAGAAAGGAGTACTAAAATAATATGATTAGTCAAGTGTCAAGAAATTCAAAGCGTGAAGCAAGACATTTACGTATTAGACAAAATATCGTAGGTACTGCATCAAAACCACGTTTAAACGTTTTCCGTTCTAATAAAGGAATTTATGTTCAAGTTATTGATGATGAAGCTGGTAAGACATTATGCAGTGCTTCTTCACTAGACAAGGAAATCGCTTCAGGTAATAAGACTGAAACTGCAGCTGCAGTTGGTACTCTTATTGCTAAGCGTGCTCTTGCTTTAAATATCGAAAACGTAGTATTTGACCGTGGTGGTTATTTATATCATGGTCGTGTAAAAGCTTTAGCTGACGCTGCTCGTCAAGCTGGCTTAAAATTCTAGAAGGAGGAAAATCTCATGTCTAAAGAACGCGAAGAAATTAAAGATGAACAACAAGATGAATTCGAAGAAAAAGTAGTTTCAATCAAGAGAGTTACAAAAGTTGTTAAGGGTGGTAAGCATTCTCGTTTTGCTGCACTTGTAGTTGTTGGAGATAAGAAGGGACACATCGGTTTCGGTGAAGGTAAGTCTACTGAAGTTCCTGATGCCATCAAAAAAGGTATTGAAAATGCTAAGAAGAACATCGTTGCTGTTGAACTTAAGAACAACACAATTCCACATGCTGTAACTGGTGAATTCGGTGCTGGTAAAGTAGTATTACGTCCAGCTGTTCCAGGAACAGGTATTGTTGCTGGTGGTTCAGTTCGTGCTATCCTTGAGTTAGCAGGTATCACAGACATTCTTTCAAAGAGCTTAGGATCAAAGACTCCTGTTAATGTTATCAGAGCTACATTTGAAGGTTTAAAGCAATTAGAATCAGCTGAACAAGTTGCTGCTCGTCGTGGTAAGACAGTTGCTGAGATTTTGGAGTAGTATTATGAAGAAATATCAGATTACATTAGTTAAGTCAATTAACGGTCAAAGACCAAATCAAGTTGCTACTGCTAAGACTTTAGGACTTTCTCACATCGGTGATACTGTTGTTAAGGAAGAAAATGCTGCAATCAGAGGTATGTTAGTTACTATTGCACATTTAATCAAAGTTGTAGAACTTTAATTTAAAAAAGATTATAATTAAATAGATAAACAAGGAGGTGCCTATATATGTTAAATCAATTAGCGCCAGTTGCTGGAGCAAGACACACTAGAAAGCGTGTCGGTAGAGGTGTTGGAAGCGGATTAGGTAAGACTTCTGGTAGAGGAGAAAATGGACAAAACAGCCGTTCAGGTGGTGGTACTCGTCCAGGCTTCGAAGGTGGTCAATTACCATGGTTCCAACGTTTACCAAAGCGTGGTTTCAAGAACATCAATAGAAAAGAATACGCTATTGTTAACCTTTCAGATTTAAATCAATTTGAAGATGGTTCAGTAGTTACTGTAGAAGAACTTTATGCTAAAGGTCTTGTAAAGAAAGTATTCGATGGTGTTAAAGTACTTGGAAACGGTCAACTAGAAAAGAAACTTACAGTTAAGGCTAATAAGTTCTCTCAATCTGCTAAAGAAGCTATCACAAATAATGGTGGTACAGTAGAGGAGATCTAATAAGTCATGATCAATAAGTTTAAGAAGATTTTTAGTGATCCAGAAATTATTAAACATTTAGCTTTTACTATTTTAATTTTATTTGTATTTAAAGTTTGTACATTCATTCCGGTGCCACTTATTGACATCAATGGTGTACAAAATACATTAAAAAATAATGACTTCTTGTCAATCCTTAACACCTTCTCAGGTGGAGGATTGTCAAGTTTCTCTATTTTATCTTTAGGTATTTCGCCTTATATTACAGCTTCAATCATTGTGCAAATGCTTCAAATGGTTATTCCAGCTATGAAGGATTGGCAAGAAATGGGAGAAGTAGGTAAGACAAAATCTAATAGAGTTACAAGATATTTAACAGTAGTAATTGCTTTAATACAAGCATTAGCCCTATTACTTGGACTTGGTACTCGTGCCGAGAACATATTCTGGGTTAAAGCTTTCCCAGTAAATTGGTTCTACTATCTGTATATGGCTATCGTCATTACAGCTGGTTCAGCATTTACAATGTGGTTAGCCGATCTAATCACACAACATGGTGTTGGAAACGGATCTTCTATGATCATCTGTGCTGGTATTGTTGCTTCTATACCTAGTATGTTTAATACGCTTAACACAGATTACCTAGGAAGTAATTTCTCAGGAGCAAATCTTGCTAAGTTTATTGCGATTATCGTAATTTATGTATTAATGATTTTAGGAATTGTTTACTTTGAATCTGCAAAGAGAAAGATTCCTGTACAATATGCAAATAGACAAGGTAGCGAACGTTCTGAAATTCCACTTAAACTTAATAGTTCAGGTGTTATGCCAGTTATCTTTGCTCAAACTCTATTATCAATTCCTACAACAATTGTAGGTATGATGGGTTTAAGCACATCTACTAATACAGGTGCTTATTGGATTGATCAAGTATTCACTACTACCAAACCAATAGGTATGCTACTTTACATTTTATTGATAGTATTCTTCACTTATTTCTATTCATTCTTAACAATAGATCCAGATAAGATGGGTGATAATCTATCAAAACAAAATGCCTTTGTTCCTGGATTCAAACCAGGCGAAGAAACAAAAACTCAAATTTCAAATGTATTATTCCGTGTTACAACAATTGGTGCAGTAGGTATTACATTAGTAGCCTTAATCCCAATTTTTGTTCAATTAGCATTTGGCACTTCAAGCTCAATTACAATTGGTGGTACATCATTACTTATCATTGTAGGTGTAGCTGTTGAAACAGTTAACCAAATCGAAACTGAAGCGGAAAATAAAGAATCTTATCAAAAGTTTATAGACTAAACAAGGATGGAAATATGAGATTATTAATTATGGGAAGACCTGGTGCTGGTAAAGGTACTCAAGCCTTCACAATTAAAAATTATTATAACATCCCACATATTTCTACAGGAGATATGTTCAGAGATGCTATAAAAAATGGTACTCAACTTGGTATTACAGCTAAGAGCTATATGGACAAGGGATTATTAGTACCTGATGAAGTTACAATTGGACTTGTAAGAGAAAGATTATCAAATAAGGACTGTGAAAATGGATTCTTACTTGATGGTTTCCCAAGAAATGTTTCACAAGCTGAAGAACTTGACAAAATCTTAAAAGATTTAAATGTTAAGCTTGATGCAGTACTTGATGTAAACGTTGAACCACAAATCTTAATTAGACGTATCGTTGGTCGTCGTATTTGTAAGAATTGTGGTGCTACATTCCACATTGAATTCAACAAACCTAAAAAAGATGGAATTTGTGATAACTGTGGATCACCACTTGTTCAAAGAAATGATGACACAGAAGAAACAGCTGGTTCTCGTTTGAAAGTATACGATGAATCAACTGCACCAGTTCTAGCTTATTATAAGAAACAAGGTTTACTTAAAACCATCAATGGTGATCAAGCCGTTGATAAAGTTTTTGATGATATTAAGGTTGCATTGTCAAAATAAATATGATATGATAGAAAAAGGGAGTTTATCTCCCTTTATCTAGCCATATGGCAAAAACACAAAAATTGATTCAAAAGCTATAAAGTAGACCAGCTATTGATCATTGAACCTATATGGATTCATTACATTAATTACAATATGGAGGTAATTATGGCAAAAGAAGATAACGTAATTGAGATGACTGGCGTTGTAACAGACGTTTTACCAAATACTCAATTTATTGTTAAATTAGAAAATGATCATGATATTATAGCTCACGTTTCTGGTAAAATCCGCATGCATAACATACGCATTTTACCAGGGGATAAAGTCAAGGTTGAAATCTCAACATACGATTTAACACGTGGCAGAATCACATACAGACAAAAGTAATACAAATGGAGGCATTAATATGAAAGTTAGACCATCAGTAAAACCTATCTGTGACAAGTGTAAAGTTATTAGACGTAAAGGCCGTGTAATGGTTATTTGCGAAAATCCAAAACACAAACAAAGACAAG
>CAVCUQ010000037.1:0-14328 GCA_963605425.1 uncultured Eubacteriales bacterium
CTACAGTATCCTCTATTTCCTCAATGTAATACTACTTATTAAAAATTTACCCCTAACAGTCTATCAGTGTCTACAGTATCCTCTATTTCCTCAATGTAATACTACTTATTAAAAATTTACCCCTAACAGTCTATCAGTGTCTACAGTATCCTCTATTTCCTCAATGTAATATACAACTATATAAAATTTCACCCCCAACCCCCCCCTACCAGTCTACCAAGCTACTACCACAACTATTTACCAACAATGTAAACATAACCCACCCTACAAATACAACTATTTACCAACAATGTAAACACAACCACCCTACAAATACAACTATTTACCAACAATGTAAATATAACCGACCTACAAATACAACTATTTACCAACAATGTCCCCAACTGTCTAATGAGATAAACCTCATTATTCCCCACTAACAATACTAAAGCAGTGTTAGTAGTCTCAACAACAGGTCTAATGCCTTACAGACATTATTCCCCACTAACAATACTAAAGCAGTGTTAGTAGCCCCTACTACCTCAGATATGACGTCAAATTTAGCTATTACACGATTTTAATATAACAGATGATATTTTATACATGCTATTTAAACAAATGGATTGTACGCGATTTTTAGAAGTTATGTAATGTGGTTGAAAAAATTGTATAATAATATGGGAGAACTTTGTTCATATATCTTACAGAATCAAACTAGCAGAGTGATACCGAAGAGGTCCTGAAGTTTGACTATGTAATCACAGTAGGCTGTATCATGAGCAATAGCGCTGTCATTCCCTAACTTTAATTAAGGAGATTTAAAATGGAAGATTTAAAAAGCGAAACGAGCGAAGTAGTTTCAAACAGTGACTACATTGACGCTATTAAAGATCTAAAACAAAATACTGTTTCTAAGTCAGATTATGAGGCACTAAAAGCTGACAATAAGAAGTTATTAGACACTTTGATCAACGGATCAAATGTTGAAAGCAAAGAACCTGCAAAGCCTAAATATGATGTAAAGCAATTAAGAAAAGACTTATTTGGAGATAAGGCTCAAGATTTAGACAATTTAACTTATATTACAAAGTCTTTACAATTAAGAGATGCTATTATCGATGAAGGTGGAGTAGATCCATTCCTACCTACAGGTAAGAAAATAGTGCCAACAACAGAGGACGTTCAATGTGCAGAAAGAGTAGCAAAAGTATTCCAAGAATGTATAGATTACGCACAAGGTGATAGCGAAGCATTCACCAATGAACTACAAAGACGCACAATTGATGTAGGTCCTTCATTACCAAGAAAGAGAGTCTAATGCCTTTACAGACATTATTCCTCTTCAATATTACTAAAGCAATATCAAAAGGAGAAAAAAAATGTCAACATTTGACGGAAAATTAAAGAGTAATGAAATTTTTGGCGCTCTTTACAACATGATTATAAGCCAAGAAGTATTTTCAGACAATATTAAAGGTTCTGATTTAGTAGATCAAGCAAGAGTTGATGGTACACTTTATGGTGATACTAAACTTTACTATTCTACAGATGCATTATCTTCTTCAGAATGGGGAAATGATGCAGAAGCATCTAAATTATTAGAATTACATAGACCTGAAGCACCTGAAGTTCAATCTATCGTATTAGATAAGTTTAGACAAATCTCATTAACAGTAGATGATTATCTATCAAAGAGAGCATGAGGAGATGAAGGTGCATTTGGTGCATTCACATCAGTTATGACTGGTTGGATCTCTGACACAAAGAAAGTTTATGACGGTACTACTTATAACTGTTTCATTGGTACAGTAGAAGGTGAAGCTCCTATTCATGAACTAGAAGTATCAGTAGCAGACGGCGATAATGAAGGTCAAGTAGTTGCTCAAGCAATTGCAGACTTAATTACTGAAATGTCAGACTACAATAGAGATTTCAATGGTTATGGTCAATTAAGACGTTATTCAGAAGATGAAATTAAAGTAATATTTAATGCTAAAGAAATCAATAAGATTAAAAATATTGATTTACCTGTAATCTTCGATAATGCTGGATTAAAAGCAACATTTGCAAAGGAAACATTACCTGCTAGATATTTCGGTACAGTTAATACTACTGCTACAGCTGGTGATGGTTCTAAAGTTCGTTCTTTAGTTGAACAAGTTATTAATTCAAATCACTATTTCCCTGGAGATTTAATTAAAACATCTGATACAGCACCTAAGGGTACATCTTATACACAAGATGAAAAGATCATAGCTAAAGTGTTAGTTAAATTACCTCCTTACATGTCTGCATTTGAAGTTGGTACATCATTCTTCAATCCTAAGTCATTAACAGAGAATAAGTATTTAACATTTGGACATAATACGCTTGAAGCATTAAAAGCATATCCATTAATTACAATAAAGAAAGCCTAAGGGCTTTCTTTCCCTTTAGGGAAAAGGAAGGTCTATGCGATACTTATTTCTTAAATACAATAATTATTATAACAGAAGAATAAAAAGATGTAAAAGTACCGTTGAGTACATAAAGACATCTACCAATTATTATGTTGATTTAGTAAACCAATATAATTTCAATGAAAAAGATAATTTAGCAACAGAAATTACATTCAATTGAACAGAATCTTGATTACCTGATTATTTTGTGGCTTGATATACAGCAGTAAATAAAGAATATATTGTATCAAGATGATTCATTGTAAAATCAGAAAAGGTTAGAAATCAACAATATAAATTCACTTTAAAAAGGGATTTAATAGCAGACGACTATTCTAATTTAGGTAATAATATATACAATGTAAATAGATGTATGTTGGATGCCAATAACCCTTTATTATTTAATAAAGAAGGATTCACTTTTAATCAAATAAAAAAAGATGAACAACCTTTATATGATGAAACCTTATGTCCTTGAATTATAGGTTATATGCCTAAAGGACAATCCTTAAGTAAAATAACAGTATCCTCAAGTACTGATTATGACATAGATGCAAGAGATATAGATCACACGGATTGGGAATATTATAAGTATGTAAATAATCCTTTAGAGGCTAGTCCTCAATTGGAAGGTTTTAAAGTACCTATTCAAACAATTGATTCACAATATGTTATAACATATAATACTTATTTAGCCTATTCAAGTCCTTCATCTGACTGAAATGTAGATGTAGATCCAAGACCTAATTACATTTCCATTGACTGTGATTATGAACATTACACTGCTTCGAGAGAAGCCTCAAGACATAATTGAGTAGATTGGAATACATTAAATAAATTACTAGCTAGTGTAAATCCTACATATGATCATTCAGATATTGTGGATACATTATTAAACTATAGTGGTAATAAAGTATTATTTAAAGATGGCGTATATTTAGTAAATTTCTATTCAACAAATAATGTTTATGTTAAACAAAACTATGCAGAGAATAGTAAAAACGGTTCAGATGATGACCTAACAAGATATATAGCTAATACATTTGCTAATAAAACAAATGGAGAAGTTAAATATTATAATCAAGTAGGTGTTTATTATTCATATAAAGTATACAAATTAGTACTTACAAAAGTATCAGAAGCTCAAACAATTTCCTTTGAAATACCTGCTACATCTAATAACTTATCCGATGCACCTTATAAAATGTTCTGTATGCCATATCCAGTAGATTCAACTATTAAACTTAATGGATATGAAATGAGTAAGGAAACTTCAGAACTTGTCTATAATAATATCATAGCAAATACAACTACAACTGGTTCTAATGATACCTTATATGATATACAAATATTACCTTATTGTCCCCTAAAATTTAAGAGTACTAGTTATTCAGATGGTATTAACAGTTTAACATTTAATGATGGTTGATCCAATAATATAGATTATTCAGTAATTATGGAAGATAATAATCCTATAGGTTATATATTATATCCTAAAGAATCCTCATTTAATTTCTATGTATCAAAGGCGTTAAAGAATTCTACACTAAAGGACTTATCAAGTGCATTAGTAATGGATTCAGATAAGAAAATATCTAATGAGACAGAATTTATTAGATTAGTATCTCCTAACTATTCTGGTCAATATGAGATGTCATTAGCAAAGAATAATGGCTTAATAGCATTACAGATATTAGCCACATATAAGCCTTATAACCCATTTATAGAGGTACAACCTGTATATAGTGGTTTATATGGTTCAAATTATAATGATGCTAGAGGTTTAATATGTACAGGAGACTTCTCATTACCTATTATAAATAGCGCTTGGAAACAATATGAATTAAATAATAAAACATATCAACAAGCATTTAATAGAGAAGTACAACATATGGAAGTATATAATGATATAAATAATACTAATGCTATTGCTAGTGCTATTGCAGGTGGTGTTAGCGCTACTGTACAAGGAGCAATGACTGGTTCACTAGTTGGTGGTGGATTAGGAGCATTAGCCGGTGGTACTATTAGTGGTCTTGCTTCCACAGTAGGTGGTATTGCAGATTATAAAATACTTCAAAAGCAACAAAAGGAAGATCTTTCCTATAAGAAAGATATGTTTAATTTCTCCCTACAAAATATTAAAGCCTTACCTAATTCTTTAAGTAAAACTAGTTCTTTAAATGCTAACAGTAAATATGTTCCATTCATAGAATACTATAGTGCTACAGATAAGGAAAAGGAATTATTAAAGGAATATATTAAGTTAAATGGAATGAAAGCAGGATATGTAGGTACATTTAACGTATCCGGTTACGTAGAGGCTAATATATTAAAATATAATGGTGATTTAACACCAAGCGAATTAGCCGAATTAAATAATGAATTAATGAAAGGAGTTTACATAGAATAATGTCTATTCAACAATCTATAAACTCAACATTAGGTTCAGTTTCTCAATTAGCCACTGTTAAAAAGGGGCTAGAGAAACTTGATGAATCTAATAAAATGCAAGCAACTGAACAAGAGGTTGCTAAGAAACAAATTCAACAAGAAATTGAAAACAATGAACAATATCTAAAGAATGATACTGATATGAGATTACCTGAGGCTATTCAAAATGCAGATCCTTCTGAAGCAACTGATAAAATAACTTCAAAAGATGAATGGGTTGATAGATATCTAAATCAACAACTTGAAGGTGCTGAAAAAGGTGTTAGTGAAGCCCAAGATAAGCACATGTATGCTCAAACAGATTATGAAATGGCACAGGTTGAAGGTAAATCTTCTAAACAAATATCTAGTGCTAAAGGTCAAATGACTAGAGCTAAAAAAGAATGAGAAAAGGCTATATTAGCTCGTAGTGAAGTAGAACAAAGTATCAGAACACGTAATAAGATTAAACAAGATATTGAAAATGCTAAAAAGAAATTAGCCACATATGAGGAGGTTAAGTAATGAGCAAATCCTATTTAACAGATAATGCACTTAAATTAATGGCAGGAATAGATCCTGCCTCAGGATTACCTACAAGAGTTAATGATCCTCTTAAATCTGCTACAAAAGAAGATATTAAAAAAGCATTAAGAATAATAGACGAACAAGATGCCGTAAATAGAGGTACTTGATACAATTTACCTTGTAATTTAACATCTCAAGAATTAGAGAGAATGCTTTATTATAAAGGTCAATTAGCATTCTTCTATATTCCAGCATTAGATGAATTCTATTTCATGCCTTATGCCTTAGATGGAACATGTGATTTCTACGGAAGATTTAATTCAATTCACCCTGTTCCTATGAATCACGGAACTAAAGAAGAAAATAAGGCACAAAGGGAATATTTAGCAAATATTAAATTAAAAGTAGTTTATGGTATTAAGGATCCTGCTAAACTTACTGCAGAGGATTTAGTAGGTAGTGCCGTATTATTACATGACTATACTAAACAATTAAGTGAAACCATTTTACCAAGACAAACAATAAATGATCCTATATTAGATGTTATGGCAGAAATGGTACCTATGATGGCAACATCATTAAACCTATCAAGTGGCGTTACTGGAGTCAGAGTTAATGATGCCGATCAAGCAGGGTCAGTTAATGACGCAGCTAAGGCATTTAAAAAGGCTTCATTAAATGGTCTTGGTTATGTTCCTATTGTTGGTAATGTGGACTTCCAAGAATTAGCAAATAAACAAAGTAATTCTCAAGAATATCTATTAGCAATGCAAGGTTTAGATAATTTAAGATTATCAACTTATGGTATTGATAATGGTGGTTTATTTGAAAAGAAAGCACACACATTACAATCTGAAGCAGACATTAATGGTGGTCCTGTAGGCTTAGTAATGCAAGATTATGTAAGTATTAGACAAAACTTCTGTAATATAGTTAACAGTATTTGAGGTACATCTATTTGATATGAACCTGCTGAAAATATTATTGGTGCTGATATCGATGGTGATGGTCTAGAATACAATAGAGATACGGAAGGGGCTAATACAGGAAAGGATAATGACAATGCAAATGTTTCCTACTAAGTCATTCCTAGATGTTTATTCTAGTGTTGACGACTTTGTAACCGATTATGGTTCTTTAGGTTTTCCTAAAACCATAACATCGGATAATTACAAGGTACTTTATTATTTACTTGTATCCAAGTATGGTAATTCACCTATTGCTAATGCAGATGAAACTCAATTTAAAATTAAGTTACAATCAATTATATGGCAATATGGTCCTGCTTGGGAAATTAAATTAGATATTCAGGATAAGATAAGAAACTTATCCGATGAAGAATTACTAAAAGGTACAGCAGCTATTTATAATCATGCTCTAAATCCTAGTGAAATGAGTTCTGAAACAACAACACTAGATATTCCTGAGTTAAGATATGTAGATAGCCAAAATACTACTAATTACAAGAAATCTAAATTAGATGCCTACTCTGATTTATGGTCAATGCTTGTAAATGATGTTACCGAAGTATTTATAAATAGATTTAAGAATCTATTCCAATTAGTAGCAGTACCTACATTTGAAGGTTATGAAAGTGAACTCTAATATGAATAATAATGTTACTCTATGTGCCTCCGCTACAGTGCTAGCATTAACATTTAATGATATCTATTTAATTATTGTAGGCATTTCAATATTAGTTAGCACAATAATTGCAATAGTAAATGCTATTAAATCTAATAAAGAAATAACAATAGATAAAACTACTCAAGAACAATTAAAGAAAATTGATGAGGAATTATCTAAATCAGAAAAGGAGAATAAATAATGGCTATAGTTATAGATGGAAAAATTTATCGTAATTTACAAGAACAAGTACAAAAGAATAAGGACGATATAGAAAAGTTACAATCTGATGAAACTGATATACAAACGGCTTTAAATGGTAAACAAGACAAGTTAACTGCTGGGGATAATATTACAATAGTTGATAATGTTATAAGTTCTACAGGTGGTGATGTGGATGCGGAAGCAGAAGCAAGAGAGGAAGCAGACAAGGCTTTATCCGATAGAATTGATATAGTTAATACTAATGTTGCTGCTGAGAGTAAATCTAGAGCGGATGCAGACACTATAATAAACTTCAAGATTAATTCTTTAGATAACGGGTTGAAAAGTGAAATCTCTCGTGCTATGACTGCTGAAACATTAAATGCCCAAAATATAGAAACTAAACAAGATAAACTTACAGTAGGAGATCCTATTGAAATTGATGGGGACAAATACACTTTACAAATAGTGAATAATACTATAAGTTTAGTAAAATATGAAGATCCTTTATGCTTTGAAAGTGATACTCAATTTACTTTAGCTGTATCCTTAGATAATGCTGATACTACTTTGGAATATAGTTTAGATGGAGAGGAATGAAGTTCTTATACAAGTAAGGATACCCTTACATCAACTAATAATAAAATATATTTAAGAGGTACGGGTGGAACACATATGTGCACATCGGCTAATGGTGAAAGCGATGATAATTTGGTATGAACTTTTAATAATGCTACTAATTTAAAAGTAAGTGGAAGCGTAGATTCCTTGCTAGATTATAGAAAAACACCTATGTTAGCTAATAATGCTTATAATTCTTTATTTATTGGATTACCTATAATAACGGCTCCTAAATTACCTAATTTAACGTTGGCTACAAGTTGTTATATGTTCATGTTCCAAAACTGCACTTCCCTAATACAAGCACCTGAATTACCTGCTATTAATATGGCTAGTTATTGTTATCATTACATGTTCAGCGGATGCACTTCCCTAACACAAGCACCTAAATTACCTTCTATTAATATGGCTAGTTATTGTTATGAGTACATGTTCTCCAGATGCACTTCCCTAACACAAGCACCTGAATTACCTGCTACGAATTTGGCTAATTATTGTTATGAGTACATGTTCTACGGCTGCTCTTCCCTAACACAAGCACCTGAATTACCTGCTACGAATTTGGCTAATTATTGTTATTACAGAATGTTCGAAAGATGCACTTCCCTAACACAAGCGCCTGTATTACCTGCTATTAATATGGCTAGTTATTGTTATGCAACTATGTTCTACGGCTGCACTTCCCTAACACAAGCACCTGAATTACCTGCTACGAGTTTGGCTGGGGAGTGTTATTATAACATGTTCCACGGATGCACTTCCCTAACACAAGCACCTGAATTACCTGCTATTAATATGCAGTCTATGTGTTATTCAAAAATGTTCATGAATTGCACGTCTATTAAAATATCCGAAACACAAACAAATGAATATAAAACTGCATTTACAATACCATCAAGCGGAACTGGAAGTTCAATATATTCTGATTGAAACCAAGATATGTTCACTGGAACTGGTGGAACATTTACTGGAAACCCAAGTGTTAACACAACATACTATGGAGCTTGAGAATAATTCAAAAATAAAAAGGAACCTTCGGGTTCCTTTTTTTTATTTTCTCGGCTTTAATAACTGTATCTGACCTTGGAATTTCTTAAATGTACTTAAATCTTTAAATGTAAATGATCTCGTGTCAAATAGCGTTATTATATTGTTTTGTAAGTCAGGATTGAATATTTCATCAAGATAAGGTCGCATAGCAATTATAGTGGCTGTTTGACCGTTATATGGCGATATTACATTACCATCTCAAACTGTGAATCAAGTAGATTTATCTTTCCTAAATTTAATTATACTTGTAGGTTTATTACATCTCTTACGGTTGATTAAACTAGTATCTACTATAACTTCATTGGTAAATGTAGAACTATTACCACTTAATATTTCAGCTGCAGAACCATTTCTCATTGCTCTATAGGATTCTGTAGGTTCCATATATTCTATTACCGCTCTTTTACCAAAGTCATAATTCTTATATTTCTCATGTATTATTTGCATTTCTTTATCTGTTCTAGCATGTTTATACTCTTTAATCATTTGGTTTAGTATCTTCTTATTTTTAACTAATTTGTATCTTCCAAACTTATCAGGTAGGAAATTAACTGCTACTAACAAATCTGAGGCTTCTTGTAATGTATTACCTATACATATTATTCTTATATTATGTTTACTATTACGGACAATGTTTTCAACTTCATTGGCAAAGGCATATACTATATCAAAGGAATTCTTTTCATTGGCTTCTCTATTCATTTCATCTAAGCATATATTATAATAAGCATTTGGTTTCTTTAAATAATCTTTATCAAAGAATCCTTGACCTTTATCGGAATAGAATGTACTTAATGCTAAAACCTTACACATTAATGTTTTCTTTTCAGAACCATCGGGGTTGTAAGTAATATTATAAACATTCTCCCCTCTTGTTTTAAGGTTTAGATTATACCTTCTTCTTAAGTCTGGGTCAACTAGTTTTTCAGCATTATTATTTAATAATTTTCTTGTACCTGCTTCAGTTAATCTTAACCAGTAAAATGGTCTACCATATTCAAAGAATTGATGTACGAAGAAGTCTGTAACGGCATATGACTTACCTGCCATTCTACCACCAAGTAGATAATAATATATGGCTCAGTCATAACCTAATATGCTTCTTAATTTATAGAAAGGAAGTTTAGTCTTTTTAATTAAGGCTAAACTTTGTTTATGAAGAGCTATAAGTTCGGGATCTATGTCTTTTTTACTCACCGTAATTCTCCTTTGTTATTAAAGGTTTATAATTCTCTGACTTAGGAGATAGATTAGTATATACATAGAATTGTCTTCCATTTGATTTAAAAGCATATTTCCTATAGGAAATACCATCAATAGTTGCATAACCTTTATATTTAACATCACTTATTTTATTAAATGTACCTTTTTTACGGGTTTTATCGTATGTTTCCGTGTTTACCATATTTCTGTAAACACCTAGATTTTTCAATTCTTGTTTAATTGAATCGGAATAGAAATCTTCCTGAGATACATATGCTCTACTTCTTCTAAATGCTTCAACTGCTTGTTTAACAGTGAAATCATCATTATGTAATAGGTATACTTTTACCTCATTTCTAATAACTCTACGTAAACCTTCATAATCTTTTCCTTCGTAAAGATTCTTTAAATAAGGTTGATAACTGTTTCCTCATTTTTTCATTGAGTATTTTCTGATTTCTTGATCTATCTCATCATTGGTTCATTCAGCCCTTGATTTCTTAATTACCTTATGTATTTCTTCTGCTACATATTTGTATTTAGCCATTGCTTATTCCTTTCTTTCTAGGTATTCTCCATTGAATTCCCATTTTTTAATAGTTTCAATTTTTACATTAGGATGATTTAATATATCATAATATTTTAAATTATTTTCTTCAACATATTTTTTAACTTTGTCTTTATTAAGACCTTTAACGGAGGGAGTAGTATAATTCCATTGATAACCTGTATCCACATAGGCAAAATCACCTGTGTGTTCTATTTTGAAATCTCCAGGTTTATCAGATAAAGGTAATTCTGGTATTTCTTTTAGAGAAACCAAACTATCTGTTGTGCTCCATAAACAATACTCATCATTCCAATATTTTTCAATGAACTTATTATTGTTATAAATAATGGTATTGTATAAAGGCAAATTATGTCTTCTAATGGTTCCTACAGCATATTGATAATAAGGTTTATATCTTTCAGGGTCTTCTTTTACTTTATCTGTTACGAATTTAACCCATTTTTGCATACCTTCATCTATTTCTGCTTTGAAGATATGTGCACAAACCGTATCACATGGTCCATAAACAGGTATTCCATCAGTATTAAATCCAATTTCATTATTTTTAGGAGATCTGTAACTGTCTATTAATTTTGTTGGAACTAATAAATTCTTACATGTTCCTAAATATGCCTTATTTCTATCATAACCAATACAATTATTGAATCTTTTATTAACATATTTAGGATTATGTCTGGAGTAAGGGGACACCACTGCTATATCTATATTACAGTCTTCTATTTTGCAAAATCTTCTAAAATAGGCGTAGGTTTTATATCCTGTGCTTTCAGGAGCTGAAGCCTCATATTCAGAATCTTCATAATCCTTAAAAAGACTAGTTTTATAATTAAGCCATTTATTACCTGCTCTATATGTTAAATATGCAAAATTATTAGCTATTTGTAGATAAGCGTACCATGTTTTACCAAAATATTGTGTAGGCATATTATTAGCCTTATATTCTTTATCTGCATTGTAGCAATTGATATATTTATCAAATATAATTGTTCTGCCTAAAGAATATACTATTCCAAGATTTTCGTTAAATTTTTGTTGACTACATTCTACATATGTAAGTTGTGTTAATCCTCTTCCTCCGTAAGCCATTAGAGACCTCCTTATTTATTAAGTATTTTTTGTTTTAATTTCTCAAACCTTTCCTTTTCCTCCGCTGTTAATTCCCTTTTTTCAGTTGGTTCTTTTTTACCATCTTCCATTCAGGTTTTGAATAAATTTTTTATTTCATAATAATTATTTTCTGAATATGCTTTATAGCCTTTGCTTTTACATTGTTCCTTATAATTTTCATATGTTGCAGAGCCCATTCCACATAAATATACGCTATTTTCTTTCATTAAATATTTATGGGTTTCGTTTAGGAATTGATCTCTTCAATTAACATTTTCAAAGGCTAATGCTCTTCTACAAAACCATAATAGTTCTTCTTCTGTATATTTCTTATCCTTTAACCAAACATTAGGATTCTTAATAACCGTATTTCTTTCGTAATAAATAATTCTTCTTAATATTCCAGTATCTGTTACATCTATTTTAGGGGCTTTATTACAACAATAGAATAATCCACTATTACTTATTATTTCATGAGGTCTCATATTCTTAGGGTTTATTATCATTGGTTGCTTGGAAACTAATTGTTTTAAAACCTTACAATCGATATCACCTTTAGATAACTCATCTGAACATATTAATCTATGTTTAACTGCTTCAGCTACTACAAATGGATTACTTAAATCACTTAATGAGGCATTGGAACAATCATTAAATATTTGTCTTACAATATTTAAATAAGTACTTTTACCACTACCACCTACCCCACAAGTAATGAACATTACTTCCTCTTGTGGGTGGTATAGTAGTATATTTAATATTTGATATTGCTTATCATCTAAATCAAATGGTGAACCTTCATTGCTTGTAATAGCACCTAATTTCTTTGCTTTAGTTACAATGGGTAAATCTGGTCAACGCTTTTCAGGTTCATTATAATATGATAATATACTAATTACATTATTAATATCAGCTGGTTTAAGAATACCTCCATTTACGGAGCATATATAAGCAGGTACATTAGTTATTTCAGTATTAGTGGCTTTAGAGAATATTTTATCATTTATATACTCTACAGAATTGGATAATTGCTTGAATAAATAATTTAGTTTTGCATCATTCATTTACTTCTCCTCAGTTATAGTATAGAGTATATATTGACTTTTAATTGCATCTATAACCAATTTATTGTAATGTTCTGCAACATCCCATAAATAGTAGTTATTTGTTGGGTCTACTTTCTCTAATAAGTTAACATATTCATATAAATCTTGTTGACTTTCTTTACATAAGCCGTCTAATAAAAAGTGTGTTTTATTGTTTATTTTATATTGATACCTTGATGCCTTAGGTGTTATTACTACATATTTCATTAGAAGATATCCCTTTCTATGCTATCTTCATCATTTTCGTTTGCTTCTTGTGCTTCAATCCATCTTTGTACATAATCATATGACTCTATATAGTCTGTACATAAGGAATACATAACTTCTGCTAAATCCATATCAAAGGCATAGTCATCTAATTGTTTAAAATCTTGTCTTAATTTTTCTTCGTTATCCATAAATTACTCCTTCTCTAATAATTCCTTAAGATGTTTTGTTTCTTCTTTCATAAATTTAAAATAACTGTTTGAAATAGAAAGTAAAACATTGGAATAATCAGCATCATTCCATTCTGAATTAAAAAAAACATCTATATCATTATTTAACATTTCATATGTTTCTTTTAATTGTTCTATATAAGTTTTAATAAGTTGTCTAGCGTCTTTATTCAACATATATAATCTCCTTTATTTTAAATGAAGAGGATAGAGGACTAACCTCTATTCACTCTTCTTAGATGTTGTTTTACTAGCATTTTGACAAGCATATGCTACTAAACCTTCATTAATAAATGTAACGCAACCATTTTCTAAGACAATTCTGATAAATCTATGTCCCTTTTCGTTTTCATAAGCGTTTACTGATTTTGTTTTTACTACTAAATTTTCCATGTTTTATGTCTCCTTTTAATAATTATTCGTTAATAGTATTTGTTTTTGCTTTTTCAGCTTCAATATGTTCTTCAATAAATTCTTGAAGTAACTTACTTAGTGTTTTACCTGTTCGTTCACATAATTGATCTAAATAATAAATTTGTGATAGTGGAACTGAAAGGTTAATAACTGCTTTACGTTCTTTGTTATTTGACTTTGTTAATAGTGCCATATTTTAATACCTCCTTACATATATATTATACAATTATTTGTTTTAATTTTAACCTATTTTATTTATTTTATCTAGAACCTAAATAATGTTATTATTAACCCCTAGGGGCTAGGGGCTAATTAGGAGGTAGATATGAAGAAATAGGACTAACGTAAATAACCGTTAAATTATTTACATTATTATTATACAATTAGTTTGAGTAAAAATAACAATTTTTTCAACCACATTACATAACTTCTAAAAATCGCGTACAATCCATTTGTTTAAATAGCATGTATAAAATATCATCTGTTATATTAAAATCGTGTAATAGCTAAATTTGACGTCATATCTGAGGTAGTAGGGGCTACTAACACTGCTTTAGTATTGTTAGTGGGGAATAATGTCTGTAAGGCATTAGACCTGTTGTTGGGGCTGT
>CAVCUQ010000038.1:0-13277 GCA_963605425.1 uncultured Eubacteriales bacterium
TTTAAAGATAGTGATTTTGAGCGTTTTGCAAAAGATAATAGTGCTATTCTAGATAGAATTGTAGTGGAAATAATTGAAGAAGATTTTGGTCAAGATTCAATTATTGATAAAAAGATTAAATCTATCACTAATCTTAATGTTAACTATGCAATTGATGATTATGGTACAGGTTATAATAACTTAAGAATGTTACTTGAGTACACTCCTAAATTTATCAAATTAGAGGGTTCTCTTGTAAGAGGTATTGATAAAGATTTAAAGAAACTACAATTTACCAAAGCTATTGTAGACTTCTGTAAGACTAATAACATTTTAGTTATAGCCGAAAGTGTTGAAACTGTCCAGGAATTGCAATGTGTCAAAGACATTGGTTGTGATTATGTTCAAGGTTATTTGATTGGTAAACCTTGTCTTGAAATAAAAGATATTTCAGATGAAGCTAAAGATTTGATTAAGAATTTAAAATAATTTTACTACTCAATATTATTTATGGATTGATGTCTATCTTATAGATGTCAATCTTTTTTTAATTCTTTTTAATATATTTTGAAACGTTTAAAAAGAACCCACCATTAAGGCAGGTCCTCTAATTATAATTCCTTCTTCTTACTTAAGAAGTAACCACACACACCAAATATGATAGTATAAATAATGCTAGCGGCTATAATATTGACAAAATATGACTCGTTAGCTACAGCTTCAAACATATTAGTCAACTCAAAAGCTGCAATTGAAAACTTAGTATCAGGCCATTTTTGTTTAATTGGCATATCAACTAAAACTAAGATTAAACTTAAAACAATAGGGATTATAATATTAAAAGTCATTGTAGCTGGAAGTCTATTAAATAATAAAGCTATAGTAGTGCAAAAAGATGCAAGTGCAACTGTTACAAATGCTCTCTTTAATAAAATGAATCCTAAATCTTTAATTTGTGTAGTATTACTATTAAAGAATATTAAACCTAAGATATAACCTAAGAAGGTAGCTAAAACAAAGAAAACTAATGAGGCTAATATAATAACAACATATTTAACAAATGATACTTTAACTTTACTAAATCCTTTAGCATAGATATTCTTTAAAGCACCTGATTCATCATCTTCTGTTGCAAATATAGAACAAAATACAGCCATAATAATATAGAATAACATTGAAGGGCATGACATAAGTGCTAGTTCATCTTTAGAATGTGATTCTTTAACCATTTTGAGGATTATGCATTGTAACAAGGCATATACTAAGCAAATAATAAGACAAGTATAGAAACTTCTTGAATGAAGTAACTTTCTAAATTCAAATTTAAATAGTTTTTTCATTAGTGTCCCATCCTTTCAATAAAGTAATCTTCAAGGTCTGCACTCTTTTGCGAAACCTCACTTACTAATATATCATTAGTAACAAGTAATTTATTGATAATAGCTGCTTCATTTAAAAATGAATAAAGGTAAATACTATTATTTTTAATCTCATAATCAGTTAAGTATCCATTCTTACTTAATAGTGCCTCTGCTTTATCAATATCAGATACTGTAAATTTAAGCGAATGTCTGCAGTTTTCTTCAAGTTCAGTTGAATCGATTTCTTCTAAAAGTACACCTTGATCAATAATACCATAGCGAGTAGTAATTTTACTTAATTCATCAAGAATATGAGATGAAATCAAAATTGTTACTCCTTTTTCTTTATTTAATTTAACAATAGTATCACGGATTTCCTTAATGCCTTCAGGGTCTAGTCCATTAATAGGTTCATCTAAAACTAAAACCTCAGGATCTCCTAAAAGAGCAATTGCAATACCTAAACGTTGTTTCATACCTAAAGAAAATTTACCAGCCTTCTTCTTACCGGTATCTTTAAGTCCAACAAATTCTAGTAATTCTTTAATCTTACTATCATCTCCACCTGCTAGAATAGAGAATCTCTTCATATTTTCATAGGCAGTACAATTTTTATAAATACCAGGAGCTTCAATTAAAGATCCTATCTTACTTCTACCTTCGTTTAAATTAGTACTTCCAAATAATTCAATGCTTCCTGAATTAGATTTAAGAAGACCTAATATCATCTTCATCGCAGTTGTCTTACCAGCACCATTCTTACCAATAAAACCATAAATGTCACCTTTTCTAATATGCATAGAGACTTTATTTACAACTGTTTTTGTTCTAAATTTTTTGACTATTTCTTTAGTTTCAATTACGTATTCCACTTGTATTTCTCCTTATATAATTTTATTTAATTTTATAATATAAGCCGAAAATAATCAACACATTTATATAATCTGTAAAATATTTATTGCTAAATAATGTTTCTTAATATTAACTTTTGATATATTTTTGATTTTTACTATTTGGTTTATCAGGTAAGGTCATTTTAATTAAGCCATTCTCTAAAGCTGGATTTAAATAAGTAGATCTTAAAGTTTCTTTAGATTTAATACCTAACCTTTTCATGATCTCGTTTGCAGATAAACTAATATCATCATCCATTATATCTAGTAAACGATTTACGCCCTCAGAAATATTTCTTGTTTCTTTACTTACACTATTTAATACTTCTTCTAATGTTTCATCTATCATCTTTAACATAAATTCAACAAACAAATTAGAATCACCTACTTTATTACAAATATCAATAGACTTGTAATAATCTGATTGATATTTTTTTATTTGAGATTCAATTGGAACATATTCAAATAATGGATTCCAACTAGTAAGTAAAACATTTTGCCACAATCTAACTGTTCTACCATTCCCGTCTCCAAACGGATGAATATAAACAAATTCATAGTGGAATATACATGATTTAATTAAAATAGGAGTTTCTTTATCATTGTTTAACCAGTCAAATAAATCTGACATAAGCTTTGGAACTAATTCACTTGGTGGAGCCATAAATATTAAGTTTTCTCCGTCAAATACTCCCTCACCATGATTTCGATACTTACCAGGCCTATCATCTATTAAATAAGTTAATATTTTATGAGCCTTTAATAAATCCGATTCACTAAATGCATTAAATTCTTTTATTTTGTTATATGCCTCATATGCATTCTTTACTTCTTGTATTTCTTTAGCAGGACCCATAACTAAATTTCCTGCAATTACATCTTTAACTTGATTCAAAGTTAAAGAATTAGCTTCAATAACTAGGGATGAATGAATAGACTTGATTTTATTATTCCGTCTTAATATAGGCATTCTAGCGAGTGATTTAAAAGTAGTAATTTTTCCTATTTTTTCAGTTATAGCCATTGAATAATTAAGCATTTTATTAGTAATGGAAAATGGTGGTTTATACATAAAAATCATCCTTTCTTTAATTAAATTAATTTTAACACAAAGGATAAACATAAACAACATCTTGCTTAAATCTTACTTAATATGTTGCTTAAAATAAATATACTCCATATAAAAAAAGGCCTTATAATAAAGCCTTTTATAATACATCTAGATTATTTTGAACTAAAATATCAATAATTGCGTCATTCAATCCTACAAGAGGAACGATAATATATTTTGAATGTAAATGATGAGAAGCATCTAAATATATCTTACCTGCCGGTATGATTACATCAGCTCTATCAGGTTTAATCTTATATTTTTCAATACGTTCATTAACATTTAAAGCCTGTAAATCATGGTAAATAGCTTCTAAGTTATCAACTTTAATATAAGGTTTCTTATTAGTTTTATAATCGATCTTATAATATCTATTAATATTACCACCAGTACCAATTATATTAAGTTTACCAAATCTTGCATAATAATCATCAAGTTTAGCATAGAATTCTTTCCATGTTTTCTTCTTATCTTGTTTAGATAAGATTCTAATAGTACCAAGAGGATAAGAATTAGAATCTATAATCTTACCTTGGGAAAATAAAGATACTTCAGTTGAACCACCACCTACATCAATAAAGACATAGTTACCATCTAATTTATAGTCAGATGCAATTAAAGAAATGGTATTAGCTTCAGAAACACCGGTAATTACTTCAATATCAAAACCTGATTTATCTTTAATCTCTTTAATAACAGTCTCTGAGTTAGTAGCTTCTCTCATTGCACTAGTCGCATAACATTTATATTCTTTAACATTATATATTTCAAATAATGTCTTAAATACATTAAAGATTTGACATAAACTTTCAATCTTTTTCTCAGTTATAAAACCATAATTAAAGACATCAACACCAAGTCTAATTGGGATTCTAAGTTCCTGGACAGTATTCTTGATTAATTTCTTATCTTTATTAAAATATACTTGTTTAATAAGCATTTTAATAGCGTTAGTACCAATATCAATACTTGCGTAATTTTCCATTTCTAATTCTCCTTATTAAAATGTTTAAATAGTTCTTCTTGACTTCTTACCTTTTCCTTATCGTTACGATATGGCATAAAGGACTCGTTATTTACAACAAAGGAATGAGTATTATCTTCAAATCCTAAATTGAAGATATAATCTATTTCACTCTTTATATCATCATCTAAAATAGGAGTCATAACTTCAACTCTGTTATATAAATTTCTATCCATTAAATCACTAGATCCTATATAGTATTTAGGATTTCCTCCATTTTCAAAGATAAAGATACGATTATGTTCAAGATATTTATCTATTAAAGCATGAATTTCAATATTCTTCTTTAATGTCTTAGTGTTTAACAATATAGAACAATTAGTTCTAACAAGAAGTTTAATTTTAACGTTGTTATTCGCTGCCTCATACAACAATTTAATTATTTCTTTTTCAGTTAAATGATTAACCTTAATTCTAATTTCTGCCTTAAGACCATTATTTGCGTTCTTAATCTCATTTTTAATTAATCTCTTTAGTGGCAAAAACATATGGTTTGGTGAAACTAGTAAATTCTTAAATACTTGATGTTTATATGGAGTTTCAAGATATTCAAATAATTGTCCTACTTCATTAACAATTGCGACACGAGATGTAATAAGTACATTATCTGTATAAGTTTTAGCATTTCCTTCATGGAAATTACCAGTTGATACTACAGCTAAATTCTTACCTGTTTTAAGCTTTATATACATTACTTTACCATGAACCTTAAATCCTTCTTTACAATCTAGAATTTGTGCACCTGCATCTTGAAGTTTCTTACTTATTGATACATTGCTAGATTCATTGAATCTGGCTAGAAGTTCAACTAAGCAAGTAACCTTTTTACCATTTAAAGATGCATTAACTAAGTTAGATACAACAAGCGAATCTTTAGCTGCACGGTATATTGTTGATTTGATTTGAGTTACATTTTTAGAAATAGATATTTCTTGAAGAAATTTAATAAATAAATCATAAGACTGATATGGGACTGAAATTAAAATATCCTTCTTTAAAGCTTTATCAATTAAACTTTCATCATTAACTAGTGTTTTAGGAGCCCATTTAGGATATTCTAAGTTTTTATTAAATTTAGGGAAAGCCATTAAATCCTTATTATTATGATATCTTGATGAATAAGAAATGAATTCATTTTCTTTTACACCAAGCTTCTTAAGTAAAAGAGTCTCTATTTGCTTAGGCATACCTGTTTCAAGAATAATTCTAACAGGTAATCCTTTCTTTCTATCCTTTACAGCTTGAAGGATATTCTTTAGGATACCTTCATCAGGATCAGATTCAATCTCAAGTTCTGCATCTCTAGAGAATTTAAAACTATAGGCATTATATATGTCGTATCCTAATGGTTTAAAGATAATATCTAAATTAAGTCTTATAACATCATCCACATAGATTACATTGTGATTTGATTCATCATTTTCTAAAGTAATAAATCTCTTTTCTCCTTTAAAAGGAATCGGAACAATAGCGTAATCACAAGTTTCTAAATTCCGACTTGATTTAAGTTCTACAATTAAATAGATAGATTCATCGTTAATAAATGATAGATTAGATTTCTTAGTTATAATAATAGGACTAATTGAACCAACAATATTCTTAATAAAGTAATCTCTAAGTAATGTTTTTTCACTACTAGTGATAGTTTTACTATCAAGCAAATTAATATGTTCTTTTCTTAGTTCTTCAAATACATCATCTAATGCTTTAGAATATTCCTTGCTATAATCTTCATATAAAGCAAGTACTTTATTGTATACTTCTTTTTTACTCTTAGAAATATCAAGATTAGATTCACTTAAGCCTTTTAGAGCAGCTACTCTAACTTTGAAGAATTCATCTAAATTTGATGAATAAATACCTAAAAAGTTAAGTCTATCATAAAGTGGTACATCGCTTCTTTCAGCTTCCTTTAATATTCTATAATTGAAATACATCCAAGATATATCTCTATCTATATAATTTTCTTTAGTTAATTTGATTTCATTTTTCATATATAAGCCTCTCTACCTATATTATATTCTATCAAACAACTATTTGAAAATACATATTTAAATTATTATTTACAATTTGTTTACATTATGAGTTTTAATCCCATCATTAGCATATTGTGCTTGCAAAATATAATAATAAAATAGATGAAATGATAAAGAATGAATTTAAATGCTGGAAAAAAGTAATGAAAGATTGTCTTCAAGAAGTTTACGGTAATGAGGCTATTGATAATGATAGTGAATATATGATGATCTTAATATCTGGTATCTTCATATGTAAATATAACGATGTATTATCAGGTAATATTTATTCTAATATACTCTCTAGTTCAAAATTATTTACTAAATAACTTAAAAATAGAACTAACTCTTTACATAAGTTAGTTCTTCTTTTTAGTCTAATATTTCCTGTTCTAGTTTCTTACCTACTAGTAACATATAATTAATAACTTCATGAAATTCTTTAAAATTGTCATCATTAAGCATTAGACTTAATTTCTTAATATCATTTTGAGTCAAATCTTTCAAATTATCTTTATTTTCAAGAAGTTCCTTTACACCCATCTTATAAGGAATAAAATTGATACCTGTTTTTCTCTTTAAATGGTTAAATATATAGAATCCACCACAATCAATATCGGAAAAATGATAGAATACTGCATTACTATATTTTTCTTTTAATCTTTTTAATAGTTCAGTCTTTACACTATTATGAAAACCAGCTAGATAGATTATAAGTGCATCTTCTTCTATTGCATAAAAACTAGTTAAATTTTCAACAGTAATGATCTTATTAATATTTGAATCAAGTAATTCAAGTGACTTTATCATTTGATTAGATAAGGCAAATTCAAAAGGGAAACTAGATAAATCAATGATAGTATCTGCTAATTTAAATCTTAATTTATTTTTTATTAAGGTATAAGAATAATTAGATACAATATTATATTCTTTTAAGATATCATCTTTATCAAGGTCTATTGAATCAGGGTCAAAATCTTTAAAGATTCTTGTAACATTTGCTTCATATATCTTAAAAGCCTTAGAATCCTTTAATACTCGAACCGAAAAGTCTCTTTTCATAGTTTCAGTATCTAATTTAAGGATTTCTTCTATTATTAATATATAAATTTTAAGTTCATTTAAAGATTCAAAATAAGTTTTAGGGTAAACATGATTCTTATCTATATAGTTTAAAATATAATCTTTAAAGTTCTTCATAAAACTTATAGGGTTATAACTAGATATATATTCATAAATTTCTTTAGTTTCTATATTTCTATTAACTCTATTTAAATATCTATATATTTCATCAACTTTATCAGTATTTAAGGTTAGATACATAAAGTCACAATTCTTATCAAAGAAAGCCTCTATAAATCCAAGCGATACGAGTTTATTAATTTCCATATCATTCTCATCTTTATATTTAAATGAAAGACGAGAATGATAGCTAGAAAACATTTTATCGCTTGTTTCAAGTTTTATCTTTAAATTTCGATCAGATCCTTCTTTAGATAAGACAGAACGTTCATATTTATCAATTAATTTATTTAAGATGTCATCTTTAAGACTCATATTTATTTACCACTTTCATGGAATAATACTAATCTATTTGCGCTCTTAGCTATACCGATAACTGAATCCATGTAAGGAGCTATAGAATAAGTTCTTACACCCGGAACTACAATAAATAATTGAATAGATAGTTCTTTATAATACTCAAGTACATCACTTATTCTACCCTCATCCATATTATTGAAGGCTTCATCGAAGATAACAAGACAACAAGCTTCTTCGCTCTTTTTCATAAGTTCATCAAAACAAGCAGCTATAACAACATAGAATGGAGTTTGAGTTTCTCCACCTGACTTTTCTCTTGAAGTCTTAGATATAAATGAAACTTCTTCTTTATCATTTGTGACCTTAATATCATAGTTCATATAAAATCTATAATCTAAGTATCTAGCAAGATAACTTTCAGTCTCTCTTGATTCATCACTATCTGCTATCTTATTAAATAGATTTAAAATAATAGCACTATCTTTTTCATTAAGAGTTTCGGTAAATAAATCTTTACCAGTTATTTCATCCCCTGACATAATAATTCTATAGTAATCTTCTAAATCGCTAGATGCTTTAAACACAAACTGATATTTTTCTTTATCACGTCCGAATGGATGTTTATCAAGGCTCTTATTTAATTTTTTAATTTGTTCTTGAGCTTCTAATATATTAGATCTAAGACCTGATAAGAATACACTTCTAAATCCATCTTCACACTTTTCAAATGCTTGCCTGCTGCGTTCTGTATATTCAGTAACATTATTATTCTTAATTCTATAATATTCATTAATAAAGTCTTCAGCATTCTCAATTTGGGCTACAAGTTCTGATCTATAAGAATTAGAATATTTTTGCATTCCGCGAACAATACCTGTGCGCATTTGATTATTAGAAACTTCTTTACTTCTTAAATCATCACTTATTCTAGTATAACTTAAACTATCATTATGTGAGTATTCTTTTTCTTTATTTAAATAAACTAAATACTTAGATTCATCAGCCTTAATTAGAGTAATATATCTATTATAATTATTTTCAGATATTTCAAGTCTTTCACTATCTTGTTTAATATCACTTTCTAGAGATCCTTCTCTTCTAGTTAGTTCATTTATACTATATTCAAGAGAAGAAACCTCACTATGTAAAGCCTTAACTCTATTTTTCTTTTCATTAATTTGATTAGATAATTCAAGTAAGTCGTGACTTGCCTCATCATGTTTAATCTCTTCTTTAAGTCTTAGAATATTATCCTTTAAAGTAGATTCACTAGCCCAGAAATTATCCATCTCTTTAATTGTATCTACCTTAGATTTAGAAAGTATTTGTATATCATCATCACATCTATTATATTCTTCTCTAAGATTTGATTGAACTTTATTAATTTCTTCTAATTCACTATTTATTTTTTCTTCTTGTCTTCTTAGAGCGTCTCTACCGATATAAGGTGATTCATATAATTTCTTATTTAAAGCTCTAGCTGAATAATTCTTATAAAGCATACAAGTTCTAGTAATAGATATCTTATGCTTATTTAAATCCTCAATACTTTCAGCGCATATAACATTATTAAGTAAGAATTTAGCATATCTTAGGGCATAGTTATTATTAATTTCTAAGGCATTAAATAAAGAATCTTCATTAGTCTCTAAATCACTAATTTTAGCTACATCAACAATACCAATACCATAGATATTGTTGTGATTCTTAATTTCTTCATATGCTTTAACTGCTATATTAAAATATTTAGGTTCAACAATTAAATCAAAACGTTGAGTGTTAAGATAAGCTTCAATCGCATTTGACCAGTCTTGTTTTTCTTCTTTAATTTCTAAATATTCACATAAAGGTTTGACTGTTACATCTTTACCTGTTTCTAGCTTTATGGCTTTTTCTACAGCATCTTTAAGAGAAGTAAAGTTATTATCATAAGGTTTAATACCTTTTTTAATAGAATTTAATTTATTAACTAATTCTTTTATCTTATCTTCATTTTCTTTAATCTTAATTTGAAGTCTAATTTTTTCTTCTAGCTTAGATTCTTTTATCTTATCAAGTTCATTACTATAACTATTAACATCACTTATAAATTTAATATAATCTTTAGCTAAATAAGAATTTAAGAATATATTTTTAGATGATATTTTCTTTCTAATAATATCTTCTTTTCTTACTAAATCATCATAATAAGAAATTCTAGATAATACTTCTTTATACTTTTCTTCATCCTTAGATAAATTATCTTTCTTATTTTTTAAAGCAGTTAATATTTCATTAGCCTCAAGTAAAGTGATTTCCTTAGTAGTTTCATTTATTCTCGAATTTAAATCATTCTTTTTATTAGTATTTTGACTAACCTCAAGTTTAATACTTGAAATTAAATCTTTATTTTTATTAATTTTATTATTTAGATTTTGAATATTAGCCTTTTCAAGTAAAGCATGTAAATACTCAATATCAACTCTATTAGTTTCATACTTAATAGTACTATCAATAAATTCATTTAAACAATTAATCTTGTTTTCTTCTCTAACAAGACTTTCATGGATTTCTTTATAGTTACGCATATCAAGTCTTAAAGTTTCAAGATCAATATTCTTTTCTGAAAGTAAGAAACTGTTAACAAAAGAATTTACTTCTTCAATAGGTTTAAATGCAATAGCCTTAGCTAATAGATCAAAATATTTATCACTAGATTCTAGTTTAAAGATATCACGGGCAATAGCTTCTCTTCTCTTCTTAACACCATTAGTCTCAAGGCTTTCTAAATTCTTAATATTCTTTTTTAAAGTATTATAATTAGAAATAATATTATTAGAAATATAATCCTCTTCATTGATTTGATATCTATCTATAAAATAAAAGTAAGGTTTAGGTTTACTGTTTCCTTTTTGAAGTTCTAGTACTACACCAAGAACAAAAGATTCACTTGTCTTAGGACTGTAATATTCTACTGCAATGTGGCTGATTAAATTAGCTTCATTTCTTAAATATTCCTTATTCTCTACCCCTGTCTTACATCTCATGTATGTTTCAAGGGTTCTTTTAGCATTTTGGTTAGCTGCGTGGTTAAAATGCTTATCATCTCCGCCTGATAATAAATAATATAAAGCGTCTACTAGTGTAGATTTACCAGTACCATTTTCACCAGAAAGTAAGGTATTACCCTTTAATGTGATAGTTTCATTAGTAAATAAATGCCAATTAATAAGTTTAATCTTCGTAAGTATCATTTAAAGTCCCCCTTTCTTTAACATAACTTTCTAATTTATCATTTAATGATTTAATATTATCATTCTTAACAACCTGAAGTATAGTTGGGTAGATAGTAATAAGCGCATCTAAAGTTATACTTGTAAAATTAAATCCTACTATCTTATAACGTTTTAGTAACTTTAAAGAATTAAGTAAATCTGTTTTATAAGATTCATCTGAAAATATAGTAGTATTATTTATAGTATCAATTAAATCAATAACCTTAATTGTTACATTAGCTCCATGAGAATCAAGAGTAACCTCATGTTGACCCTTATAATACATAAGTCTTAAGACAAGTAATACTACTGTATCAATCTTCTTTAATTTAATCTTATTTCTATCTATTAATGTTTCTATATAGAAAACCTTATTATTATCATCATGAATTAAATTATAGTCAATAATTGATAAATAAGCTTCAATTGCATTTCTATAATTTAATATTTGATAATAATCTTGTTTATCTGAATCAATAGATACATAAATAAAATTATCTTTAAGTAATTTATTTACAAGACGAGAAAATTGTTCTCTTTTAGTATCAGTAAATCCTCTATATAATTCTTCAAATTTCTCTAGAGCTCCTGTTTTATCAAGTATTGCCATATTAAATCCTTTCTATATAGAAATTATTAAATTCTATATCATATCTTTTAAAATTATCTAATTTAGTATCATAATCAACCTTGTAAGATACATTCTTATTAGTACTATATAATAATACTAAGAATTGTTTTATAGTGTCCTCACTCTTACTTTCAGTTATAAGTTCACTAGCCTCAATCTTATTTTTATCACCAAGCGAATTTATAACATATTCATTAATTTTATAAGCTGAATACATATTATCTTTAAAGAAATTATTCTTAATTTGATTAATTTCTTCTATATCTAACTTTTCTTCTTCCTTTATTACTACATCAGTCATTTCCTTTTGTTTGATGCGTGGTTGATATAGTGAATCCTCACTAATAGAACCTAATGAATAAACGTTAAAGAAATCATCTTCAATAAGAGTAAAATCTTCTATATCTTTAATATTCTTTAATGTATCATTAATAATACCTTCTAAATTAATATTATCATTAAGTAAGAAAGCACACCTAGATTTAGCACTTGATACATATTTAGAGTTATTCTTATTTAATATTCTAATAAGCTCATTAATATTATTAAATACATCTTTAACAGTATTAAAACTATCTTTAAAGAAATCTTCCGCTATAACTATATTTTCAAGTGTTTCTACACCATTTAATTTTTCTTTGATGTATAAATTTACAAGTTCATCATGATTTTTAAAATATATGTTATCTAGATTTTCATTAATATATAATCTGTAATTATCAGGATTATCTTTTTTACGAAGGTTATCTAGACTCTTTATTACAACTTTATCATTATAATCTACAAGTAATTTTTCAAGGATTTCAGCTGGAGTTAAATCTTTATTTTGAAGTAATTGTGTTAAATATTTTTTAATACTAACATTAACACCTCTAAGCATACTAACAAGTGTATTACTAGATTCAACAATTTGTTCAGTAATACCTATAGCTTCTCTTATACTAAAGGTCTTAATTGCATTATATATTTGATATACATAACCATATAATTCATTTTGTTTAGTACGGCCATTAGTAATACTAACCATTGAATTCAATAACAGGATTGCATTCTCATCTACCATGTATTGACTCTTAAAATCACTAGTTTCTTCTTCTAAAAGCCAACCTGTTTTTACAAAGTAGTAGATCTTATCTCTTGCAATCTTCTTATAGTCAGTATCATTATCTTCTTCCCCAGTTTCATCGTTATAAAACTTAAACTGCGGATGTTCTCTAAAGAATGTACTAATTAAATCTACAAGTTCTTCTCTTGATGAATTGTTATGTACATTGCTTCCTATATTAGAATTAATTAAACATAATAATTCATAATTGATTTCTCTATTTTTTCCTGTAAACACATTAAAAAAGTAAGGGTTTAAATCGGTAAAGAAATTATCCATAATATCTCCTTAAAGTCTTCTACTTATATAATATCATTTTTTATATAATTTTACTACAAATAAAAAGCCTAAGGTCTAAACCT
>CAVCUQ010000039.1:0-13256 GCA_963605425.1 uncultured Eubacteriales bacterium
CAACTAGGATAAATCACATCCTAGTTTTTCTTATAATTCAACAAAAAAATAATTAATTAGTCAACTTGACCAAATAAATGACCAAATAAATCTTCATCTTTAATCATACAATATCATAAAAAAAGATTTACACATTATATGTAAACCTCTTTATATTATTAGTTAAAAATTAATTGAGATAAACTCATAATAATTATGAATAAACCAAGGAAAGGAGATACAAAGGATAATAAGATACCTAGTACTAAGAAACAACTAGAATATAGTTTTCTTCTAAGACGTGCTTTCTTCTTCTCTTTACGAATATTCTTTAAATCTTCTTCAGTATAATATGTATTTTGATTAAAGAAAGCTCTAAATAAATCCTCAGGTCTTATATAAGTATATCCTGTATTATATTGATTATTGTATTGGTATTCTGCTTTTTGATACTTAGAAGGATCTTTTAAATAATCATTAACTAGGCTTAAATTATCTTTAATATAATTATAAGCTTCATTTATCTTTTTAAACATTACACCATCTTTATACTCTTCATCACATACATCAGGATGATATTTCTTACTTAATCTTATATAGTTCTTTTTTAATATAGATTCATCTATAGAAGATACATTAGATAATTCTAATATATTTAAATATTCTTTTAATTTATTTATTTCTAGCATAGTTATCACCTACTTATGGGATTATTATACATTTAAAATATCGCAGAAATATGTATAAAAAGTAAAAAATAAAAGAGATTAGAAATAAATCTAACCTCTAATACTATTATCTAAATGCGTTGAATCCACCTAGACCTAAAACAGCACAGATTGCAATGATTGCAAGAATCCACCAGATAACTCTCCAGCACTTCTTTTGTCTCATCGCAAAGTCATAACTTAAGTATACTACGATACCTGTAAGCATAACTGATGATAACCATTGAAGTAATCCAGGAATCTTACCAAAGCTTACGCTCCATCCCCAAGCTGAGAAAGCAGCTTGAAGACCTACGAAAATGTAGGCGATAGCTACAAAGATAACTGCAACGAATGCAATTAATCCCATAGTACCAGTTTTACCAGTTTTTACACCTTTATTTGCCATATTAACCTCCTAATCTATCCACCAAATGTGGCCATTTACTGCAATACAAATCATATCGATAATCCAGAAGAAAGGAACACCAATAACAATAATAAGTACTGCAAGAACAATACCTAATGTATCATTTTTTGATACAGATTTCAATATTCTATATACATGCCAAAGCACATCTAGAAAAGGAAGAGCTATAATAATTTTAGCCCATAAAGGAAGATTATCAACTAATTTAATTACATCATCAAGTGATGTAGAATTATTGTTTTTATTATTCTTCTTTTTTTCATCATCAACTATTTCAGTTTTAACTTCTTCGTCTGACATAAATTTTCTCCTTATAAATTAATAAAAGCCTTATAAAAGGCTCCTATTTTACTTACATAATAATAAGTGATTGAATACTAATACCCAAATTAGGTCAACCCAACCAAATACTGGAATAATAATACCGAAGATTAAACCTAAGATATTTTCAGTAGTAGGTTTTTGAATTACACCTGTAACACGAACTACAACTTCAGTAATCCAGTTAACACCAGGGATTAATAATAATAAAATTTGAACTAATCTAGATTGTTTGTTAAACCAACTCATAATACATTTCCTCCTAAATATGATTTGATTATATAATAAAATTTTAGTTACTACAATATTTTATTTAAATTTTAATTAAATCTTTAATAACTTCACTTGCAATTAAAAGTCCAGCTGAAGCGGGAACAAATGCGTTAGATCCG
Source organism: uncultured Eubacteriales bacterium (assembly GCA_963605425.1). Lineage (GTDB taxonomy): Bacteria > Bacillota_I > Bacilli_A > Acholeplasmatales > Anaeroplasmataceae > JAEELC01. The sequence goes on from CAVCUQ010000039.1 coordinate 1,830, forward strand.
GGAACTTGTCTCTTACTTGATTCTTCTTCACTAGCCTTAGGCTTTAAAGGGGTTTCAAGAGAGTAGACAACCTTAAGTTTTTTAATGCCTCTCTTTTTTAGTTCAGTTCTTAGAACTCTTGCAAGAGGATCTATCTTTGTCTTATAAATATCACTTACAATAAAGCCTTGAGGATTAAGTTTGTTACCACAACCACAAGCTGTAATAAGAGGAATATTTAGACTATTACACTTTTCAATAATACCAATCTTTCCTGCAACAGTGTCTATTGCGTCTACCACATAATCATATTTTTCAAAAGGGAAAGAATCCTTATTCTCAGGTAAAAAGAATGTTTTATATTTATTAACAATACAATTAGGATTAATAGATAAGATTCTATTTTCCATTACATCTACTTTATATTTACCAATAGTATCGTATGTCGCAATAATTTGTCTGTTTAAATTAGTTAAAGCTACAGTATCATTATCAATGATATCAATCTCTCCGACACCAGTTCTGACTAAAGCCTCAACAACATATCCACCGACTCCGCCAACACCAAATACTGCCACTCTAGAATTATTAAGTTTCTTAATAGCTTCTTCTCCTATTAATAATTCTGTTCTTGAAAATTGATTAACCATTAAAAACTCCTTATATATTTACTTTCTATTCTTTTTATTTTCATACATTGCTTTATCAGCCTTTTCTATAGCCTCTATAGCACTTTCCTTCTTAGGATCAAATATAGCATAACCTAAGCTAATAGTAGGAAATATATCATTTTCTTCTCTTTTTCTCAATACTTTATCTGTAAATATTTTATTTAAACTTTCAATATCTAGTTTTTTCTTAATTATGACCGCAAAGTCATCTCCGCCATAACGACATACATAGCCTGCTTTATTATAGACTTCCGTAATTAATTCCGCTACACTAACAAGTATCTCGTCCCCTTTAATATGACCATATTTATCATTAATTTCTTTAAATTTATCCACATCAAGGAATATTAAAGTAAGTTCTTTAGTAGAATTTCTTAATGTATTATCAAAGTAAGCTTTATTAAATAGATTAGTTAGTGAATCAACATTAGATAAGATATCACCATAGAATTTAAAGATGAAGATTACTCCTACTGCAATAGTTAACCAGTCTATTCTAACATTAGGATATAGTAGTTGAATAATGATACTATTAATCAATAGTAAACATAAGAATAAAAGAGGTAATATAAATAATAGTTTTCTTCTTACATAAATTAAAAAACAATTATAAATAAAATAAACCATTGAAATAATAAATGAGATTACATAGATAAAATAATATTTACCATGATAATATGAAGAATTATTATCTACTTTAAATACCATACCATTAAAACTAGATACAATTTCAAATATACAGTTTAATACTACTATTGATATTATAAAGATTTCTATTTTATTAAACTTTAATTCATTCTTAGATAATATAAATCCTGGCAATATTCCAGCTATAGGGGCTATGCTAAGCTCTAGCCACTTAAGCATGATATGCAAGTTCTTACAAGTTCCAAGTACTGATAGTCTAAAACTTAAAAACTCACAGAAGGCACATATCATAATTAAAAGACATAATATAAAAGATAATATCTTCTTATTTTTAGAATATCCACTAGATATAAATATACTAGATATAGTCACTAGTAATGCAAGTTCTGTTAAAATAAATATAGCTGTATATAAATCCACAAGAAACACTCTCCCCAATAATAAACAAATACTTAATTAATTTATTATATAATATTTGAATAAAATTTACAAACGATGTTAAAATTACCTTTATAATGAAACAGATTTTATATTAATATCTTCTTGAGTTTATATTAAATAAATATTTAAAATAATATTTTTTCGGTTCAAAGTCTAACATTCTTTTGGTTCAAAGTCTAACATTCTTTCGGTTGAAAAGCTATTTTTCTTTCGGTTCAAACATTGATATTTTTTCGGTTTATGTTAAAATATCAATAAGGAGGTGTTTATTATGAACTATGAAAAACAATATATCCCAAGATTATTTGATGAAGTTTTAACATTTGCTTTAAAATCAAAAGGAGCTGTTCTTGTTGTTGGCCCAAAATGGTGCGGGAAATCAACTACATGTAAGAAACATGCAAAAACTGTCATTGATTTAATGCCGATAACTAATAGAAAAAATCTTATTGAACTAGCAAAAAATGCTCCCGATGTTTTTTTAAGTCAAGGGGAAAGGCCTATTTTAATTGATGAATGGCAACATGTATCTTTTATATGGGATCAAATAAAAGTTGAGGTTGATAATGCGGAAAGTTTTGGTCAATTTATCTTAACTGGTAGTGTATCTGATAAAGAAAAATATGATAATTCAGTAGATAATAATAAACACACAGGAAATGGTAGATTCACTAAGAAAATGATGAGAACTATGTCTCTCTTTGAAAGCGGAGAGAGCAATGGTAAAGTATCATTAAAGAAATTGATGAATAATGAATTTAATCCTTGTATGTCTGATATGAACATCAAAGATTATGCTTTTGCAATTTGCAGAGGTGGTTGGCCTCTTTCATTAACCGAAGATAAGGATGTTGCACTAGAACAAGCTTTTTCATATTATGAAATGCTTGTTAGTGAGGATATGTTTTCTTTAAATGATATTCCACTTAAGAAAGATGAACAAAGAGCAAAACATTTACTAAGAGCTTATTCAAGAAATATTTCAATAGCTTGTACTGATACCACATTAAAGAACGATGTCATATCCTTTGAAGATTCCTTTGATAGTGAAACATTCTACAAATATATGAACGCACTTAGAAATTTATATGTTATTGAAGAACTTGAAGCTTGGAATCCATATTTAAGAAGTAAGACTGCAATTAGAACTAAACCAACTCGTCATTTCGTAGATCCTTCTATTGCAACGGCAGCCTTGGGTTTATCACCAGATAGTTTATTCAAAGACATGACAACATTTGGTCTATTATTTGAATCCCTTGCAGTTAGAGATTTAAGAATCTATGCGGATACATTAAATGCTAAAGTGTATAAATATCGTGATTCTAAAAAAAGAGAAGCTGATATTGTATTACAATTTAGAGATGGATCATGGTCACTCATCGAAGTCAAATTAGGTAGTGATATTGATATAGATGAGGCCTCAAAACATTTACTTGCAATAGCAAGTGATATTGATACTAAAAAGACAGGAAATTTAAATTTCTTAATGGTAATAACAAAAGATAAATTTGCGTATCGCAGAGATGATGGTGTCTATGTTGTTCCTCTTGGATGTTTAAGAAATTAAAAGGTGTATTTATAAATTATAACAACTTAGTTATATTGTATTATATTGCAGTGTAATTTAAGTTGTTTTTTTATTTATCACTTAAAGTATTTATCTAGTTCAGGATGAATATTTATATAATATCTAAATGTTACTTCAGGTATATCTATATTATACGTTTCCTCTAAATAAAGATATAAACTTCTCTTATAATAAAATTTATTAGTTTTTAATGCTTTAACTATATCAGTATAATAATCATCTAATTTACTCTTCTTATTTCTTGTTTTCTTACGTTTAAATCCATTAATATATTTTAAAGTTGTTCTCGAGTCTATATCTAATTCTCTTGATATTCTTGCAATGTTTAATTTGTAAGTTTTGTCATCTATAAATGGTTTTAATTTACTTAGATCTTCTAACGAATTAATTTCAATACCATTAATTACTTGTCTATTCATTATAATTCCTCCTTAATATCTAAAATTTAATTACATATTTATTTTACAACAATTAAGTATAAAAAAAGAAAGACTTAAAATAAATCTTTCTTTAATATATATTACATATCAAACTTAGCTAATATTTTAGCAGGTGTTTGTCTAAGTAAGTTAGCTAGTGGTAAAAGCCCTACTACAATAGTTACTAGTAACATTATTAGAAATGTATAATAACTTGAAGCAGATGTAAATAAATTAAAACTAGAATTTGAATAAGAAGCCACCTTAAGTTCTACTGCACCAAATATAATAGTAAATATAATAAATGATATAAATACTGTTTGGAACATAGTAACTATAATTTCTAGAGTATAATTTAAATACATTCTAATCTTCTTCTCTCCTAAACTTCTAAGTACACCAATCTTATAGATATCTTTTATTATTTGTGTACGCATAATAAAGAAGATATAGATAATTAGAATTACGCTGCATATTGCAATAGACTGTATGTAACTAGAAGAACTAGCTTTGCTTTCAAGTTTTGCTATATCATATAAATATCCTGAATAAGTATATGAATTATACCCTTCCTTTTTTACACTATCTAATTTATTAGTGTTATCAAGTAAATAGTAACTATATGAATCTTTAGGGTTAAATTTAGGTTGGAATAGATTGAATGATCCATCTTCTAAGATATATCTATAATCACTGTTAGCTACATATATCTCATAAGTATCCTCATTTGTTACACCAACTATTTTGCAAGATAGAGTGCTATCAACATATAGACTTGATTTATCAAATACTTCTTGTAGGTTTAAGTTCTCATCAAAGAATTTCTTGCTTACTACTACTTCACCATTATTTAAAGTAGCTGTGCCATATAATAATGGAGCCTCATCTAATGCCTTAGCATTATTTACAGAATAAACTTGTCCACTGCAATAATTAGTGTCATTATACTTTACACCTATATAGCCATAGTTGTTAAGATACTTGTTATTTTTCTTATTAGGCAAAGCCTCATATACTAAATCAGTGTCCTCGTCAACAATACCTGAGAACTGATGTTGATTCTTAGAATAGTTAGAATGATAATAATTTTGATTCAATTTTTCAAATAAAGAATCATAATTAGCAAGTCCGCTCTTTTTAAGCAGTTCATCTGCTATCTTCTTAGACATTACATAATCACTAAACTCTCCATATATAAGCTTACCCTTTACTAGATCATAACCTTCAGTATAAAGACAAGAAACCTCGTAACTGTTTGTTATATAACTTCCCTCATTTTTACTTATAGAAACTTTGCCTTTTGTTATAGGCATAAAAGTATCACTTAATCCCGCTCTATACTTACTTTTAACAAGACTTGCTGAATAATCATCATTTTTGTTAGTAAGAAGTACTCTATCTCCTGCATTTAATATATCATTTATTTCAATAAATCTAGATTTAGCTAAGTTAAAGTTTAAGGTGGCTAGTATAAAACCTAACATAAAGAATAATACTTTAAATATTTTCTTTCTTTTAACACTTTCTCTTTTAGCAAATACTTCTTTAAGAGATATTTTAAATCTTTTGAATATATTAATTCTTTTTGTATCATCAAATGTACTATCTGAGTATGTTATCTCTTCTCTCGCTTCTACTTTTTCTTCTTTTGTTTCAACTATTTTAATTTGATTATTAAAAGGTACTATCTTAACATTACTCTTTAAATAATAAGTGTTATTAACACATATTAAAGATATCTTAATGTCATTACAATCTCCATAAACTTCAACATCAAGGTTATCACCAGTAACCTTAGTTTTATCAAGTTCAGAAAGTACTACCTCATTACTGCCTGTAAGTTTGCTAGTACCTTCTATAGTATCTTTTACTTCAATTACTTTACCATCTTTAATTTCAATAATCTTATCAGAATAGTAATTAGCTAGTTCACTAGAGTGAGTTACAAGTAACACTAGACGTGTTTTAGATAATTCTTTTAATATCTTCATTATTTGAATAGAATTAGCTGAATCAAGGTTTCCTGTAGGTTCGTCTGCTATTATCACTTTACATTTCTTAACAAGTGAACGGGCTATTGCGACTCTCTGTTGTTGTCCTCCTGATAACTCGCTTGCAAGCTTTTTTCTGTATTTATACATACCTACAGCTTTTAAAGCAATCTCTATTCTTTTATTTATTTCAGCCTCATCATCTATATCATTGATAGATAAAGCTAAAGCTAAATTCTCATAGACAGTATAATCATTTAATAAATTATATGTTTGAAAGATATAACCTATATTTTCTCTTCTATACTTTTCTATATTATTTTGATTATCGTAAAGAATAGTACCACTAGCCTTATCAAGACCACCAATTACATTTAATAATGTGGTTTTACCACATCCAGAAGGTCCAAATAGTGTAATAAGACCTGATGAAGGAAACTCTAAACTAGTGTCATCTATAACACGTATTTCATTTCTTTTACCTTTATTATAGTATTTATTTAAATGTGAAACACTAATCATTATTTAGCCTCCTTTAAAGATTCTTTAACACTCTTCTTAAATAACTTCTTATTAAATCTAATAGCTATTAATACTGCCATTAATATAGTACATACAAAGTAAGCAAGAGTTATACCAAAGGATATATTTCTAAATGTTTTTAAGAATATATTATATTTAAATATCTTACCTAAAATAGTAAACACTATATAATTTAAGGTTGTAGATATTATTGAAAGTAGTAATACCTCATACAAACTTATCTTCTTCATATCAGCTATATTTACACCAAGTGTTCTAAATATAGTGTATGATTCGCTCTTTGTTTCGTATATCTTTCTTAAGATAATATAGGAAATAAAATATAAAATAAGAATTAATATAGTAGATGAGGCTATAGTTACATATATTACAAAATCATCAATAAAAGTAGTATTCCCGCTTGCTATATTACTTGAATAATATTGATAACCTAATTCATCAAGTTTCTTTATATCACTCTTTTTAGATACATAAACACTAGCTTCATAGACATCAGTAAAATAATCATAGTAATCATATCCAATAACAATAGCGTTATAACATGTAGTGTAACTATTGTCGCTTAAAGCTTGATACTCTTTTTCCTCTCCAAGACCTTGAGGAAGAGAAGAAATAGAGAATAAGTTATAATTATAATATTTTAAATAGATATTGTTAAAATCAAGTGCTGTAGTTTTATTATAATTTGCAATATGGGTTACATCTTCAAAATTAAAGAATAGATGAGTACCTTTTATATCAATACCATTTGAACTCAATTCCATATTTGTAGCTACGGTAAATCTTGAATATTCTTCTAGTTTATCGCATTTAGTTATAACAGGACTTGATACATTATCTGAATAACCTATACCACATAAAGTAAATTCACTATCTTTTAAAGTTTTATTTATATGTGAATAAGAATCGCTAGTACTAGTTTTATAGACAGCACTTAAACAATATGTATTACCCACTTTAATACCTGTGGTTTCACTAGGCAAGAAGAGTACAAATTCATCCTCTTTTTCAGGCTCTCTTCCCTCTTTAATCTTCCCATCTACATTTGGCTCGTATATAGCATCTAAAGATCCGCTTGAAAAGAAATCCACATCACCTGTTTGTCTTAATGTTATATAGTTTTTCTCATAGAAAGGATTAATTACTACATCTCCTACTTCTTTTAACTTATTTATATCTAGTGCTTTATAATTTTCATCATATACTTGATATTTATTATCTGAATGATATACAAATTTATAATCAGAACCTGTGCTTTTAGCACTAGAGGCTATATTTTGAAATATACATAAAGAAAAGAAGGCTACTACAAGTAAGACAAGAAATGTAAATATTGTCTTCTTTGGTGTAGATAATAGATTGCTAGTAGCTACTTTAAAATCTACTTTTCTAGAAATAGGCACATAATCTAAATTAAGTTCCTCATCAGGATCATCTAAAGTCTCTTTAAACTTAATATCTTCTACAATCTTACCATCATGGATTTTAATTTTTCTTGTAACTAAATCTTTTACTTCTTCAAAATTATGAGTAACAATCAAAATAAGCTTATCTTTAGAAAGGCTTGCAATAAGTTCCATAATTTCTCTTCCGCTTTTGGCATCTAAGTTACCTGTAGGTTCATCACAAGCAATAATTGGTGTGTCTAGAGCTAAAGCACGGGCAATTACTGTTCTCTGCTTTTCTCCACCTGATAGATTTATACCTCTATTACTAGCTCTACCCGTTAATCCTACCTTATCTAAAATCTCAAGGGCTTTCTTTTTAGCTTCTGCTTTATTTTCCCCATTAATTAGAAGTGGTAACATTACATTTTCAAGTACTGTATAGGAATCAATAATATTATAATTTTGAAAGATAAAACTAATCTTATTCTTTCTAAATTGATCCATATCAAGTACATTAAAGTAACTTGTTTCGTTCCCTTTAAAATAGATCTCACCATCATCAAATGTATCAAGACGAGAGATAACATTAAGAAGTGTTGATTTTCCTGATCCTGATTCACCTGTAATAGCGACTATTTCGCCCGTATTAAATGTTACACAAATGTCATCAAGTCCCTTAGTTGTAACTCCTCTATTGTTATAATACTTATAAACATGTTCAAGTTTTAACATGATACTTTCACCTTACTTTCAAGTTATTATACTATAATTAATTTATATATAATAGATAAGATTTTATCATTAAACTTATTAAATTTTAATAAAAATTATATTATAATTAGGTAAACAAAAGGAGGAATGCTTATGTCTTATATTTGTGCTAAAAATTTAGGTAAAACCTATTCTTCAAATGGTATTTCCTATGAAGCTTTGAAGAATGTAAATTTTGATATTGATAAAGCATCTTTTACAGTTATTTTAGGACCTTCAGGTGCAGGTAAAACTACTTTGTTAAACCTTCTTGGAGGAATGGATGAAATAACAAATGGAAGCCTTAAAGTTGATGATAAAGAGTTATTTGGTTTATCAAGTAAAGAATTAACTTTGTATAGAAGGTGTGATGTAGGATTTGTCTTCCAATTCTATAATCTAATGCCAAATCTTACTGCAAGTGAGAATATAGAACTAGCTAGTGAGCTTACAACATCAAGTATCTCATCTTCTTCTGCCCTAGATTTAGTAGGTCTTAAAGGCAAGTATGATAACTTCCCAAGTCAGTTGTCAGGTGGGGAACAACAAAGAGTTTCAATTGCCAGAGCCATCGCTAAAAATCCTAAATTATTATTATGTGATGAACCTACAGGTGCCCTTGATATTGAAACTGGTAAGTCTATTTTAAAATTACTTAAAAATCTAGTAAAGGATGAAGGTAAAACAGTAATAATTGTAACCCATAATAGTGCTATAAAGGATTTAGCTGACCATGTACTTCATATTAAAAATGGTACTATTGTAAAAGAAGAATTTAATCCAAACCCACTAGATGTCGAGGATATCGTATGGTAGCTTTTAAAAAAGATATATTTAGAGTAATTAAATCTAATAAGATAAGATTTATTACCCTTGTATTAATTATTACTGTTGGTATTTGCTTTGTAACTGGTGTAGGTGGTATTTCAAATAAGGTTAAGAATTCTTTTAATGAATATTATGAGAAACAAAATGTATCAGATATCATAATTAAGTCTAAAACAGAAAGTGGTATAACTAGCAGTGATTTAGATAAACTAAATAACATCGATAATATTTCTTATACAACTTTAACTCAAATAGATTTAAACGATGAAAATGAAAGATTTTATATTTATGACTTTTCTTCTTCTGTAAATAAAATAGAATTAATAGATGGTAGATATCCTTCTCAAGTTAACGAAATAGTAGTTGAAAAATCAAATAAAACTTCATCACTTAAAATAGATGATACTTATACTCTATATAACATAGAATTTAAGGTTGTAGGTATCGTATCTAATCCCTTACTAGTTTCTAAAGGCGGAGAGTTAAATCAATTATCTAAGACTTATTTAGATAATATAATCTATATATCTAAAGATTATAATCCTTTGTCAATGTTACCTGTAACTGATATTTATATTCATATTGATAATAATTCTTCTTATTTTAACAATAGTTATAAAACTAAAAGAAGTGAAATAACATCAAAACTTGATAAATTATATGATTCTAATAATTATTCTATTCTTACCTTAGATGATAACTTATCTTATGCATTTTTAGATAATATATGTTCTAAAATTGATGTTATAGCTCTTCTTTTCCCTCTTTTCTTTATACTTGTAGTAGCTCTTGTCACATTAACTAATATGACGCGTTTAATAGATGAAGAAAGAAAATCTATAGGATGTCTTAAATCCCTTGGTTATAGTAATTCTAAGATAGAATTTAAGTATATATCATTTGCGTTTGCTTGTTCTCTTCTAGGCACCGTTTTAGGTCTACTTTCCGGTGTATTCATCATTCCAAACATAGTTTACGGGGCCTTTGGTGGTGTATTCTACATACCTTCTATGACTAGTAAGGTATCTTATTTAATTGGAGTTATAACAAGTATTGGTATGATCCTTATTACTATTCTTGTAACAAGCTATGTTTCAAGAAAGAGTACTAAGGAAATTCCTGCAAATCTCTTTAGAGCAAAAACAGTAAACAGTGGTAAAAAGATATTGCTTGAAAAAAGTAAATTATTTAACAAATTAAGTTTCAAACATAAAGCAACATTACGTAACATGTTTAGATATAAATCACGTTTCTTTATGATAGTAATAGCTATTAGTCTTTCTACTCTTCTTGTAATGGCAGGTCTTGGTTTATATGATGTAGCTGGTACCGATATCATTATTGAAGGTTTTAAAATTGATAGTAATGATACAATTAAAGTTATCTCAGTAGCTATAATCATCTTCGCTTTATTACTTTCAATTCTTGTTCTATATAATCTAACTACCCTTACAATTGGTGAGAGGGTGAGAGAGATTGCGACTCTAAAGGTATTAGGTTATACCTTAAAAGAAGTACGAGGATTTATATATAGAGAAATATTTGCAACATCAATTATAGGTGTTATTATCGGTATTCCTCTAGGTGTTCTATTTCTTAATTTAGTATTTAATATGATGAACTTTGCATCACTGGAAAGCGTTAAAGTATCCTCTTACTTCTTATGCTTTGGCATTTCCATTATATTCATTGTTATAGTATTTATCTTAACTCAAAACAAGATAACTAAAGTAAATATGAATGATTCACTAAAATCAATTGATTAATAAAATGTCTTAATAGATAAATAACACAGTTTAATCCCCTGAACAGTTCTTCCACAAATAACTTACATAATTAGTGCAATCTACTTAAAATAATATTGCAAGGTAATCATTTGATCTCAAAGTTTATTTTCAAACTTTACAAAAATATATAATTAATTATAATAGTACGTGAAGAACATTGATTAGGTAACTTCAAACAAAAAGGTAAGGACGGGAATCCTTACCTTTTCTAATTTTTAGGTAACAAGGAACATTGATTAGGTTAACAATGCCTACTTATTTTTGTCGTCATTGTTTCTATCATCTCTAGTGATTATAAATAATGCAATCACCAGGATAATTAAATACTCCACTAGGAGTACCTCCTAACTTTAGTTCATTGTCACCTTTGAACTAATAAAATTCATATATG
>CAVCUQ010000040.1:0-12149 GCA_963605425.1 uncultured Eubacteriales bacterium
ACCCGTGACTGGACTTTCACCAGTAAGATTAATGCCATGCCCAGCACACCTAAAAGAGTTTCTAAAGTATGAATACTAGAAACTCTTTATTTAATTATTTTTCTTAACCGATAAAAAGTAATAAAAAACTGTAATAAGAATTGTTAATGCATAAGCAACTATTAAAAATATAATACTGAATTTATCTAAGTAGTTATATACAAGGAATATCACAAGCATTAAAACTATAAAGATAAAAGTTTCTGAAATCAAAACTTTATAAAGTGTTATATTTTTCATTTATAATCCCCCTTTATATCAAATATCTTAAAATCAAGTACATTAATATAACCATCTAGCATTGCATCTTGCATTGAAAGACCGCATAATTCTTCAAAATTTATATGATTATCACAAGACTTTAGTATTTTATCATCATATACATAAATATACTTATCATATATAGTATATTTCTTAAATAAATTATCATTTGATTTGGATATAAACTCTAATCTTTTATTCTCAACATGAAGGCCAAAGAAACTGATTAAATCAAGACCAATAACATTAACTTTAGAATTAGCTTTAAATGTAAAGCCATTAATTATAGTATCTGATACAAATTTAGATTCAAATTCTAAAAAATCAACTACAAAAATTTGAGAATCTACATTGATTTTAAGTGAATTACCATCTAGTATTTTATATTCTTTAACCTTAGTTTTATTTATTAAATTTACATCTATAAAGCCATTTAAATTAGGTATATTGCTAGTTTCATAACTAAATGGTGTTATATCCTTAAGATAAGGATATACTTCTTCTACATTAAAATCTATTTTATTTAATAGATTCAAATTATTAGTAATAAGATATTTACTGTTGAGTTTATCTGAAATTTTATTTATAAATGATAAATTTACATTAGAACCTAAAACACCTTTAATATAAATAGTATCTATACTAATATTATTGTTAATTAAGTAATCTATAGTAAAGCTCGCATTCTCACTTATTACATACAGGACTTCTTTTTGAATTATTTTTTTAGGAATTTTATAAGATAGGTTAAAACTAAAGACATAATTTAAATATTTAGATTTATTTAAATTATATAGTCTATTATCAATATTAATATCTAATTTACTAATTAATTTTAAATTTTTAATTTCTACAATATTAGAGTAAAAGTCTTTATATGAAGATATTTTCTTTAGAAAGATATTATTCAAATTAGGATAAATATCAGGATATATCTCACACATTATAACAAGCGAATCTTCATCTAATAAATTAATTTTATCTAAATCAGATATAAAGTGAAAATCTTCTCCACTTGATAGATATAATATTTTATTTGAATGTTTATTAATTAAATCTATCATTATCTAATCTCAATATTATTAAAGCCTAAGTCTTTTGCATAAGCCTTAAGTTCTTCCATTTCTTCATCTGTTGGTGAGTTAAGCTTGGCCATAACACCTTTAACCCCATTTACTCTAAATTTAATTAATTTAAGTTTAATATTAGATACATCTCCTATAGTTTCTTTAATACCTTTGATGATATCAAGTGCATCAACATAAGATTTATGATATACAATTCTTAATTCTTCTATCTTATTTAAATTATATAAATATAATAAATTCTTCTTTACTATTTCGTTTGTAGATCCTGTTAAAGCTTTAAAAATCTTGCTGTCCCAGCCCTTGACATCAAGCATTACACCATCAGTTAAATTAAGAAGATTAGGAAAAAGAGAAAAATCTATTGTACCATTAGAGTCTATTAAGCAAGAAAGATTATTTTCTTTACATAAAGTAAATAATTCTTCTAAAAAGGAAGGATATAGCATACACTCTCCGCCTGATACAGTTACGCCTCTAATAAAGGGAATATTCTTTTTAATTTCACTAAATACTTCTGCACTTGTCATCAATTTAATCTTAGGACTAGCATGGTTTGGGCATATTTTAATACAATTAGCACAATCTATACATTTCTTTTCATCCCATTTAACTTTATCATCTATTACACTTAAAGCACCTTTAGGACAATCTTTTACACAAAAAGCGCAATTAGTGCATATATTTTGAGTTTCAGGATTATGACAATATAAACAAGATATATTGCATTTTTGAACAAATACACTTGTTCTAAGACCAGGACCATCTACTAATGAGAATTCTATTATTTTATTAATAGGTACTCTCATTAAATCATTCTAACCTTTCTTTTTGCAAGATTATTAGTCTTATAGTTATCAGCTCCAAGTTGAGTTGTTTGTTTAATTACAGCTTCACCGTTAAAATACTTAGCCATTTCACTCTTTTTAACTAAATATCCTGTAATACGAACCATATCTGTGTCTTCTGCGTAGAATGACATATAATGAACACCAATCTTAAAGGCACCTTTAACCAAATCAGCTAATGCATCAGTATTATTTAAAGATTCTTTTGCAATAGGGAAGATATCACCTACTCCAGCCATAAAATATTTATGAAAACGAGATGAATGAACTAAATGATCTCTAAAGCTTGCAGGTTCATCTCCTACTGGAATTCTAACTCCTGATGTAATACCAAAATCACTATCTAGACCTACTTGAGCGTGTAGTGGGAATTTATTATTTGTTAGTGGTGAGTATACAGTATCAAAACCAGATACTACTTTTTCTATTTTATTCATTATTCTAACGCCAAGGTCATCGGCTTCTTTTGATTGTCCGTACTTTAAGCCTTTATCTTTTAGCAGGCTATTTACACATTCTGCTAGTCCAGTTATACCAAACATAGGTACAAATCTATCTTTATCAATTAATCCTTCTTCAACAAGGAAAGATGACTCAAAAAAGTTAGACTTTTCTACTAAGAATTTAATTCTATCATTTTCATAATCTCTAACACAAGCTAGGGCATCAGGTAGGACAACATTTAAGAATTCATCAACATTATTTGTTTCTTCTGCTAAAGTAGTTAAAGTTAAACGAGTAAGTGTATAACATCCTCCTCTAACAGGTAGAATATTATAACAAGATGAGATACCGTAGTTTGAATCATAATATGTACTATTTATATCATCATTACATAAAGCAGGATTACTAGATTTAAGACTTGTTTTAATAGCCAGTTTTAAGAACTCATCACTAGTTTCTTTTGAATTATATTTAATAGTTAGATTCGGTACAGTATTATTTAGTTCTCCTACAACTTCTAGAAGTAACTTACCACATCTAGTCTCTTTTGGGCCGATATTTGCATGACAAAATGAATCAGTAATTGTTCTATCTAAGAAATTTAAGAATAATTTTAGTTTAAACTTAACCTCTTCATCTGATAAAGATCTAATAAATGGATCAAGTAAATAGTCTATATTGCCTAAATAAACAGGAAAATTAGTAATAGATGGAATGTGGTGATATAGTGACATTAAAGCAAAGATGGCCTCATCTAAGTTTGTTGGGGCTTTGATACGAAGAAACTTTGATCCTTCTTTCATAAATTTATCAAAATCAACCATTACATATCTAGGTCTGTATGGAGCATGTCCTTCAAATAAGTCATTTATAGCACCTGTTGAAAAATAATGTAATTGCTTATCTGATAAAGGTATTACATTTAATGTATTTTCAGCTAAATGAGCTAAATCAAGAACCTTTTGTTCATATGTTCTTTTACTTGATGTTAAAGTATTATAAATAATTTCAGTTGTAACCTTATTCTTTTCGATATAAGTTTCTTCTCTCTTGTTCATAAAAACCTCCATTAAAATTTATATCAATTATACCATAAAAAAGAAAAACTAGCCTTAAATTTAAGACTAGTAATAATCAAATTCTCTTTCATCAACAACAGGATCATAATCTACAGATTTACGCATGAAATAACTGTCTTTTCCAGCTCCGTAGAATCCTTCATTAATTCTTACAATTTGGAATCCATAATCTTGGAACACCTCAACTGCAGAATTTAGAGATGTAGATACATTTAAATATAAGAATTTAATATCATTACGATATGTAAATCCATATAATTCATCAATCAATTTAATGCCATATCCTAAACTTCTAGCCTCTTTTGAAACACCAATCACTTCAATTGTAGCCCTATCAAAAGAATATGAAAGTCCAGCATATCCTAAGATTTTATCATTTAAAGTTAAAACAATAAAATATGTTTGATATTTACCATGAGGTGTAAAGATTAAATCATGTAATACATCTGTATCAATAGCACTATCATTAAATATTTCCTTGTTTAATTTATTTACTGTTTCAAAATCTTCTTGTTTAATTTTTCTAATTTCTAGCATAAAACTCACATCCTAAATTGTTTATTAAAGTATAGCACATAAATGAAATAATTTAAACATTTTTAAAGTGTTTTAATATATCTCTTCTTGTAACAATACCAATAAATTTATTTCTATCATCAACTACTGGTACATAATTTTGTTCAATTGCGATATTAAATAAATCTTCAATATTATTATTTATAGATATTGTTTTATATTCTTTAATACGTTTTAAAGTATTAATTTTAATCTTCTCACTATTTTTAAGTGAAAAGTTATCTTCTTCTAAAATCTTATATAAAATATCAGTTTCAGATAAGGTGAAGACAAATTCACCAGCTTTATTTATAACAGGTAAATTAGTGTAACCACTTTGTTTCATAACATATAATGCTTCACGAAGAGAATAATCATAATTTAAATATTTAATAATCGGTTTCGGTCTTAAGAAAAAAAGTATGTTCATATCAATCACCTGATTCTATTATATAACAAAATTAACAAATAATTATGTTAAATTTATAAAATTTTAAATTCATAAAAAAATAGCCAACTCTCTAATAGAATTGACTATTTATAAAAACTATTTAGTTTCTACTTCTTGATTCTTTTTAGTTTTTTTAGAATGAAGAGATACTACAGCACAAATATTCACAATAAGAATTACACTTACTAAAGCAATAATTACATATTCAAAGATAGTAGTTTCATTACTTACAGCCTTTAAAGTAAATGAAGTATCTGATTTATCTAGTTTAAATACTTGATAATCACCATATTCACTTGTAGTAACTTCTCTTAAATCTTCATTAGCACAAGTATAAACCTTGGATTCTTTGTCTTTAACCTTAACAGTTACATTATTATAAGTAACTTCATCACCATTATATGTAAATACTAACTTATAATTTTCACCAGTTCTAACAAGTTTAACTTCAGTTCCACTTGCAAACTTACCTTCAACAAAGACAAATTTATCACTAGTATTTAAGCTTGTAACAACCTTAGTATACTTAGCATAGACAAAGTTATTTTCTTCACTAGACCAATTTACAATATAATTATTATCATCAGCCTTGAAGAAGTAAATACCATTTTCTTCAGTTGCATATTTGAACTTCACATTAGTATCAATATCATCAGTGTAATATCTAACAATTGAATTGATTTCATACTTATCTAGGTCATCTACATCAGATGAATTAGAATTTAATTCCATATAAATTACAATGTTAGACTTTAAGCAAATTGCCTCTTCTTCATCAAATAAGATAGCAATTATATCATTAGCTAAAGTTTCATAATCTAAAGTTGTATCAAATTTAATATCTTCATCCTTATATAATTCTTCAAAGATATTAAGGAATGGGTAAGATGTAATACCTGTTCCACCTACGAAATATGTTGAACCAAATTCATTAGCTAAATTAATAGATAAAGTATTATAGCTAACAAGGTCTTCTTTATTTAAACCATAAGCTGCATACTTAGAATCAGCACCATAGTTCTTTGAATCAATACCATTAAACTTATTAGTTACATAATAGTTATATTTAATCTTATCACCAAATGTAGAATCAGATAATTCAGCACTTTCAGCCTTACCAATTACAGAACCAGTATATTTACTAGTTGTTTTAATTACTAAATATGAATCAGAGATAGTTGAGATAACAGTTGATCCACTTGATACATAACCAGCAACACCTGCAATATAATCAGTACCTTCTACTATTGAGTAACTAGATGAATAAGAAATAGTTGAATCACTTGCACTACCAGCAATACCAGCAGCATAACTAGAACCATTTAATCCAGCAACCTTAACATAACCATAATTAATACATTCAGTTACAGTAGCATTCTTTAAATTACCAACAATACCACCAGCATATGATCCGCTTGTAACTTCAATATCACTATTGTTAATATTACCCTTAATAGATACTTTAACATCAACAAGACCGGCAATACCACCAGCAGCCTCTGTAGAAGCTACTACAGTACCCTTATTTAAACAATAAAGAATAATATTGTTACCTAAGTTAGTAGCTACATCAATATCTTCATCATTTTCACCATAATTTAACAATTGATTAATAATATCTTCATATTGATTAGAATTAAAGTATTTAGAATAATCAGAATCACTTGATTTAGTAATAGTAGTATAGTAACCAACAATACCACCTACATTAAGTCTTCCGTAAACATTTCCTGTATTAGTATTGAAATAATAAGCACCATTAGATAGACCTGAAATACCGCCTACAAATGAACCTATATTTGTAAATCCTACTTTAGCTGTATTAGTACATTTAATAATTTCACCGATAGAGTATCCTGAAATACCACCAACACAGTAAATATTATCGTTTGATGTATAAGACTTACTATTAATTGATTGTTTATTACAAGATTCAATAATCTTACCACCATTGAATCCTGAAATACCACCAACATATGATTTACCATATATATAAGCACTATTTGTAACTTTATTAACATAAGCATAACCATAGCTTACAGTTGAGTCATTACCAGATTCTGTGCTTGAATCAAGTTTATAATTACCAACATAACCAATAAGACCAACATATGACTTACCTTCGATATAACCTGAAGCAGTAATGTTTGTAACTGTACCATATAAACGTCCGATAATACCTACATAACTTGCCTTACTTGCATTAATATTTAATGACTTAAATTCTAAATTATTTACATTAGCATTCTTAGTTACAATATTAAATAATGAAGCATATTCATCAGCGTTATCACTTGATAAATTATAATTAGTAATTGAATGATAATTACCATTAAATACACCATTAAATTCTTTAATAGATAAATCAGTATATTTAATTAAATTTAAATCATTAGTTAGATTAAATACTTTATTTTGTGAATATGTTGAGTCAGCATTACAATCATCTACAAAGTTTTTAAAATCTTCTTCTGAATCAATTTCAACATATGTTAAATCACCAGTTTCATTTACAAGTGAGAACTTATAATGTCTAGTACGAGAATAAATATGATCTTTAGAGAATAATATTTCATATTTACCTTCTTTGCTAATTACAATATAGTCACTGCCATCTTTATAATAATCAGTTCCATCTGTAATATAGAATTCAATATTATTCTTAACTTGGTATTTATCAAATGTTAAAGTTAATTTATATTGGTCATAATCTGAATCATATAAATCATCAGATTCTTCTACTTTAACAAATTTATATGTATCAGATAAATTATAATTACCATAATCATCATATAAGTAATTATTTAAATTACTTGCAAAATAATATTCATTAATAGGTCTAGATACCTTTTCAGATAATGTTTGATATTTTTCACCTGTAAGTGGTTTAAATACAATTTGGTACCATCCCATATCAGTAATAGTTAATTTAGATACTACTGAATCAGAATCATTATCATCATCAACTACATTATAAGTATTAGTAATTTGATCTAATACATAAATATTATAATTTAAAGTATAATCTCTCTTTGAAACATAGAATTCTTTAGTCTTATAATTAGAAATATTAGTATCTCTTGTAAAGTCTAACTTATATAAAGTTAAATCATTATACTTAATTTGATCACCAGCTTGATACTTACTAGTTAAATCATCCTTAAATGAAATATAGTATAAACTAGATTCATCAATATATGCATTATAAATATAATCTTCACCAGTACCATAATTACCATTTTCATCATATTTATAGATGTTATCATCTACTGTCTTTTCAGACATATATTTAATATCATAATATCCTGAATATTTAATAGTATATGTTTCCTCAGTATCAGAATAATTTACTTTATTACCATCACTATTTTTAAAAGTTAATACATCATCCTTATTTAGATATAATTCATCAATATAATATTCATCATAAGTGGTATTAAATTGATTGAATGTTAAATCATAAGTTTTTGATTCACCTTCAGTTGCTGGTTCATCAGCTGCAGTATTATCATTAACTGTTAGTTTATATGAAGGCTTCATATAATATTCATAAGATACTTGAGCATCAGTCTTTTCTAGGTTAGTATCTGCTGTATGTGCATCATCATAAACATAATTAGTTGAGAAATAAATATTATATTTACTTGTTTGGCTAGCTTTTACATTAAAAGAATTGCCTTGAGTATTATAATATTTAGCACCAGTATTAGATTCAACTCTAAATAATTTAGTAGCGTCTAATTCTTGATTTTCAAGAACATAGTGGTCACCATCAAGTGTCATTATATTCTTATTCTTCTTTTGATAGTTATCAGTTGAATAAGTAACATAATAAACAATCTCATCAGCTTTAACTGTCTTTATACTAAAGGAAATACAAATAATTAAGGCAAGTGATAAAATAACACTTAAAATTTTATTTTTCTTCATATTCAATTCCTCCTATTTTTTTATTTTTCTTCTTACGTTTTATCATTTCTTTATATTTATCTGTATCAATCTTTGGCAGAGTTAACTTTAATAGTTTGTCAGCAAAGAAATATAAGAATAGTGGTAATACACACATTACAGATAAAATAGAAATTACTGTACCTCTTCCTAAAGCTTGACCTAAAGTTGAAATTAGAGGGTCTTTAACAAAGAAGTAAATTAAATATCCGGCAGCAATCATAATTGAACCTGAAGTAAGGATTGTACCAAATGCTTGATTTAAAGTATCGATAATAGCTTGTTTCTTTACTTCTTTTCTATCTTGAGTAAGGTTCATAGGATCACTTACAATCTCAGTGTATCTATTAGTTATAACGATAGCGTAGTCGATTGTAGCACCCATTTGAATTGAAGATACAATTAAGTATACGAAGAAGTAAATATTAATACCTTGAATTGCTGGAATAGCAAAGTTAATAAAGATAGCACCTTGAATAGTAGCAACCTGTAATAGAGGTAATCCATATGAATTAGATGTAAGCATAAGGATTAAGTATACGAATACAATTGTAAGAATTGAAATTAATAAGTTATCAGTTGAGAAACTTGAGTTTAAGTCATAAGAGTTCATTGAATCACCAGCAAAGATTAAATTAGGGTGATAACTCTTAAGTTCTGAATTGAATTCATCAATTAAATTGAAAGCAGCTTTATCTTCAATTTCAGCATCAATATTAAATACAATTCTTGTATAGTTAGTACCAATAAGTTGGTCTTCAGCATCAGTAATTTGATCTCTAATATCTTCATACTTATCTAATACATCATCATCGTTGTTGATCGCAGCTTTAATGAAATCATCATGGCTGAAGGCTGTATCACACATTGAAAGAAGACTTGCAGTGTAGATATCAGGGTTAGCTTCAAATGTTAATACTTCTTCTTTACTAGAATCTTCATCAACTAAATAAGCATAAGCTAAATAGATCTTCTTACTAGTTGAATCATCTATTCCTAGAAATAAAGCGAAGTCCTTATAATTCATTTCATCTACTAAAGTATGTGTAACATTATTATTTGTAATTTCTACATTAGATATACAAGTGATATCTGATACTAATTCTTTAGTTTTAAGATATGAAACTACTTCTTTTTCTTCTTTATAATCATCTTTTGGAACCAAAATTACAAATTGATTCTTAGAACCAAATATCTCTTTAATTTGTGTGGAAGCTATCATTGAATCTGTAGGCTTACTTGTTGAGATAGCTGATTGAGCATATGAATAAGTAAGTTGATTTGAAAATACTGCACATACAATAACAAGAATTAAGAATAATGGTGGTAATACATATCTTAACTTAAAGATTAGCTTTGAGAATGGAGTAATCTTTGGAACAAAATCTTTATGTGTTGTTTTATCTATCCATTTTGTAAATAATAAAATGATAGATGGCATAAAGAAAAATACTGCTAGCATTGAACAAATAATTGATTTAGCAAGTACTAAACCCATGTCTTGTCCTAGCTTTAATGTCATACAGCATAGTGCAAGTAAGCCGGAAATAGTTGTAAGAGATGAACCAGCTATTTCAATAATAGCTTTAGATAAAGCTTCTGTTAAAGCTTCTTTAGGTGCTAATCCTCTTGCTTTTTCTTCAGCAAAACGCTGTGATAAGATAATCGCATAGTCAATCGCTAAGGCTAACTGCAATATTACACAAACTGAATTTGAAATAAAGGAAATAGTTCCAAATATAAAGTTTGTACCCATATTAAGTAAGGCAGCTGAACCGAATACGATTAAGAATACTAATACTTCTGCAAATGATTTACTAGTAAATGCAAGTACTAGCACTATGATAGCAACTACCATGACTAAAATCTTATTGATATCTGATGCTAAGTCGTCCGCATATGTATCAACTAAACTAGTCTTAACTAATGTATCATAAGGACTTACTAATTCTATAACCTTATTATAAGCATCGACACATATTTGATCATCCTCAGTACCATCATAAGTAATAGTAAATAGGGCACTAGATGATTTGTAATAATCTTCTGTATTTTCAAAAGGAAGACTCTTTACACCATCTAAGGCTTCTATTTCTTCCTTAAGTTCACTTGCTTCATCATAAGTAATATTTCTAATTAGGAATGTACTTGTTCCATAAGTAACAAATTCATTATCCATTATATCTAAACCTTTTTTAGTATCAGTATCTGCAGGAAGATAAGAAGTGATTGAATATTCAATATTTACTTTATCTCTTGCAAGACCACATAATATTAAAATAGGAATAAATATAAATAATATTAACTTAGAATGATTAACAATGAAACTTGCAAATTTCTTCATAATTTATACCTCCTATGTTTGTCTTTTATTTTAACCTTATATATGATATAATTAAATATAAAAGTTATCAATCAACATTTTTTTATATTTGTTAGATATACTACAAAAAAGGAGAAAGTGTAAAGAATGGACTTAAGGACAATTAAAACAGAGAAAGCATTATTCAAGGCATTAGAAACCTTACTTAGAGTTAAATCATTTGATAGGATCACCGTTCAAGATATTTGTAATGAAGCTTTAATTAATAGAGTTACTTTTTATAATCATTATGAAGATAAATATGATTTATTTGATCATTATGTAGATTATGTTTTAGAAAACTTAATTAAAACAAGCATTAACACAAGTACTACTTCTATTAATGATTATTTAAAGAGTGTAATTATGAATGTAACAAAGATGCTTTATGAAAATAAAAATATTTTAAAATCTCTAACAAACGTAAACGATTCTTTCTTAGTTTATTTAGTTCATAACAAAATAAATAAAGAAGTTAATATTTTAGTTAATGAATATTTTGCAAATATTAAATTAAGATATGATTTAAATTTAATTACAACCTTTATCATAGGTGGATTTTCTTCTATTATATCAGATGCAATTTCTAATAATACTGTAACATATGAAGAATTAATTAAAGAATCAAATCGACTTATAGATGATATTTTATATATAATTTGTGAAAAATAAAATTAATAAACCCGTTATAAGGATTATCTTATAGCGGGTATTTGATTATTTACGACAAGGTGCTTTCATTAAAAAAGTGTACAGATGTTAACTATATATGGAAAAGTATGATTTTATCATTATGCTAGAAAATTCTCTTCCAATACTCGTTATTAATCAAAAGGAAGATGCCAAGCAACTTAATTACAAAACCAGTTCAAGCTACACACTTTTTTAATATAGATCCCTCTTAGCTTTGGTTTAATTTTCACTTTCTGCGTCTTTTAAAATATCATCAATTTTTTCTTATACTTCTTTTCATAGTATAGAACGCAAAAGTTTTCTCATTCTAAAAAATAAATATATAAAACTTTAATTAGTTAAAATTAATAATTTATTCATTATTTTTTTTATTTATTATGATTT
>CAVCUQ010000041.1:0-11563 GCA_963605425.1 uncultured Eubacteriales bacterium
CATATAAAAGTTGGAATAAAATTATGACTGTAGGTACAAATGTAGGTACATAAAAAAACAAACAAAATTTTAATCTAAAATTCAAAAAAATCACTAGGTAAAGCATTTTTCGGTTCAATAAATAAAAGGGTGTGTACCTTGAACTAACCTTTAAATAAATAGGTGTGTTAGCTATTAATTTAGAGGTGTGTTACACAAAATTAATATAAAAAGCAGGTATAAAACAATTGGTATTCCAGTTGTTAAGTACCTGCCTTTTTGATTAATAACGAATAATTTAATTGTCTATAAATATATTTGATTAAATTCAATAACTAATTGGAGAATCATCATTTAATATATAAAGTACTCTATTTCTAAATCTATTAAAGTTTTTAAATCCATAGCCTAGTCGAATTATGTCCTTAATGACTTTATTAGCACGTTCTATATTACCATTAGAAATACGTTTACCATCACATTCATCATAGGAATTAATTATTTCTTGATACCAATTTTTAAGGAGTTTATAACCTTGAAACATCTCTAGACACTTAGAATCTTGAAATCTTATTAGTAGAGCATCAAGACGTTCCTTTACATTGCCTTTATTTGCATTATTATTAAAGTTTTTATAATCAACTAGTAATTCATAAGCTTCTTTCAAGTCTTCATAGATATCAAGCATATACTCAACTATTTGATTCTCACTCAACCACATTACTGAATGTGATACTTTAAATTTCTTATAACTTAATTTTTCTGGGTTCTTATTTAATAAGTGCCAGTATTTTTTATATAACCAATAATATTCAGGTAAAGAATCTCTCATGGATTCATATTTCTTCATAACTCTAATTCTAGCCTTGTTAAAGAACCCTTGCAGGTTCTTTATCACATGAAAGTGATCTGCGCATATTTTGGCTTGTGGGAAGCATTTTAAAGCCATTTGCTTATAAGGCTTATACAAATCTATAGAAACATATTCAACAACCTTTCTTTCTGTATAAGGAATAGATGAATAATAATCTATAAGATCGTTAAGTTTTCTAGATGAAAGAACATCAAGCACTTTATTATTTACAGGGTCATAAGAAATATTACAAAATTTGTGATATGTGCAATGTTTTGTATATACTTCATCCATAGAGAGTACCTTACTAAATGGAGAACGATACAAGTGAACATGCTCATCAAAAATGTTGATTACTTTACTAATTGATACATTAAACATATCAGCAACATCTTTAAACGTAGAATTCTTATTTCTTAATTGATATAGTATTTGAGTTTCCTTTTCTTTTGAAAATTTACTTTGTTTAATCTTGAAAGGATTGTTCTCTTTAAAAATATAAGAACAATCTGAACATCTATATACCCTCCTGTTTAATACTAGGACTATATTGTTCTCAAGACCACTTGCATGATCTATTTTCATTTTTTTAGAACCACGAATGGTATAATGATTAACTATACCACATTTAGGGCATATTACTTTATCTTCTTTCTTAAGTTTGATAAATATGATATGATTATTCGTGAATGAATCATATGATTCATCACAAGCTTCGTCATCAATATTAGCATATGATGATAAGCCTAATTTATTAATGGATACCTTATCCATAACAGCCTTCCTTTCTATATTCGTTATTGACCGTAACTATTATAGCAAATGAAGGCCTTTTTTGTTGACGACTTTTAACACACCCTTGCGTTTATAGTTAACACACCACCTACGTTAAAAGCTTTTTTTGTGAGTTTATTTTTTACACACCCTTTAATGTAAAGCTAACACACCCACACCCTTTTATTTAAAGCACCCATTTTTCTAGTGATTTTCGTTTTTATAACTGGCAAACTCGGGTTGTATCACAATTTAATCAATTGAAAACTTTAAAGGCTTGTTTTTCACAAATTCTACACAAAATAAATTATACATTTGAATTATATATAAAAAAGACTATAATTATTTTAATTGTTTTCGAGGTAAAATTATGGAAAATGAATCACAAAAGAGTAATTTCTTTAAAATACTTAAAGAAAAATTAATGTCATCGACAAATGGTATGGCAATAGGTCTATTTGGTACTCTTATAATAGGTACTATATTAGATTTATTTGCACGTATCCCAGGTTTAGAATTTATAGCTACCTATACCACACAAATTAAAGCCCTAATGGGTGCTGGTATTGGTCTTGGGGTAGCTTTAGCATTAAAGAAAAATGGTATTATCGTAGTAGCTTCTTCGGTAGCTGGTATGATAGGAAACTTAGCTTTTAGTTTTAAAACACAAAGTGTAAGTTCAATTTCAGACCCTCTATCTTGTTATATTAGTTCAGTACTATGTTTGCTTGCAATAAAATATATTGTAAGAAAGAAAACTCCTGTAGACGT
Source organism: uncultured Eubacteriales bacterium (assembly GCA_963605425.1). Classification (GTDB taxonomy): domain Bacteria; phylum Bacillota_I; class Bacilli_A; order Acholeplasmatales; family Anaeroplasmataceae; genus JAEELC01. Next base: position 2,378 of record CAVCUQ010000041.1, read on the forward strand.
TATTCTATTACCACTTATAGGTATTATATGTTCTTTAATCTATAGCATATTCCTTGCTTATTATGTTCACTATATAACACTAGGTATTGGTTATTTAATTAAGATTTCCTTCAATGCAGTACCATTTCTAATGTGTATCATCATCTCAGTACTTGTAGGTATGGCTTTAACAGCTCCAATTTCAAGTGTTGCAATTTGCATTGCAATTCAAATAGGAAATGTACCACTTGCTGCCTACGCTGCTTTAATAGGTTGTTCTACCCAAATGCTTGGCTTTGCAGTACATACAGCACGTGATAACAAAATAGGTCAAACAATTGCAGTTGGAATAGGTACTTCTATGTTGCAATTTAAAAATATTGTTAAAAAACCTGTAATATGGCTACCTACTATTATTGTATCAGCTATTCTTGGTCCTTTTGCAATGTTATTCCCTATAAATACACAAGAATACTATGAGGCTAATAATTTAATCTCAACTCTATCAGTTGGTGCTGGTATGGGAACAAGCGGACTTGTCGGACCTTTAAATATTTTAACTGCTAATAATTATAATTATGTACTGGTAATATATGTTATAGTATTTACTATTATATTACCTATAGTTTTAGTATATTTAGTTGATTTATTATTTAGAAAATTTAATATCATTCAAAAAGGTGATTTTTCACTATCAGACGAGATTTAAAGAGAGTTTTGTAAATTAGTATATATCTCTAGTTTACAAAACTCTTTTATTATTAATCATTCAATTTCTTTACAACCTTACACGGATTACCATAAGCAAGTGAATTTGAAGGAATGTCTTTAGTAACAACACTTCCTCCTCCAATAACAACGTTATCTCCGATTGTAACACCAGGCATAACCTCGACCCCGCCGCCTATCCATACATTATTACCAACTGTAATAGGGTATGCATATTCCAAACTTGTATTTCTAATCTTATAATCAAGAGGATGAGATGCTGTGTAGAAACCTACATTAGGACCTATAAATACATCATCACCAAATTTAACCTTAGCACAATCTAATATTACTACATTATGATTAGTATAGAAATTATTGCCTATTTCAATATTATACCCATAATCACAATAGAATGGTGCTGTAATAAAGTATGTTCCTTTAATACTGCCAAACAATTTCTTTATTACTTTTTGCCCTCTTTCTTCTTCAAGAGGATTAATATTATTAAATTCAAAACAAATACCTTTAGCTTTTCTTCTATCATTTAAAAGTTCTTCACAATTTGAATAATAAGCCTCGCTATTTATCATTTTTTCTTTTTCACTCATAATATCACTCTATTTCTTTTTAAATGTACAATTAGGATAATTAGAACAACCAAAGAATGGACCGTATTTTGAATGTCTCAATATAAGTTTTGATCCACATCTTGGGCAAATATTATTATCAACATTTTCTTTCATTTTATTAATATTTCTAATATGTTCTATAGTTGTTACATTCTTTTCTTTTATAGTTATCTCTATTAAATCATATATTTTCTTTCTATCTTCTTCTGTTAAGTATGTATCATCTATTTTTTTATTTAAAATCTTTTTAAATCTATATAGTGAATAAACATTATTAGATTCAATATATTTGACATTTCCTTTAACAAATATAACGATAGATTTAAATGGATACTTATCTCCTACTATTTGTTTTAAATTATATATGTGGCTAGCATTTTGTTTTACAGGACTATAAAACTTATTTTTAACTCTGCCATACTTTAAAACTTGAGTCCACTCTTTTTTAGTATCATTGCCATAGATTCTACCAGATAAATTTTTAGTTTCAATTACAAATATACCATATTTATTAATTACTATATGATCTATTTGAGTAGATTTACCATCAATTTTAAATTTAACATTATTTAATACATATTTATCTTTATTAGTCTTACCTAGTCTAAATTTTACTCTAGTTTCGCCTATAAAACCCTTAAATACCGGTGTTTTCGATATTACAACTAATATAATAATTATTGAAACTATTAAATATAATGCGTATTCCATATTTCCCCCTTAAATTAATTTTAATCTTCTGAATAAGCCTTAACACCTCTAACAAAGACAGCTTTAACCTTAGTCATATAATGAAGAGGATCTCCATCATATAGCACTATGTCAGCGTCTTTCCCCTTCTCAAGACTTCCAACAATATTTTCAAGTCCTACCGCTTTAGCAGCGTTTATAGTAATAGCTTTTAATCCTTCTAAATAAGGAAGGCCATGAGCTACAAAGATAGCAGTTTGAGTACGTGTGTATTCCAAACTTGTAACAGGGTGATCTGTCATGATTGCAAAAGGAATATTATTCTCATACATTATTCTAGCAGCGTCAAAGCTCTTATCCTTTAATTCATACTTACTCTTTTCACCTAGAGTAGGTCCTAATATTACTGTCTTATTATATTCTTTAAGCTTATCTACTATCTTCCAACCACTAGTGCAGTGTTCAATAGTTGAATTAAGTCCAAACTCTTTAGATATTCTGCAAGCTGTTAGGATATCTTCTTCTTGATGAGCATGAATCTTAATTCTAAGGCCTTCAAACACTCTCGATAAACTTGCCCATTTAGCGTTATATTCAGGCTTTTGAGCTTCTTCTCCTAGTGCTTTCTTCTTTTTATATTCATCCATCTTTTCCTTATAATCTCTTGCCTTAGTTAAAGCTTCACGAAGGCAAGCAGCTGAAGCCATTCTAGTTTGAAGATTCTTATCTTTATAACATCTCTTAGGATTCTCACCTAAAGCCATCTTCATCGCAAGTTCTTCAACTATTACCTTATCTTCTACAGTTTTACCATAAGTCTTTAAAGCTGTAAAAGTACCACCTATAATATTTGCACTTCCTGGACCTGTGCATACTGTTGTTACACCGCCTCTTAAAGCTGTTGAGAATGCTTCATCATTATCCTTTACTCCATCAAATCCTCTAAGTTCAGGAGTAATAGGATTAGTAATTTCGTTATAATCAGCACCTACTAAGCCTACAATTGCTTGATCTACACCAATATGACAATGTGGATCTACAATACCTGGCATTGCAATTAAACCTGTAGAATCAATTACTTCATCAATATCATATTTAGATGTATCAAAAGTACCTACTTCTACTATTTTACCATTATCAAATAAAATATCTCCTATTTCGTCATTTATATCTCCCATTGTATACAATCTAGCATTTTTAATTAACTTCATTTTTAATACCTCCATATTATATACATTGTATTACATAATCATTTAACTTTCAAAGTTTTTGTTTTATTTATAAATATAATAGTATTATTCTATGATTATGTTCATAGAACTTAATAATTACTAACCGTTGATAATCACCAATAGTTTTGATTATCTCCAAAAATTAACTAAAATTTTGGTGATAAATGAATTTGTTTATATATAATAAAACAACTTTATTATATTTTTCTATCACACTAAAGAATAAAATATCAAGTCTTTATTGCATGTTACAATATTTTTCCACAAAACGTTAATTTTTGGTGCGAAAAATTTCATATTGGGGAGAAATATTATCTATTTCTTTAGTATACAGATTTAAGATAAGATTATAAATCAGAGAAAATGATCAATTGTTTAAAAGAATAAATGACAATATTTGCTTTTCCTCCCCAAAAAAGATATAATTGGTGCGAAAACAGTAATGGTGGTGAGAAAATGAAGAAGTTTAATTATTCAAAACTAAAAGACAAACAGTGGAATATCAAGATTATTAATTATTTAACTCAAATACATGAGGAAAAAGGTAAGCAACAATTATTTTTAAAGCAAAACCCTAATGAATTAGAAAAATTAGTCATTATTGCAAAAATACAAAGTACCGAATCTTCTAATGAAATTGAAGGTATTAGAACAACTAATACTAGATTAAAACAATTAGTCTATAAAAAAACAACTCCTAAAAATAGAGCCGAAGAAGAAATTGCAGGTTATAGAGATGCATTAAATATTGTACATGAGAACTTTGATGTAATACCAATTACTCCTAATTTTATTCTTCAATTACATAAAGTGTTATTATCACACACATCAACTTCATATGGTGGAAAATATAAGAATGTTCAAAATTACATTAGTGCTACTAATGAAAAAGGTGAGTCATACACATTATTTACTCCATTGTCCCCATTCGAAACTCCAATAGCTATGCAAGAGTTATGTGATGAATATAACAAAACACTTGGTGAAGGTATTGTGGACCCACTAATTTTAATACCTATATTCATCCATGATTTTTTGTGTATACATCCGTTTATTGATGGTAACGGTAGAATGTCGAGATTATTAACTACTTTATTATTATATCGTTCTGGTTTTTATGTTGGTAAATATATATCTCTAGAAGCTAAAATAGCTAAAAATAAAGATTTATACTACGATTCTTTATATGATTCACAAATAGGATGGCATGAAAACGCAGATGATTGTACTCCTTTTATAAGATACATTTTAAGTACAATTATTAGCGCCTATAATGATTTTGAAGACAGAGTATATTTTGTTTCAGACAAAAAAACTAGTATTAATGTTGTTAGAAAAGCAGTTAATTCTAAATTAGGAAAATTCACAAAAAGAGATATATTAGAGCTTGTTCCATCATTATCATCGACAAGTATTGAAAGAAGCTTAAAAGAATTATGTGACTTAGGTGAAATAAGGAAAGAGGGTGTTGGTAAGTCAACATATTATATTAGATTGAAATAATACGTTTTAAGGCAAAACAAAAAGCTATCTAAGCAATTTACATAGGCTATTATGTTGTAAGAGCATATGATGTTGGTTAGACAACACTGATTAAAATTCAATTTTTAAAACTAAAGCAAACAAATATCGCTAGGACTCTGTGGCCCTAGTTATTTTTATGTTTACACAAACTTTATGTTACGCTTTTAGGTATTACTAGCATTCTTAAAATTCAATATTAGAAGGGTCAATTTTATCTTCATCTGTTATTTTTCTAATAATTTTGCAAGGAACTCCTCCTGCAATAACATTTGCAGGAATATCTTTAGTTACTACGCTTCCAGCAGCTATAACCGAATTCTTGCCAATTGTAACTCCTCCAAGAATTGTACTAGAAGCACCAATCCAAACACCATCTTCAATTGTAATTGGTTTAGATGTACCTATACCGTTCACTCTTTGTACTGTATCAATTGCGTGTCCTGAACAAGCAATAACACAGTTAGGTGCTATAAACACCATATGGCCAATATTAACAGGTGAAGTATCTAAGATAACACAGTTATAATTTAGTAATACAAAACCATGTAAATGAATATTGAAACCATAATCACAATGAAATGATGGTTCAATACCACATGGAGCATAAGTTCCAAGTAATGAGGTAAGAATTTCTTCTCTCACTTCTTTTTCATTAGGCAAAAGTCATATTATATTTTTGACAAAGTGTTTTAGCTTTAATTTGATAAGCATTTAATTCCTCTGAATAAGAATTAATATAACCTTTATTTTCTTTTATTCTATTTAAAATATCCATGTGCATTCTCCTAAAAGTAATATTACTCAATTTTAAACAAAAAAAATCTGATACCTAAGTACCAGACTAATATTTCAAAAAATGGTGCGGGTAACAGGAATCGAACCTGCACTCGTAGGAACAAGATTCTAAGTCTTGCGCGTCTGCCAGTTCCGCCATACCCGCATATATGTTAACAAGTAAAACTTGCTTAATTATTATATAGCAAAGCAAATCACTTGTCAACAATTATTTTTTATTAAATCACTTATTTTGAAACAAATTGATTAGAATTTGAATCATACACATAATTAATACTTAAAAGCAAGTTTATAACTTCATCTTTATCATAAGATAAATCTTCACATAAATCATCTAAATTAGAATAATAATCTCTAAGTTTAGTATTAACTACACTAAGTAAAATATTAGGATCATTAACCACGAATAGTTTCTCCTGTTAATAGATTAACTAAAGCTCTAATTTGAACCTTATATTCTCCTTCTTTGATTGCAATACCTTCAGATGCAAGTAATTCATTAGAAGAAATTAAACCAATGTGAGTTCCACATGGGATTGCATCCATCTCTCCGGCTTTAACTTTAACTCTATCAAGTCTCCATTTTGCAATAAATCCTTCTTTTGGAAGAATAGTTGTAGAAACACAAACTAAATACTTAACACCATTCTTTTCAAATAAAATGTTACCTGGTTCAACGCAAGTAGGGCTAGCCTCAACAAACTTGTATCCTTGAGCTTCCATCTCACCTCTGAATGCATGAATACCAAAACGATATAATTCGTTGTTAGTTAAAACCTTATCATTAGATACTCCACCAACAGTATGTTCCCAAATCTTGTTTTGTTCTGCATAAATAGAACCATAGATTTGGCACATCATCCAAAAATTATGAATATTTAAGTTATAATTATTCTTAATCATCTCTTCAGCTGCGTTCTCAAATGGATCCATTAAATCAATTACATCATTTTCTAAATGCTTAGGTAAATCAAAAGTAATACCCTCATCAACTTCTGCTGGTACTAGCCAAATAGACTTTTCTTCAGGTCTAATATTTTTAAGTATTTCAATTTCTAGACCCTTACCAAATAGATAAGCTGATGTTGAAATAGCATATTGTAATCTAGCAGTTAGATCACATCTTTTATAAGCTTCATCAAAGCCTCTTAAATTAGCTTCACAAGCTAAAATAACTTGTTTTGAAACCTTAATATTTTCAGGATGTTTTAAAACTTCTAAAAATTCTTCTTTTTTTGTCATATCAATAACCTCTATTCTTTTTCTATTTCAGGTATAGAATCAATTACATTAGTACCTTTAAATATATTAATAGTTAATTCCTCATTAATGATTAAATCATTTACCACAATCTTTAGTGGTTTCTTTGAAATATAATAATATTCAATCTTTTTATTCTCTTCAACTACAATAAAAATAATAAATGAATAATATAAATTTTGATCAACATCTACTCCCTTAGGTTCAAATTTAATAAACTTATGAGTAGTTGATTTAATCTTCTTTTCTTCTGTTTCTAAATTATTATTGTTACATACATAAATATTCTTAAATATCTTTGCTTTTTTTAGCATTGATGTTATGTTACTAATGCCAAGTAATAACATGATAACAGCTACAACAATGCATATAGTCATATTCTTAGTATCAGCTACAGCTGATAGAATAGAAAATACTAAAACAAATAATGCAACAACAGTCCAAACAGCACCAACAATATATGTAAAAATAGTTTGTTTTTTACATATAGAATTAATTTCCTCTTTTGTTAAATTAAGATCAGTTCTCATTTTCCACCTCAATTAGGATAATTATACAATACTTTTAATAAAAGTGATAGATATATAAATCTAGTTATAAAAAAATAAAGCATCAAAAGATGCCTTATTAGTTTCTGCTGTTTGAGCAGATTGAGAAAGTATTTGTTTAAAAAGGGAAAGTATATTGTAGTCAAATCTCTTTGACTGACTATATATTACAACTAATTAATTTGAATTGCAATACAAATTCGACAATTATTTTAAATTTTGTCGAATGATAATGTTTTCATTAATTTTTTCTATTATTTTTTCAATATAATAAGTTGTATTTTTAATAAGAATGCCAATATTAACGCTAGTCTTTCCTTCAAGTTGTCCCTCAAAATAAGGCAAGTGTATAAATAAAGCATTACTATTATTTAAATAAAGACTAGTATAGTAACAACTATTACAAATATATCCTCCAGCTGAAAGAGAAATATAAGATTCAATGTTGTCTTCTTTAGCCTTATCTAAAATATCCTCAATAGGAAGATCACTAGTTAAAGCTAAAGGGCCATTTTCAAATACTAAGCCTTTCTTTCTTAAATCATTATCATTATCTGCTATAGAAGCTCTAGTATAGTTTAATGCAAACTTTTCAAGTCTAAGCATCTTTTCTCCGCCTGCTTGACCTAGATTAATGATAAAATCAGGATGGTGACGATCTATAGCTTCTTTTAGTTTCACTTTTACTCTTTCATAAGAAACAGGTAAAACCTCTTTAACCACATCATCCAAATTAATATTTTTAAGTACTTCTAAACTAGAATTAGTATCTAGATTATCAAACGGTTCAAAAGCTGTTAATAATATCTTCACGGGCTTTCTCCTTTATAAAATTTATTAAAAAAGGAGAGCATCAAATGAGGCTCTCCAATACCCAACACTTAAGTCGGGTGATTAAAAGGGGGTTTGTGAAAAAATTCACAATTTTGGGATAGGGATGTCAACTCTCGTTGACGCCAATAATATAGCATTTTTTATATTGAATGTCAACAATTTTATTGACTTTATTGTCTCTATAAAATTAATTTATAAGAAAAATAGACTATTTAATTGTTAGTGTCTATTATTTAATATAGAATACTCTGTTTTCCTTAATAGGATGGTGTGGATTTACAGCGTTACTATATCCTATAACCACATTACCTATACCAACATATTCTTCTGGGTTAAGGCCTAAACTTGAAAGTAATTCTTTACCATATTCATCTTCAAATTCTTCTTTAGCTCTATTAATCCAACGAGCTCCAAGTCCTTGATTAACAACTTCTAATAAGATATTTTCAATTATAGCTGCTCCGTCAAGTTCAGCTAAATGACTCTTCTTATTTAAGACAACAAGAACAACTGGTGCACCGTAAAATGGATCATAACCTTCCTTAGCTCCCATTACCTTAGCATTTATTTCTGATAGCTTCTTAATAGTATCCTTATTAGTAATTGAAAGAATAATACCTTCTTGTAAATTCTTACCACTAGGCGCTCTAAGACCTGCTTCAATGATTTCGTTAATCTTTTCACTTTCTACTTCTTTAGGTAAATATTCTCTTGGTGAAAATCTGTTTTTAATTGCGTCTAACATAATTACACAACTCCTTTACAATAATATTATATATCTTTAAAGTTATTTAATTCAATTAAAATTGATTATATTATTAAATGCTTAACTTAGTTATCTTATGTCTCATTAACATAAAGTTAAACTCTATTCTTTTATTATACCATGTTTTTTGAAACATATTAATTATTTATTTTTTCTTATATTTTATATATCAGTATTATTTAGCTTTTTAGGCATACGAATTTAATAATAATTATGGT
>CAVCUQ010000042.1:0-10985 GCA_963605425.1 uncultured Eubacteriales bacterium
AATAGATTATATTATGTTCAAGTAACAAATGATTTAAATGATGCACATACTAAAGTTAGAGAATATAGACCATTTTTCCTTTTAAATGATCAAGTTCAAAAAATAATTATTGTTAATAAACCAATAAATGAAACTAAAGATGAATATGGATTTATTGTAATGGGTGCTTCTTATTTTATGCTAGAATTTATAAAGTAATATAGGAGGAGTAGATATGATTATTAGAAATGCAACTAAAGAAGATATTGAGGCTATTGCAAGTGTTGAAGCGAAGTGCTTTCCTATCAGTGAGGCCGCTACACTTGAAGAATTTAAAGAAAGAGTTAAATATTATGGAAATCATTTCTATTTAATGTTTGATGAAGATAAATTAATTGCTTTTGTAGATGGTTTTGTAACAAATGAAGAAGATTTAACTGATGAAATGTATGAGAATGCTTCTATGCATAACGAAAATGGGGCTTGGCAAATGATTTTTGGTGTTAATACTTTGCCTAACTATCGCAAGCAAGGTCTTGCTGGCAAATTAATTATGCATGTTATTGAAGAAGCTAAAAAAGAAGGAAGAAAAGGATTAGTACTTACTTGTAAAGAAAAGCTTATTCATTACTATGCAAAATTTGGATTTAAAGATGAAGGTGTATCTGACAAATCTACTCATGGAAATGTTTCCTGGCATCAAATGAGATTAGTGTTTTAAGATATCAATAATTAATGATAATTTTGTTGGTTAGAAAATCTTAGCACAACAAGTGCAAAACTCGTTTAGCATATAGTAGTAGTTTTAATTTAATCCTTCTTACACGAATTCTATATTTTAGTTTGACTGAAAAAGTAATTATATTAGTAAACTCACTTGTAGTGTGACTATATTTAGTGCATAATAAAGTCACAAAAAGGAGCTGGTTCTATGAAAATTATACCAATGCGTGACTTAAAAAATACTGTTGATATCGAAAGACTATGCACTGAAGAAAATGGTTTAGTATTTGTAACAAAAAACAATAATCCTAGATTAGTTGTTATGGATATTGAGTACTATGAAAAAACCATGAGAAAAATATGTGAGGCTAAAACTATTTTAACTGGGTTAGATAATTTAAAAATAGGTAAAACTCAATGATGGCGAGACAGTAATATCTAATATAAGGAGTAAGTATAGCATCTAAGTATGGATAAAGATGACAGAAAAAGCTGAATCTGATTTAGATGAGATTGTTTCATATATTAAAGTTAGTCTTGCAAATATAACTGCAGCTTCTAATTTTATAAACAAGTTTCTAGAAACTATAGAAGAAACAATAGAATATCCAGAATGTGGACCTATAGTAGTTAATGAATTTTTACAAATTGAAAATGCTAGAAGACAATTATTCGGCACTTATATCATGTATTATCTTTTATCTCACGAAGAAAAAACAATTTTTATTCTTCGTATTGTGTATGGTAAGCTTAATATTGATGAAATTATTAAAGATTTAGGTGTTTAATATCATAATAAGGGTTATCCTTCTTAAATAAGGATTACTATACTTAATTTTTTGTATATAAAAATTTCATTTTAAATTGAGGATTGATGCTTGTATCTTATAGGTATCAATCTTTTTCCTTAATAATAATTTATTAACAATAACAATTACTTATAATACTATGAATATATGATATTCAATTTTATAATTAGACTTAAAGATGGTGATAATAATGTATGAGTATCAAGAGATGATTAATAGAACAATAAATTATTATAAGCAAGGATTAGGAATAGAAGTACCTTATGAATTCATAGATTTAGCAGTTACTTCTTTAACAATGCCACAATATGCTAAAGAATATAATGATAAATATGGTGTTAAGCTTAATGATCATAGAAGTCTTGCTACTGCTAGGGATGCAGTATGTGAAGCATATTTAATGATTAATAAATTTAATGAAGATAGTACAAGCGAAAAATTAACTAATAAAAAGAAAATACTTGAAAATAAACATTTTAATGAAATAGGTAAAGACTTATTAAAATGTGTAGTATTTGCAAGTAATAATGATTTAGAGTCTAATAATGATCATGAAAATAAGAAGGCTTACGCTACTGCATTTGAAGCTGTAATAGGGTTTATTGCGATAATGAATAAAGATAATTATAAAAAGGAACTAAAAGATTTAAATAGAATCCTTGATAAATACTTAAAATAAGGAAAAATGTTATTGATTTGTTTGAATGGGATTACTTAATAGAATAAATAGTATTTAACTGGTATTAAAATCAAATAAAATAATAAAATAATTTGAATTTTAAAGAAATTTATTCAAAAACATTCACATTTGATGTATAATTATAAAATATAATTCAAATAGGGGTGTAGGTATGATAGAGATAGTTGATTTTAATAATCTATTAAAATATAAGGGAAAGGATTTTTCTCCAATATTATTTTTATATAAGAAAGAAGTTTTTAGTGTTTCTACTAAAGGAAATCAAATTGAAAATTCATGGAATTTATTTTTTAAAATCTTTTTAAATCGTTATTATAATGATTATCAAGATATTATTGAAGAAAATTTTATGGATAAGTATTTGTTTAAGAATGCATCAGATGGTCACCTTCTTTTTTCTCATTCAGATGAAAAATTAAACAATAGAAGTCAAAAGAAGAATGATGTAGTAAAATTTGATAATAATTCTTATTTTAAAATGTTTAATAAAAATATGAATAAATTATTAGTAATAAAAAAGATTATAGAGTCTAATAATTCTAAAGGATTTAAATTATATATTGCTTATAATGATGAGATTGATACAGATGATTTTTATAAGGAATATAAGAAATTATCAAATAAATACAAGAAATATGATATTAAGAAGGCAATTTTTGTTGCTAGCCACATTAATGGTAAAATATTAAATGACTTTGAAAAATTGGTTAAGTATGTAAGAGATGAATTTAAGACAAGAAAATTAATAGGTGATATTAAGATAACTGAACAACAAGAAAAACTCTTAAATGATTATATGCAGAAACAACTTAATACATTTGTTTCAAATCCAGATTCTTTTAATCCTGAATATCCAAGGCTATTTGCACTTGGCTTAGTTAGATATGCTATGCGTAACTATAATAGAAACCATAAGGGAGAATTTTGGCCTTATTTTGCTAAAGATTATGGAACTAAGATCGTGCCTAATAATCAAAAATATATTCATGATGTATTCGAAAATGTACTTAAAAAAGAAAAATTATCTTATTTAGATAATTCTACTAATAAAATAGATAATATAACTATGCATACATTTGTCTCTGATAATTCAGCTTCTCAATTATTTGATTACTTGCTTGATTTTTGGAGATTAGATTTATTGAGAAATACAGATAACTTTAATAATAAAGAAGACAACATAGATGCATTTTCAGAACTTATTAATGCAATGAGTGAAGGAACTCAAAGCGTTATGAGTCATACATCTCAGTTGTTAAAGTTTCCTAAATTAAAAACTATATTTAAGAATAGAATTAAGAGAATAATTAGACTAATTAATTATGCATTTTGGAATGAAACTAATATTAATGAAACAGGAAATAGAATTAATCATTTATTAAATGTTTGGATAGCAGAACCTAATGGAGCTTTTCAAAAAGAGAAGAAATATATTGCAAAACACACATCTAAAACAAAGGGAGAGATTTTATATCATTCACCAATACTAAAATTAAATATTCAAGAAAATAAATTGCAAATTATATTACCTGCTCAAAGACTTATAAATTGCGATGATACATATAAGCCAGAATGGATAGTTGAAACGGGGGAGAGTGTTATGCATTTAGAACCCGAATTTAAGAGGGATAAGATTGGATATTATGTAGATAGATCAAGTGTTGAAATACCTTTAGATTCAATGCTTTATAATTTTAAAATCACCCTTCAAAGTAATGAAGAAGTACTTAAAAAATATGAGATTAAGTCATCTAAAATTAGATTCTTTGACTCTAATGGAAAACATATTGATCACACTGTTTCATTATTACCACAAGGTTTTGTAACATGTTATTCTGATTCTAATGAGTACCCTACAGTTTTAGGAGAAGAAGTTAGTGCCTTAAATCTTAATGGTTTATATTTAAAGAATTTAAACTTAAGTAAAGGACAAATTATTGTTTTAGATGATAATTCAGGTGTTCAAGTAGGTCAAAAACTTAATGAAGGTTATACTGAAAGTTATCCAATTTCAGGACTTGCTATAAAAGAAAATGAAAACACTTATGAAGCATATTCTAAATTACCAAAATTATTATTTAAAGCTCTATCTAATGAATTAAACGGTATTAGTTTATCTATTAATAGCATAAATTATAAAGTAGTTGATTTAGATATTAAAGAATTTAGGATAGCTAATGAATTAAATATATCAGGTTATTTAGTTAATTTAGCAGATATAATTAAAACAGATGGAATATATGAGATTTTCCTGAGTTATCCTAAGTATAAAGTACAATTATTCCATTCTAGTTTTGTGTATATAAATGGATTTAAATATAATTTTATAAATAGTCCATATATATTTAAAGAAGAAGCTACACTTGATTTACCAAGTAGGTTTAATTTTAAGAATACGGATAATGGTTCTGGTAATATTACAGTTAAAAGGAGTATAGAAACAAATAATATATCATTTAACTTTGCAGAAAGAGATCCTAATCAAGTTCAATACTGCAGTAAAGTTAAAGGAGAATATTTTATTTTAGAATATGATTTAAATGGAAAACTTCTTGAATTTAACTTCTATATTCCTTCATTATATTGGAAATTTAACTTAAGTGATGAATGGAATGTAAGAAAACCAAAAGATATTGTTTTAAAGGAATTAAAAGATGTTAAGAAAAAATTATATTTAAGCGGACCTTTTGATTTAAATAAAATATCATTTGTAACTGATGAAAGCGTTGATATAGCTCTAGAAGAAAGTGAGATTAAATGTACTGATTTAAAAAATAAGATATTTGATTTGTCTAAAGTTTATGATTGGTTCAGTGATAGAGATGAAACATATAAGAATTTATATTTGAAATTTAATGAGAATAAGCAAGTAATTTTTAGCCGTATAGTTTGCAAGAGTATCTTAAAGAATGCAAATCTTATAGCTGATTTTGATAATAATATTTTACTTGGTGATGTAAATATAGAAGGTAATGAAGCATATACTATTTCTATTTATCATAATAAAGAAGCTATATGTGAAGATAAACAAATAGTTAATGGCTCTTTTGAAGTGGAATGCCAAAAGGAACTTGAAAGTGGTAATTATGAGATTTATGTTTATGAAATTATAGAAAATGAGGCAGATGGTTTTGATGTTGAAACTTCCTCAATTATTTTAAATAAAGAACCTATTGTTAGAAAAGTTATTAATATATCTAATCTAGAAAATTCAAGAATAATACTTAATGGCTATCAAGATAAAGAAAATAAATTTTTACCAGTTAAACTTTCTAAAGGTTATTATATTTCAAATCTTAAGAAAACCAGTTTAGATGAGCTAAAAGAAGATGGCACATTAATTTATGAAGATGATGAGTTATCAAATTTCTATGGTATATGGGATAACGATATTGACTACAATAATGAATCATACCTTTGGTATAAAGGGGATTTAATGATTGATAAAAATATCTTTTCTTATAAATTAGATAAAGTACTTGTAATGTTTACAAATAAACTAGATATAAAATCAGTATATGTCTTTATTCCAGATGATGACTTGGCTTATTCTAGTTTAGTTATAAATACTAAAAAAGAACCTAGTCAAATAGTAACAGGATATCAACATAAGAAACTTACTAGTGATCAAAAGAGACAATGTACAATGTTTAATGATAATTATAATTATTTATTAATAGATATTAGGGGGGATTAATTATGGCTTTTAATATTATAGATTCATCAAGAAAGATATCTGATAAATATAAAAGATATCTTAAGACAATATTTGATATCAAAGACCCTGATTACAAAAGTATTTTTGAAAAGAGATTAAAGGAAAGTAAAGCATTTGAAAAAGGCCCTTTTCTTGATGTAACTAATTCTTTTTATAAAGGAAAAAGTTTAGAAGAATTAATTAATGAAGGTTTAATCTCAATTGAATTTAGAAAGTTAGATAAATTATATAAGATTCCTAATTTACATTATCATCAAGAAGAAGCTTTAAGAAAGGCAATAAGCGGAGAAAACTTAATTGTATCTACAGGTACTGGTTCAGGTAAAACTGAATGTTTCTTACTTCCTGTTATTAATGAATTACTTAGAGAAAAAGAAAACGGCACTTTAAATGATGGTGTTAGAGCTTTAATAATCTACCCTATGAATGCATTAGCAAATGACCAAATTGATAGACTTAGAAAGACATTTGCAGAGTATCCTGATATTACATTTGGTTGTTATACAGGTCAAACTAAGCATCATGATAAGACTACACCTTATCAAAAAGGTGCTATTGATCAATATATTGAACTTAATGGTAAAAGAATTGATAATGAAAGATTACAAAAGCCACTTCCTAATGAAAGACTTTCTAGAGATTCAATGAAGAAGAATCCTCCTCATATTCTAATTACTAACTATGCAATGCTTGAGTATTTAATGTTAAGACCTGAAGATAATGTGTTCTTTGATGGTAGTAAATCAAAAAAATGGAAATTTATTGTTTTAGATGAAGCACATACATATACTGGTTCTACTGGTATTGAAGTTTCTATGTTATTAAGACGTTTAGAGGCTAAACTTAATAATAAAGACTTACAATTTATTTTGACAAGTGCAACCTTAGGTGATGAGAAATCAAATGATGAGGTTATCGAATTTGCAAACAAATTATGTTCTAAAGAATTTAAGAAGGAAAACATTATACGGGCTAAGAGAATTGATCTAAAACAAGAGGAGAATAAATATAATCTTGATAAAGATTTTTATGGTTTTACAGAAAAGTTAATGGATGATGGTTATGATGATGCCTATATTATTGATGAAATAGAAAAGAAATATAATTTTAATATAAGTAGTACTTCTTTAGATGAATATTTATATGAACTATTAATTAAGGATAGTACGTTTTGGAATATTAAGAACTATTTAACTGAGCCTAAGAATGTTAAATCAATTAGTGAACAAATTGGATGGAGTGAAGAAGAAATTTCTATATTTGTAGAGGTGGCTTCTCGTGCAAGTAAGAATGGCTCTAAATTATTTGATTCTAGATATCATATGTTCCTTCGTGCAACAGAAGGTGTATTTATCACTCTTTCACCTCATAAAGATGTTTTCCTTAATAGACGTGATATGGCTTATTATGATAATAGTGAATATAAAGTGTTTGAAGCTGTTACCTGCACACAATGCCACTCTATTTATTTAATAGGTTATGTGGAAAATAGCCATTTAGTTCAAAAATCTAATGCTGAGTCGGGTGCAATCAAAGAAGCTTATTATGTAGGTGACACTTATAGTAATACTGATGCAGATTCAACACTAGAAGATTCTAAATTAGTAATAGAAAAATTTGAATTATGTCCTCACTGTGGTTTTATAAGAAGCGTAAATTTAGTCCATAAAACTTGTTGCGAGCATAATGAGAGTGATTTTGTAAATGTATACAAGGTCAAAACAACTGATAGTGTTAATGGAAGAGTCAGTAAATGTGTTGCCTGTGAAAATGTTAATAGACTTGGAATACTTAGAGGATTTTTCTCAGGACAAGAAGCTTCAACAGCAGTTATCGGTACATCTTTATTTGAAGAATTACCAAGTCATGAAAAGAAAATAACCATAAGTCATAATGACGATGATAACGGTTTTGAGTTTGAAGGCGCAGGAGAGTCTGTTGAAGTGACATCTAAAGCAAAACAATTCATTGCCTTTTCTGATTCAAGACAAGCTGCAGCCTACTTTGCAAGTTATTTTTCAATGTCTTATGACTCAATTCTTTATGGCCGTATGATTAAAGGGCAAATGGATAACATTTCAGATGATAATATTACTGTTTCTCAATTTGTTACAAATCTTACTGCATCTATGCAAGAAAATAAAATAATACCATTTGATGAATATCTAATGAGTTTAAAAACAAAGAGTATTATTTCCTATGATTATGAAAAGGTTGCTTGGCAAGCTTTATTAAAAGAATTAGTGGATTCTAATTCTAGAAATTCTTTAATTGGCTTAGGATTATTAGGTATTGACTTTAATCCTGACTTAAAAATATTTGCAAGTCATAAATCATATGGATTAACTGCTAGTGAAGTTAAAGATATATGCATGGTGTTTGTTATGTCTATGCTTTCAGATCCTGCTGTTTATTATCCTAAAATTATGACTATAGCGGATAAAGAATTCTTTACTCATAATGGTATTGAAATAAGTTATTTAAAGGATAAAGGATCAGATTACGTTAAATCATTTATTCCTAAAAGTGAATCTCTTTCGAATAAGAGATTAGATTATTTAACTAAGGTTTTAACACAAATAGATAAAAATGTAACAAGAGAAGATATTGTAAAAGTGCTAGGACAAATATGGGATGTCTTTTTTGCACCTAACAAGCAAAATAAGCCTCAGATAATGTTCCAAGATAAAGAAGGTCATTACAAAGTAAATCTTTTAAATTTAGTATTAACTAAGAATAAAAAGGTATATAGATGCACTAAATGCAATAAATTAACCTTTTTTAATGTTAGAGGCGTATGTCCTACATATCAATGTGATGGTATGCTCGAAGAAATTGATGTTAATACCCTTGAAAAGGATAATCATTATTATAGATTATATCATGATTTAGAGATTGAACCTTTAAGAGTAGTTGAACATACAGCCCAATTAGATAGAGAAGAAGCATATAATTATCAAAATCTATTTAAAGATCAAAAAATTGATGTTTTAAGCTGTTCTACAACATTTGAAATGGGTGTTGATGTTGGTGAACTTGAAACTGTATTTATGAGAAATATGCCACCATCTGCCTCAAATTATGCTCAAAGAGCAGGACGTGCTGGTCGCAGTGCTAAATCTGCAGCCTTTGCTTTAACTTTCTGCAATAAATCAAATCATGATTTCAATTACTTTGATAGACCTACTCAAATGATTAATGGTGTTATCACTCCACCTCATTTTAAAGTTGATAATGAGAAAATATGTATTAGACATTTATATTCATCAGCCTTATCATTCTTCTTCAAACTTCATCCTGAATTCTTTTCAAATGCTAAAATGATGATGGAAGAAGACACGGAAACAGGACTTTGTGGTTACACTGAATTTGAAAAATTCTTAAATAATGATTCTTTCTATAAGGATAATTTAAAACAATATCTTTATGATTCAGTTCCAGAGTCTTTACATCAAAAATTTGAACTTGATACATTTGGATGGGTTAAGTGGTTATTTACAACTCACGAAGATGATTATCCTAGTTTATTTGATGTTAGAGAGCATTATTTAAAAGAGATTACTGAATTAAAAGATGCTTATAATAATGCAAAGGCTGAAGGGGACCCTATGCAATATAGTCTTAAAAATAGAATTAAGACTTATGAAGATGAACGTATTATTAGTTTCTTATCTAGAAGTAATATCTTACCTAGATATGGATTCCCTGTTGATACTGTAGATTTAGAAATTAACACTAATACTAAAGATAATGACTTATCAGGTATTGAACTTACCAGAGACCTATCTATGGCTATTTCTGAATATGCGCCAGGCTGTCAAGTAGTCGCAAATAACAAATTAGTTACCTCTGAGTTTATTAAAGTTAATCCTGTCTTAGGATGGCGTAAATATGATTATATTGAGTGTACTAATTGTAAAACGCTAAATGTTTCAACTAACGGAGGATCAAATAATGGTCAAAATGGTGCATTATGTAGCTGCAGGCAATGCAAAGAGAAGTTTGATACTAATAGTATTAAGACATTCTTGATTCCTGAATTTGGTTTTGTAGCAGCTGAAAAGATTGATAAACCTACTATGATCAGACCGGAAAAGACATACAGAACTGAAGCTACTTTCTATAGTTATAAGGAATCCGTATCAAAAACAAATTATAAGATTAATAATACTGATATTGTTTTATCTTATATTGGTAATGATGGTGAGATGGTTATTCTTAATAGTTCAGATTTCTTTGTATGTGAAAGATGTGGATATTCAATAGAAGCACCTGCTAATATAGGTCCATATGTAAAATCATTTGTGCCTGAAAAACCACATAAAAATCCAAGAGGTTATTTTTGTAAAACAGGGGTACCTCTTTATAGATATTCTTTAGGATATAAATTTAAAACTGATGTCATTAAAATAAAAATTAAAGCACCATTATTAAGTGATGGTAAATTTCATGATGAGGCATATACAATTTTACAAGCATTGATATTAGCTGCTTCAAGAATTTTAAATATTGAAAATACTGAAATTGCAGGATGTCTTCAATATTATAAAGATGATAATGGACATAGTTATAGTTATATTTTATATGATACTACTCCAGGTGGAGCAGGTCATGTAAAGAGATTAAATACAAGTGAAATGATTAAAGACTTACTTAATACTGCTTATCACATTGCAAAATCTTGTTGTAATTGTGCAGAAGATTCATCTTGTTATAGCTGTTTAAGAACTTATCAAAATCAAAAATATCATGATGTTATTAAAAGAAGTTATGTAATTAATTATTTAGGAAAGGTAATAGAAAATATTGAAAACTAAATAAATTTGAATATGAAGACTTAAAAACGGAAGAATTTGAAGATATTCATAATCTTTTTGCTTCAATAATTGCAAAAGGCATTAGTTTTCTATTAAAACAAGGTTTATATAAAGAATATATCAGTTTGCAAGAAAATTTAACTACTATGCGTGGTAAAATAAATATATCAAAAACGATTAAAAAGGGGCTGCGGACGAAATCTTGGACCATTTTACTGTGTCGCTTGATTCCTGTAATC
>CAVCUQ010000043.1:0-10277 GCA_963605425.1 uncultured Eubacteriales bacterium
TTCTATGCTTAATGCTTATTATTCTAAAGGCTGTGATTCAAAAGAAATGTTTGATGAATTAAATATTTCTAAAGAAGAGACATATTTAAAACATTTGAATAAACACAATGTTATATGGATTGATATGGCTGATATTTACACAAGCATTAGAGATAAAGGTAATTTTTTAAATGAATTAGAAACTAATTTATTATATGATTTGAATGAAGCTTTTCCTAATATTTTAGATAAAATTGATAATACTATTGGTAAAGCAATTGTTAAAATAAATTCAAAATTGCAGGAGAAATTCATTTTTTTAATTGATGAATGGGATGTTATATTTAGGGAACAAGAAGATAATTCTAAATTATGTGACGAATATACAGATTTTTTAAGGAATTTGTTTAAATCTAGCAGCGTAGCTAGATGCATTGATTTAGTTTATATGACAGGAATCCTCCCTATGAAACGTTATACCACTCAATCTGCTTTAAATAATTTCAATGATTTTGATATGATAAGCTCTTCTCCTATTGAAACGTGTGCAGGATTTACTGAAGATGAAGTTAAGGCATTATGCCTAAAGTATAATAGAGATTTTGAAGAAATTAAATATTGGTATAATGGATATACATTGAATGGAAAAGGATTATATAACCCTAAATCAGTAGTAATGGCTATACAAAAAAATGAATGCACAGATTACTGGACGAAGACTAGTGCTACAGAGGCTGTAGCTAACTACATGAATTACAATAATGGAGAATTAAAAGAAACTATAACGAGAATGATTACAGGTGATAAGATTCCAGTTGATCCATCATTGTTTTCAAATGATTTAACTAAAATTTATTCTATTGATTCTGCTTTAACTGTATTGATTCATTTAGGATATTTAACCTTTAACAAAACTGAATGTAAATGTTATATTCCAAACCATGAAATTAGAGTGGAATTTGAAAGAGCTATTAAAGAATTACATTGGAGAGAAATAATAAATCCAATTTCTAATTCAAAGAAATTATATGATGAAACACTTCAAGGAAACACCTCTTTTATTAATGAGACATTAGATAAAAATCATAAGGAACTTGCAGGTCCATTTAATAAAAACAAAGAAGATATTCTAGGTGTTATAGTTCAAATATCTTATTATAGTGTTAAACAATTTTATAATGTTAAAAAAGAAGATACAAGTACTTTAGGAAGAGCAGATATTACATTTATACCATATGATAATTGCCATATACCATTCATTATTGAACTTAAGGTAAATTCAACACCAGAAGATGCAATAACACAAATAAAGAAGAAAGAATACTTTAATTCATTAGGTGATTATCATGGTAAAGTATTATTACTTGGAATATCTTATAATGATAAGACATTAAAACATTCTTCTATTGTTGAAACAATAAATATATAAATAATTAGGAGTAGCTAATCAGCCACTCTTTTTTTGTCGTCCTTAATGTTAACTATATTTCCTTTTCTTACATTTCGTTTATATGTACCTCTTCTCTTTACAATTCCTTTACATTTCTTTACAAAGCTAAGATAGATATAAATTTTCCCCTAAATTAAAATGTACTTGTAATTCAAAGGAGAAAAGACAATGAAAAATAGAATTATAAAATTATTACCAAAGGCATTAGTAATTAGTGCATTGACTTTAAGCGTAGCTTCATGTGGAAACAGTGACTCAAATAACAGTTTTGATTCCAGCAAGAAAATTACAGCCTATACTCGTGACACTACATCAGGAACTCGTGATGGTTTCTTTACAAAGATTGGTATGAGTGCTCAAAAAGCTAAAAATGAAGGATTAGTTTCTGGTTATGTAGAAGTTTCATCTAATGGTGATATGGTAAATAGAATTAAAGAAGATGAATATGGTATTGGTTATATCTCATTATCAAGTTTAGAATCAAGTACCTTAACAGGTTTAAAATATGAAGGTGTTGAACCTAGTGAAGAAAACGTACTTAACGGCACATATGGTTTAACTCGTAACTTCAATTATATTATTAGAAACGATTATGCATCAGATAGTAAAGCAGGAAAGATTGTTGAAGCCTTCGTTGCTTACCTATCTACTTCTACTGCTAAGGCTATCATTAAAGCTAATGATGGTATCTTAACATTAAGTACATCTGATAAATCATGGGATGATATTAAAGCTAATTATCCTATTACAAAAGAAAACAATTCTGACGTAACTATTGTATTTGGTGGTTCTACTTCAGTTGAAAAGATTGCAAAAAAATTAACTGCTTCATTCACTACTTTATGTGGTAACTTTGTAGCTGAACACAATCATACTGGATCAGGAGATGCCTTTAAACATACTCAAGGAGCTGAAAAAGACTCTGCTACAGGTAAACTTGATGTAGGATTCTTATCAAGAGAACTTGAGGATACTGAGGTAGCTGCTTCAAACACATCTGGTAAAATCTGCACAGATGCAATTGTAGCCGTAGTTAATCCTAAAAATCCTTATAAAGAAACAACAAGTAGTGCTTTAAGCTCTATTTATAAAGGAGAGAAGCTTACATGGAAAGAGATAATCAAATAAAATATATCGATAAAGATAAAATTTCTTCTAAAGTAAATAATAAAACAAAGTCTGATAATATTGTCAGATTTTGTCTTTTTATACTAGCTTTAATATCATCAAGTTTCGTACTCTTTATTGTCTTATTTATTGCAATTAAAGGATTAAAACCTTTCTTTACAACCTATACAATTGATGGCGAAACGTTTAGAGTAGACTTTTGGAGTTTCATAAGTGGAAACAAATGGACTGAAAGTGGTTCTAGCGGTTTTGGTGCTGGATTTATTATCTTAAATAGTATTTATATTACCCTTCTTACTATTCTCTTATGCGCTCCTATTTCCATTATGACAAGCCTTGTTATTGTTAAAATGACTCCTAAATTAATTGGAAATATCTTAAATACAATTATTGAAATCTTGGCTGCTATACCTTCAGTTATCTATGGTATGTTCGGACAAGCAAAAATAACCGGTTTAGTTAAAAACTTAAGTACAATGTTTAATTTCCAATCAGCTGGTGGTCTTTCTACTCTTTCTAGTGTACTAGTACTTACTATTATGAGTATGCCTACTATTACAATGCTTTCAATAACTGCAATAAAATCAGTTAACAAAAATCTAGAGCTTGCAAGTTTAGCTCTTGGTGCTTCAAAAAGTGAAACTAACTTTAAAGTGGTATTAAAAGGAGCTAAAAGTGGTATCTTTGCCGGCCTTATTCTAGGGGTAGCCCGTGCCTTAGGTGAGGCTACTGCCGTAACTATGGTTTGTGGTAACGCAGGAAGTGGTCCTAACTTTAATATCTTTTCAACTACAAGAACTCTTACTACAACTATGCTTTCAGGTTTTGGTGAAGCTACAGGATTAAAATACGATATTCGTTTCTCAGTTGGTTTAATGCTTATCTTTATCATTTTACTTTCTAATTTAATTTTAAATCTAATAAATAAAAAATTATCTAAGGGGATGAAATAATGATACAAACTAATCGTAAATTAAGAAATACTAAAGATATATTAAGAAATAGTATAGCTTATATCTTTTCATCCTTTGGTGTATTTATTTTATTATTTATATTAATATTTATTTTCTCAAATGGTTCAAATATCTTATCAATTAAATTTATTACTAGTGATTATAATATTAAAACAAATACCTTAACCCTTAATTACACTGCTTCATCTAATTCATTTAAGGATCCTAATATTGACGGAGTATACTTTGTATCTAATTTTGGATTTGGACTATCAGATTCATATGATAACAATAAAGAAAAGATAGTTACTATTAGCTATATTGATAATGCTTCTCCTATTAATAATATGACAAACTCTTCAGATTCAGCTTCCTACTCAGTTACTATTGGTGAAAGCATTGATAACTGTATATTAGTAAACGGAGATGAATTAATACTATCCTTTGCCAAAGATGGTGCTAAAAAAATGGCTTCAAACTTTAATAAGGCAAAGAATATTAATTCAATCACCTTATCTACTCTAGGTGGTGGTATTAGAGGTAGTTTACTATCAACATTATCACTAGTATTATTGACTCTTGCTTTTGCATTACCACTCGGTATTGGTTCTTCTCTCTTCTTGTCATTCTTTTCAAAAAGAGAAAAGACTAAAAAATGTTTGATATCTCTAATCGATTTGGCAGGAGGTATTCCATCTATTATTTATGGTCTAGCCGGAGCTATCATTTTTGTACCATTTTTAAATAATGTAGGTTTAACTAAAAGTGGTTCTCTCTTATCGGGAGCTTTAACATTATCACTTTTACTTCTTCCTACAATAATAAAAACAACAAATGAGGCTATTAAAACAGTTCCTTCAAGTTACCAAAGTGCAAGTCTAGCTCTTGGTGCTTCTAATACTCAAACTATATTTAAGGTCATGTTGCCTAATGCTTTGCCCGGTATTCTTACAGCTGTTTTACTTGCAATAGGACGTATTATCGGTGAATCAGCCGCTTTAATTTACGCAGTAGGTAGTGCAATTAAAGATAAGGTTGTAATAACTGAATCAAGTGCTACACTTGCGACCCACATATGGAGCCTTTGTGCAGGTGAAAACCCTAATTATAGTGCTTCTTGTGCTATAGCTATAATAATACTAATAATAGATTTAATTCTTAATATAGCAGTTAAATTAATTAGCTATAAATTTATTAAAAAATAAAGGAGGAAAATAAATGGAAAACTTAATTAATAATGCAAATGATCCTATTTTAAATGAAACAATAGATGATGTTAATCAAGACCACCCTATTATCTTTGACTGCAGGGATGTTAATTTATCATACGGAGACCATCAAGTACTTAAAAATATTAATTTGCAAATAAGAAAAAATACCGTAATGGCTTTTATCGGACCATCAGGATGCGGGAAATCAACATTCCTTCGCTGTCTTGATAGACTTAATGATTTAATTCCATCATGTAAGATTACAGGTGAAATTAAATATTTGGATAAAGATATTAATTCATTTAATCCTATGGAACTTAGAACAATAGTAGGTATGGTATTCCAACAACCTAATCCATTCCCAATGTCTATTTATGATAATGTAGCCTATGGACCAAGGTGTCAAGGGATAAAAAAGAAGGAAATTTTAGATAAAATAGTTGAAAAAGCTTTAAGAGGCGCTTCTTTATATGATGAAGTGAAAGATAGACTAAAAGAATCGGCTCTAGGTATGAGTGGAGGTCAACAACAAAGATTATGTATTGCAAGAACTATCGCAATGGAGCCTGATGTTATCCTTATGGACGAACCTACTAGTGCCCTAGATCCGATAGCTACTAAAAAGATAGAAGATTTAATATCCGAACTTAAAAAAGATTATACAATAATAATTGTTACACACAATATGCAACAAGCAACACGTATATCAGATTACACATCATTCTTTATGCTCGGGGAATTAGTAGAATCAAATAAGACAAACTTATTATTCTCACACCCTACACAAACTAAAACAAAAGATTATATTACAGGAAGGTTTGGTTAATATATGGATATTGAAGTTGAAATTAGACAATTAGATAATTTAATTAAAGAAATGTCAGGACTAGTTGAAAGAAACTTAAACTACGCCCTTGATGTCTATAAAAACTATGATAGTTTAAAGGACTATAACCCTATTGATGATGATAAGGTTAATGCCTATGAAAGATGGATTGAAACAGATTGTCTCGCAATTATGACCCGTGAAAGACTGTTTGCGGAAGACTTAAGAAAAGTTACTGGACTAATGTCATTAGTTCAAGATATAGAGCGACTTGGAGACCATGCTAAAGATATATTAGAGTTCTCACTTCGTCTTCGAAGAGCAAACTTAGATAATACAGATATCCTTGAGTTAATTGATTATGTAATGCAAATGGTACATGATTCTATTTATTCATATATAAATAGAGATATATTACTAGCACGTGACGTTATAAAGAGAGATGATCATGTAGACTTTGAATATGATAAATTATTATCAGATTTAATAAATAAAGAAACAGATAATAATAAAAAACTAGCAAGTTACACAGTATATACTGCCCTAGTAGTTAAATATTTAGAGCGTATAGCCGACCACTCTACAAACATTGCGGAATGGGTCATCTATATTATTAATGGATATTATAAAGATAAACAAATAATTTAGTTTAATTATTTAATTTAATATAGTAAAATTAAATTATAAATAAAAGAGGCACCTTATGAAAACTATTTATTCCTTAGAAGATGATTTAGATATTCAAAGAATTATTAATGTATCCTTAACTAAAGTAGGATACAATGTTAAATCTTTTAGTAAAGCTAAAGACTTTTTAGATGAGTTCTATAAAAACGAAGTCGATATGTGCTTGCTAGATATAATGCTTGAAGATATGAATGGAATAGATGTTTTAAAGAAAATAAGATCTAATCCATTGTATGATAAAGTCCAAATAATCATTATCTCAGCTAAACGTATGACGCTAGATAAGATTGAAGGATTAGATAATGGGGCTGATGATTATATTGAAAAACCATTTGATATACTAGAATTAATATCAAGAGTTAATGCAAGATTTCGTTTATCTAAAAATGAATTATCATGCCTAGATATCACTCTTAGTGAAACTACCCATAAAGCTTTTAAAGCCTCTAAAGAATTAGATTTAACTAATATGGAATTTAATATCTTAAAAATATTAATTAAAAATCAAGGATCTGTAGTTAAAAGAGATGATTTATCTAAAATATTATATCAAACAGATAATTTAGTTGAATCACGCACAATCGATATGCATATAGCATCTCTACGAAAGAAAATAGATGATAAAAATGGAAATATTATTAAAACTGTTTATGGACTAGGTTATATTATAGGATAATATGAAAAAGAAACTATTTTTATTACATTCATTACTAAGTTTAATAACTATCATATCTCTTCTTCTTGCAAGTATTATTATTATAAATAATAACAATAAAAAAGATGTGGAAAAAAATCTAAATTATACACTCAATGTAGCCCGTAATGCGTTAAAAAGTTCATCTTCTAGTTTAGATAATGCAATTAAAGAAACAAATGATATATTATCCACTTCAAAAGATGGTTTAAGATTAACTATAATAGATAAAGATGGTACAGTACTATTTGATTCTAACGAGGAAAATATTAGTGAAAATCATTTAGATAGAGAAGAAATAAAAAATTTAGGAACTGTTGTTATTAGATATTCTAGTTCTTTAAATACTAACTATATGTATTTAGCAGGTGTTACTTCTTTAAATGATACAACTATCTATATAAGAGTAGCTATGCCTATGCAAGCTATTAATAGTTCAATAACTAATACTCTTATAATAACTATAATTATATTTATTATAGTATTACTAATAACGTTATTAATCGATTTCAAATTCTTTGATTATTCAATGAAACCATTAAAACACGAAATTAATAGATTGAATTATTTAGTTACAGGTACATATCTAGATATAGATAAGATAGATGTTGATTCCCTTAAGAACCAAATCGATTCCACTAAAGTATTAATTGAAACTAAAATAGATTCACTTGAATATGAAAAAGAGAAATTTAATTATATTATTAATACCATGAAACAAGGTTTAATAATAGTTGATTTATATATGAATGTAGTACTAGTAAATGATTATATAAAGAAACTATTTAATTATACCTACGCTCCTTATGATTCACTTTTAAGTATTACTATCATTCCTGAATTTAATGAATTATATCGAAAAGCATTAAAAGAAAATGATGCTTCTGCCGAATTTAATATCGATTATAAACATTACATTCTCTATGCATCTCGTTTTAAAACTAAAACTCTTGATATCAATAACGAAGGTATTTGTTTTACTTTATTTGATATTACTGAGCAAAATAATCTTAAGAAAGCTAAATCAGACTTCTTTGCGAATGCTTCTCACGAATTAAAGAGTCCTTTGACAAGTATTATTGGTTATTCTGAAATGATTAAAAATGGATTCCTTACAAAAGATGATGAAATCAATGATGCTTTAGATAGAATATTATTTGAGTCTAAGAGAATGAATGAAATTGTAATTGAGATGCTTGAATTATCAAGACTTGAAACAAGTAATGTATCTAGTAAAGAAACACTTTCTATTCGTAATACTGTATTAAATATCTTAAATATATTCAAACAAAATATAGAATCCAAAGGTATTAATGTAATATTATCTGAGAATGATTTTAACACCTTAATTTCTAGTGAAGATTTATATTCATTAATTAAAAATGTATTAGAAAATGCAATTAGATATAATAAAGATAATGGTAAAATTTATATAAATATTGATTCATCTAAAAAACAACTATCTATTAAAGATACTGGTATCGGAATAGATGATAAGTATAAAGATAGAATTTTTGAACGTTTCTTTAGAATAGATAAAGCACGTTCTAGAAAACTTGGTGGTACTGGACTTGGCCTAAGTATTGTTAAATATATTTGTATTAATAATTCTATTAAGATTGAATTAGACTCTAAGAAAGGTGAATATACTACCTTTATATTTACATTCTCAAATTAAAAAGAACTCCCTATAGAAAAGTTTAAATAAAACTAATCTATAAGGAGTTTTATTATGCAGGAAATGAATCGTAATGTAATCCTATATATAACAAAATAATTGAGCAAATTATAACAAATGACATTACTAATATTTCAATTACCCATAAGTAGACAGATTTTCTAATTGATTTGTCCTTACAACCTATAAGGAATAAAATAAATGCAATAGGCGAAGCTCCTAATGAGAAAAAATATACTGCACTTAAAAATTTATTTTCAGGAAAACTTGTTTTAAGGATTGGTTCTACTACATTATTTCTTATTGCAACATAAGCAACACCAATAAATAGTAGAGTAAGAATAATAGTATAAATTAACTTTAGTATGGATAACTTACTTTTAGTTACTCCTTCATCAACTATTTCCTTATTTTCATTATAATATTTTTTATTTAGTTTAGTTATTCCATTTTCTTCTAAACTATTATAATCTTTAAAATACATTTTTAATCTAAGTCCAAGATATCCCATTAAATTACACCTCCATTATTAAAGCTTCCATAAGTTCATATTTAAATTTTCTCTCAATAGGGACTGGTACTCCATAAGGAATATCACTATTTGTATAACAAAAAAAATCACCAGTAGAATAAATATATTCTATCCTTCCAGTTGTAATATAATATATTTTTTCTTTAACATATTGATAGTTTCTAATAATATATATTAATTTTCCATCAGTAACTAAAGAATAGATGTAAGACGTTAAAATATCGTCATTACTTGGAGAATATGATTTGCAAGCGTTGTATGCAACATCATCATTATGAAGATCCATCTGTTTATTCATTTTCTCATTTGAATCGTATTCTTCGTGGGCATACCCTTCCTCAATTGCGAATGAAGGATCAATTTTTACGCACATTAACCCAATCCAGTATGCATGTTGAAATGCATTTGCTTTACTTCCATCAGTATTGTACCCAAACAACTCTAAAGTTTTTTCTTTAGCCTTAATAGAACATTGATATCCTTTGAATGCTTTTAATGGGTGTTCCCAAAATAATTTCTTTTCAGCTTCAGTTAAATTTAATTTTGTATTATAAGTATTATAACTTAATAATTGAACTCTATTATAACCTATACTATAAACATAATCTATGCACTCTTGATCAGTTGTAAAATCCACATCAATTAAATCTGATTCATATAAAACAACATCGTTAACATCATAATAAATACCATCTGTTGTCATTAAGGTATATTTAGATTTAGCATAAATTGATTTGTTAAAGATACAATAACATAATAACAAACAATTCGTTAAAATAAATAAAAATTTCTTCATAATCTCATCTCCTTTTGGGCTATTATATTTAAAGTTTGAAATATTGTCAACAAAAATTCAAAAATATTTCATTTTTATCTTCAATAATCCAGCTATAATTTTGATAACGAAATAAAATTTTATTTTCACTACAAACTTTGATATAATATTTTTAGTTAGACCAATTAAAAAGAGTATATTAAATTTCGCGACGTGACGTGTACTGTTTTAAAATTAACGACGTGACAAAAAAACTTTAAAATTAACGACGTGGCTATTATATTATTTTCATAATTTTCACAAAAAAATGACTCCTTTTGTTATAATATGTTTGGCTTTAACAATAATAACGAAAGGAGTTTTA
>CAVCUQ010000044.1:0-10120 GCA_963605425.1 uncultured Eubacteriales bacterium
GAAGGAAACTGATAGTTCTTATTCTCAGGCAAGATATTATAAAGAAAATGTAGTTTCAGTTAAAATTTAAATGTTAAATAATAAAAAATATAAAAAAACATATTACTACTGGTAATAGCAATATGTTTTGTGAATAATGATATAAATCAAAATCCTAACAAATTGATTATATCACGTTTTCACAATTTGTAAATGAAGCAAAGAAAGGAAATGTAGATATGAGTAAAAACATATGCTACTTACATATATGGAGGTAGCTAATTTGAATAATAAATTTTGCGATAAACCAAATATTAAAATTAATAGTAATATAAAACTAAATATAAATTATAGTGAGATTGATCCTAAAGATATTTATGGATACTATATTTTGAATAGAATGGAAGAAAGTAATATATTCGGCCTTGCAATGATAGGAGATTTTCACGATGAATATCCTGATTACATAGCACTTGCAAATCAACCTGGATACTTTCAAAAAACAGCTAATACTTGTGTTGCATTTTATATAGATGATATTAAATTTGATGATATTGACGGATTATATGCTGCAATAGTATATAAAAATGTAGAACTATTAAAATTCTATAAATGGAAATTTAGAAATATTAAATATTTTATAGGGCCAGATTATAGTTTGTTTGGAAACTTTAAAAAAAGCACGATGATTTCTCAACTTGAAAAAGAGACTATAGTGATAGGTTGGTTTGTATTTGAACTCAATGCAATAGTATATCCTAATATTACTTATGGATTACAAGATAGTTATGACATGTGTTTTGGCAACATTTATTATGGTTCTAATGTTGCAATTAGTTTTAAAGGTTCTATTGATAATACGATTAATGAAAAATTGCTAAAAGAAGCAATAAAAAATGTTGTTGATAAGATTAATCCTAAAACAATAATTGTATACACAGTTGCATCAAACAAAACTACTTTTAGAATACTTGAATATGCTATAGCTAAAAATATAAATTTAATTGTACCAGATAATACATTGAGAACTAGTAATTTAAGGAGATTAAAAAATAATGGGTAAAAAAGCTTATGCCTACTTTATTAATAGAACTCAATATTCATTACAAGTGTATGATTATGCTATACAAGTTGGTCAATTTAAAAATTTTTCTCACCAATTAGAACGGGCAAGAGAAATAAATATGCTCGAAAATGCTAAAGTAAAATACGATAAAGAAAATATTGTTTTTGCTATTAAAGATAATAATGGTAGACTTTATTGGCTAGAACAGGGTAACAACTCAGTAGGTTTGAAACATATAATTATTAGACATAAAAGTGATTTTAATAAAGCATATGGTGTTAAAGAAAAAGATATTGCAGGGTTTATAAAAAATATGATACTGTCAGGCACAATAATTGCTGAAAGGCAGAAAATTAGATATGATAAAGTACACATTGAACAAAATTATAAATATATGGGAAAATATTATACATTAAATGCTGTAGGAACAAATGGTTTTATTGTATCTTGTTATCCTATAAATGCGGAGGAAAATATATGATTACTATTAGATTATTGTTAGATTATTGTGAAGGACCTATTTGGCCTAACATTTCGAATCCGTATACTTTTGAAAAAAGTACTGGTATAAAATTCATAGATGAAGATAAGATTATTAAAGAAATTTCAATAAAAATGAGTAACTTGTATGACAATTATTACGAATTTGATACACATGATGTTGCTTGTTGGTTTGACAACGAAAAGTTCTTGAAAGAAAAAAATATAATGCTCGCTTTACTTGAGCAATTAAAACTTAGGCTTGAAGAATTAAATGACGGATCTTACATTATTGTCGATGAAATAACTCCTATGTATGAAATTTAATTATTAGTAGTTTTAAATTGGCTTTAAAATTCCAATTGATTAAATTGTATTTTAAAGAACAACACTAATTGAAAGTTTCTTACAAATAGAGTAGATAAAAATTTAAAGATTAATCCATTTAGTACTAATCGATTGTTAGAGTGAAAAGCAAGGTTCCTAAGTGAAAGAATTAGATGTAGTTAAATTGTGCTTATGTCAATAGATAATTGACCCACTGTCGTAATTCAAAACTGACCCAGGTACAGTCTTTATTTACCTAACCATTCCTTGGTTTCTTTAAGTCTATAAGATTCTCCTTTGATGTTAATAACGTAAGCTCGGCGAGAGTAACATAAAGTTTGGTTAATATGAAAAACAAAATTTAAATCCTCATATACTTCTTTAGATATTTTATCAAAATATTCAATAGTTCTCTGCATTTTAATATCACAATTACTAAAACTTAAAGCAGTTATATTTTTAATTTCATCATAAGGGATATATTTACAATCTACAATCTTACCCACTTTTCATGTCTCAACTAGTTTTTTACCATCAACAAATACACTAGTACCTTTAACAACATAATAATTATTTCCAGACTTTTCATGCATTTCGCTCTTTCTGAAAATTTTCCCGAATTCAGCATAATTTTCAGAACGCGGAATTAAGCCCTTCGTAATTCTAAGAAAGAACGCTTTATTTGCTAATACAGTTAATGGTTCAGAGGCTTAAGCACTTCTAATGTCTATTGTAAAAACTGCTAAAATTAACCTGTTAAAACCTGATGAATATATTAAATACGTTTTAGAACGAATAGATGATATTAAACAAAAAGATATTGATGAGTTATTACCATTTGCTAAAGATTTACCTGATTCTTTAAAATATAATAAATAAGACTTAGATTAAAAATTAAATTAATTTAGGTATTTTAGGATGTCCATAAAGTGAATTGACGCTTACCATATATCTTTATAACCTTGGCTTTAAAATCTTCACTAAAAAGCATTAAAAAATCCTCCTGTACTTATTGTACAGAAAGATAAATTATATTTATATATGAGGAAATTGAAGCTTACTTTTTATTTACGATGGCGTATGGATTAAAGATAAGCAATGATTATTTTTCAGTTACGGAAGCAATATCATTAGCATTCAAATGTAAATATGCATTTATTATTTTTCCATCATCAAATGGATCACCATAATCTTTATTTTTAGAAATAATAAAAGTATAATTAAATTTAATACTTTGTTCATGCAAATTTTTATATAAATAATATAACATTAAAGCTTTATTGCTTAATCCTTTAGGATTTTTATTAAAATTAAAATCATTACCAGTCCTTATCTTCCAATCTTACGCTTTCATCTAAATTGCTTTCATCAATATAATCTACTTCTTTATATTTAAGAATTGCTGCAAAAGGTACATTAAGCAAACGTTTTATATACAAATTATATTCTTTTATCAAGGAATTCAATTCGAGTCTAGCAACACTAAGTTCTCTTGCAAAACTGGCACCCATATAATTAGAATGTTCACTTAAATCATTAATGTCTAAATTAACGCCACTAGGACTATAATTAAAGCCAGAAATTATAAGATGATTATGAGATGCTAATTTATCTGCCGAATTGGTATTCATATCAACTACTTGATTCATTTTTTTAATTGCCTGGTTACCTTTTGTTTTTAGAATTTGAATTTTAGATTTTAATTCTTTTATGCTTTCTAAATATCCCAAAGCTTTCTCTCTAAAACAAATAAATTTTATTAAGATAAAAATAATAATAATTACTATTATAATTATAACAATCAACACTCTAATTAATTCATCATCCAAAATAATCAAACCTCTCTAACCTATCATTTTTTATCATAATATTATTTTTCTATTGTTGTCTTTTTCTATTAGCTTATAAATCGCTAATTTATCCTCATTAATATGGTCTACATGCCAAATTCCGTAATGAGAATTTATATGTGTCTCCATCCTCGCTTAACAAATCAAAATCAATATGCATTCTAACCTCATCAATTTTAACTCCCTCAAATATATATGGGGAATCCCCAGAAATAACGAAACTTTTGCTACTTGCGCAATATTGTTTAAGACACCATTTATCAAAGTTTTTATATTTATTCATATTAAAACTAACACCATTTTCTATATCTTTATTAAATTCATTTTTACTATTTTCATAGTACTCTTTATAAAAATCATTAGAGCATGTGCAATAAACTTCCCCTGTTTTGTAGTTGAATATTTTAAGGCTAATTTTTTTAATAGTGGTATATTCACCGAAATTCCATATTTTATCGTGATGATCACTAATCTCAAATCTAATATCCATTAAATACTCAGATAAATGATACAATGTAATTTTAATGGCATATCCTCTAATTTCAGCATCATTAATATTAAATTGCATAAGTTTCCCTAATACATTTTCATTATAATTAGACAAACCCAATTCCCAAAGATGCTGAGCATTATTCCAATTATATTCATGAAGCATTTTTTTATATACTAAATTTTCTTTATGAAATTCATAATCATAATTTTTATTATTCTTTTTAGCATAAATCACTTTTCTTTTAAGTTCTTTAAGTTTTTTTCTCATTCTTAGTTTCATTTTAATACTTCTAATTGTCATAAATCATTTTCCCTCTTTTCTTAATTTTATAACTTTAAAAACCTTGATTAAATAAAACAATCTCTGATTTAAGCATATTAAAATAAGGAATTGGCACTCTAATCCATATTGAAAAAGAAATAACAATTTTAATTTTATTCCTCTAAAAAAATCAAGATAAGAATCATTTAGCCCTTATTTTAGAAATTGCTTATTGCAATTATGCTCATAAACAAGGGAGGAATCCCTCATGAAGAAACCTGACTATTAAAATACTATATTAAGTTTAATTCTTATGCTTTAACTATAATTTCTAAATTACTCTTAACTTTAGAACCACTATTAGTATTATCTGCTCTTGTTTTTGTGCTGTACCCCATATGTTAAATTAATCTAGGTCTTTAGTCATTCCGTAAAGTAACTTGACGCTTTCAGTAAAATAACAATAAGTTTAAAAGGATTGTCACCCAGGCAATGTAGCCAACAATCCTTTAAAATTTTATGGTTTGATAAATCTTCGAACCAAAGTTTAATTTTTAGGCTTCACATTAGTTTGAAGTCTTACAAAATTAGTTTTTCTTATACATTTTTAAGTTGTTAGAACCTTTACTAATTAACGAACAATTATTGTTAGAATAATCATTTGCAAATTGTTTACCTAATGAAATAGCATCATTTGCTGTCGCATTAATGCCATTATCGTTTAACCAATCTTGTGTAATAGAAAAACTTGTTCCACTTGATAAACTATTAATTAAGTTAATTAATTGATTGTACATAAAAACCCTTAGTGACCTAAATAATATTTTTTTATAGTTTTTCTAAATTTAACATCAGGATTTTCTGAAGCTTTACAACCAATTATAATTGTAAATTCTTTATTTGCTCCACAATTAGGGCAAGTACAATTTACTAAATATTTGTAGTTAACTCTATGTTTACCTTTATAATTATAATCTTTGGCTTCTTCTATTTCATATGTATATTCTCCACCTTTTAAAGATTTATGGCAACTATCACAAATTGACTTTAATTTATCATGAGTTACTGAAAAAAGGGTAGCAACAATACAAATTAGCAAAAAGTAAATAACCCAAGAGAGTACACAATATTCATCACCTTTCTTTGATAAAATATTACCTCCAACTACACATGGAATACCTAAAATTAAACTTATTAATAAAGTCTTCAAATAATATTTTAATTTCCACATAACTAATTATTTTGTCTGCTTATTATCTATATGAATGTTTATTTCATAATCACCATTATTCTGATTTATTACAATATCAAAATTATAAGATTTTAACTTTTTTGATAATTTTGATTTGATTAAATATATAAGGATATCTTTTGAAAAATTTATTACTATCTTAATTAATAAATTTATGATTATAGATCCTTGTTCTACATTAACAATCATTGGTTCAGTATATTTTAAATTTGTTTTATTCTTTGCTTCAGAAGTAATGTAATTTGTTAAACTATCATTAATACAAGTTAAAATTTCAATACCTTGCTTTAACGTTAGCTCACATTCATTTACAATATGTAATTTTACATTCATAAGCAGATCTCCTCCTTCCTATGTTTTAATTATACCCCCCCCGATTTTTGTCAAGTGGTTTTTAAGTTTTTGGGTAAGCGTCAATTCATTTTATGGACATCCTAAAAGACCTAGATTAATTTAATCTAAGTTTCTTTTGTTATATCTTAAATAATCAGGTAAATCTTTACCAAATGGTAATAACTCATCAATATCTTTTTGCTTAATATCGTCTATTTGTACTAAAAAGTATTTAATATATTCATCAGGTTTTAATAGGTTAATTTTTCGCTGTTTGCACAATCGACATTAGAAGTGTTGTAGCCTCTGCACCATTAACGGTATTAACAAATAAAGCTTTCTTTTTTAGAATTACGAAGGGTTTTATCCCGCGCTCTGAAAATTATGGTGAATTTGGGATAATTTTCGAAGAGCGTCAAAAAAAGATCTTACTAATGTGAAGGAATATTCTCGAAAGCAAAAAAGTCAGATCTTTTTATTATTTCGGCTGTTTCATATCTAGCAAAGAGTTGATTCAGGATTTTCACTTTCTTAAGCTCAGCCTACATGTCTTCTTATCATCCATTAAAAAATGTCCTCCTATTTAAGAGGACATGATAGTCGTTTATGACGTTTGAATCAACACCTATATAACGAGCATAGTTCCTATGGTTATATGTATGTTCATTATTTACTTTTTCTCAATCATTTCTATCTTAGAATCATGTTTTAGAGTCTTAGAGTCATAGTTTACACCTATAAGCATTACTTTGCCATGATAATCACCTAAAGCATCAAAGTATTCTTTATTCTTTATCTGGTCTATAGCCTTATCTATATTATCATCAGCTTTAAGTTCAACAATAAATGGAATATGGTTACTATCTTTAGGCTTAAATACTAAATCAGCTCTTCCTTTAGTAGTATTAGCCTCTTTAATAATTTCATAATACTTTTTTGCATTATAATAAGATATATAAACTATTATACCTAGAACGTCTTCTTTATTTTTGTTAAAGATTGTAGCTAGTTCATTATGATTATTATCTAGAGTCTCATTAATATACTCAGTATCACCTGATAATGTCTTTTCAAGTAATTCTTCTGAAGAAGATATAGGATCACAAATGTTTTTCCATTTAAGGTCATCCATAGCTATAATAAACTCTTCTTTGATCTCATGGTTAGGTATATAACATTTTCCTTTTTGCTCATCATAAGCTAAGTATCCTAAATGAATTAATACAGTTAAAGCTGCGTCACTAGAATCGATTTTAGTTAAATCATTATCAAATTTCCTAACATCGACATCGATTTCTTCACCCGCAATCATTTTAACAATTAAATCTTTTAAAGCACCATTATCATAATTCATATATTCCATAACTGAGTCTCTAGCAGATGTGTTAACCCAATGATCTTTACATTTTCTTGTAATAATAACTTCTACTACAGACTTAGGATTATATATATCAATACCATTTAATTTATATCCATCGTACCATGATTTAATCTCATCAAAGTCCATATTATATTGGGAACATAATCCTTTAGTTTCTTCTTGTGTAAATCCAAAATATGATTCAAGACCACAAGGGTCTATCATATTATATTCTCTAAACATATTTAAAGCTGATTCACTTCTGTATCTTTTTATAGGTAGTATTCCTGTCATATACACCAAATCAATACATCTTGAAACATCACTTGATTTAAATAAGCTTCTTAATAAATCTACATATTCATTACATAATTTAGTATTATCTTCTTGTTCTCTAAATATAACATCCCATTCATCAATTAAAAAGATGAATGTTTCATTTAATTCTGAATAAATCTTTGTAATTGCTTTTCTTACAGTGTTATCACTTCTTTTAAGAATATTGGGAAACTTTTCGTTCAAATCTTCTAGAATTTCTTTTTGAACTTCGTCTACAAATTTATTTTTATTTTTTAAATCAGTATAAACACTAGCCATATCTATCCAAATAACATTATGTTTATTTAAATGGCTTAAGTATGATTCATCATTAGATATATTTAATTTATCAAAAAGGTCTTTAGAATTACATCCTTTAGAGTAATAAGCATTAAGCATAGAAATGGCTAAAGTCTTACCAAAACGGCGAGGACGTGTAATACACATATATGAATCTTCAGAATACAAAAGACTATTGCATTCCTTGATCAATATGGATTTATCAATAAAAATTTTATTATTTGTATATCTTTCAAATTTTGAATTATCTAGGTTTAAAAAATTAGGCATAAATTATCACACACCTTCCCATATATTGATTATATTTTAACATATTTATTTTGCAATTGTTAGTATTAGATTATTACTAAATGACTACTCTAAAAGAGTTACTGTTGATAACATTTTATTAATAGGTCTAGCATGTCTATTTACTGCTTCAACTCTTTTATGATATTTATCAACATTAAAACCATTATTATATATGAGGAAATTGACGTTTATTTATAACACATGTACTTGTCATTAAGTTAAAAAACGTGGAAAATTTTAATCATTTTGTTTCACACTATTAGTAAATATATATTATTTTATTCTTCAATATCAAGAAGAGCTAATAGTCTTCTAAATGTATCTTGAGCATCTAGACAAGTATCTATAAGCCATCATTTTTTCATTATTATAATTTGCTAGTCCCTATAATAAAATACTTTTTAGAATCTTCTATTATAAAAGGAATAATATTAAATCTAAGACACTCTTTAAGTGCAATTAATCTTCCTCCTTTTCCATTT
Source organism: uncultured Eubacteriales bacterium (assembly GCA_963605425.1). Taxonomy (GTDB): domain Bacteria; phylum Bacillota_I; class Bacilli_A; order Acholeplasmatales; family Anaeroplasmataceae; genus JAEELC01. The sequence continues at coordinate 8,793 of CAVCUQ010000044.1, forward strand.
TCATCTTCAAATAAATGAATGTTTTTTCATTAAGGACTAATCCCTGTATTTATCCTTCTAACATTAATAGCATATCCATTCACTTGATAGCAAAATTTGTGTATAATTTTGTTATAAATGAGGAGGCTTTTTATGCCAACAATCAAATCAAGTTCTTATTTAAGGAATAATTACAATGAAATTTCTAAAATTTGTCATAACTCTTTTGAACCAGTTTTCATTACAAAGGATGGAAAAGGTGATCTTGCTGTTATGAGCATTGAAGCGTATGAAGAACTAACAAGCCGCTTCGAACTTTACACCAAGATAAAAGAAGGAATGGATGATATTTTTGCAGGCAACACTAGACCATTTTCCGAAGCTATGGCTGATATTAAAGCTCGCAGAAAAAGATGATCTATAAGACTCATATTACTTCAACCGCAGAACAGGGTATTATGCAAGCCGCGGATTATATCGAATTTACACTTAAAAATCCTATTGCTGAAGAAAATCTATTAGAGGTTGCAACTGAAAAGATAAATTCATTAAGCGAAATGCCACAAAAGTTCAATATTGTTGATGATCAGGTACTCTCAAGTTGGGGCATTCGATTTATAATAGTCAATGATTATCTTGCATTTTATACGATTAATGAAGAAAAACAAATAGTGTTCATCATCCGTTTTCTCTACAAGAAAAGTAACTGGGCTTCCATTCTTCGAAAGGGATTTTCCCTAATTTAGGAATTTGCTTTATGCAGGTTCCTTTTTTAATGTATAGCACATTTTTAAAAAGATGCTTCCACATTAGAAAATTTTCGTTAAAATCTCTACTTTAAGGTATAAAAATTTAATTTAGAAATTAAAATTAAATTTTCATGTATTTATGAAATTACTTATGCAAATTCTTCCTATGTAAAAAAGCCAAGCATCCCTTTTAAAGTAAACCTGGCTATTAAAATATTAACTTTTATTCTTCTACTTTAACTAGAGTAATAATAATTTCTAAATCACTCTTAACTTTAGTAATTCTATAGGTATTATCTTCCCCTGTATCTTCAGGACCTTTTAAATTCTTATAAGTACCATTAATAATAATAGTATCAATCTTATATCCTTCAGGAATAACTACCTTAAAGTTAATTTGTCCTTCTCCTGATCCATCAATTAAATTAGTATCAGCGTTTCTAGCTACCACTACCAAACTATAATCGGATTTAGCAGTATAATCCTGAGACTTATATATTTCTATAGAACCATTATTATCAATACTAAATGTAGCTTTAAATGCAGAATCATTTACTGTAACACCAAAGAATGAATCCATAGTTCTAGCTCTTGTTACAA
>CAVCUQ010000045.1:0-9797 GCA_963605425.1 uncultured Eubacteriales bacterium
AACGTATTCACCGCGGCATGCTGATCCGCGATTACTAGCGATTCCAACTTCATGAAGTCGAGTTGCAGACTTCAATCCGAACTGAGATTACTTTTATGAGGTTTGCTTGCCTTCACAGGTTTGCGTCTCTTTGTCCGTAACCATTGTAGCACGTTTGTAGCCCAGGTCATAAAGGGCATGATGATTTGACGTCATCCCCACCTTCCTCCATGTTATCCATGGCAGTCTCGCTAGAGTCCCCAACTTAATGATGGTAACTAGCAATAAGGGTTGCGCTCGTTGCAGGACTTAACCTAACATCTCACGACACGAGCTGACGACAACCATGCACCACCTGTCACCCTGATAACCTCCACTATATCTCTATAGCTTTGCAAGGGATGTCAAGACCTGGTAAGGTTTTTCGTGTATCGACGAATTAAACAACATGCTCCACCGCTTGTGCGGGCTCCCGTCAATTCCTTTAAGTTTCATACTTGCGTACGTACTACTCAGGCGGAGTACTTATTGCGTTAACTGCAGCGCTGAATTGCTCCAACACTTAGTACTCATCGTTTAGGGCGTGGACTACCAGGGTATCTGATCCTGTTTGCTCCCCACGCTTTCGTGCCTCAGCGTCAGTATTTGCCTAGTGAGCCGCTTTCGCCACTGGTGTTCTTCCATATATTTACGCATTTTACCGCTACACATGGAGTTCCACTCACCTCTGCAATACTCTAGCACGACAGTATCAATTGCGATACGGGGTTGAGCCCCGCATTTTAACAATTAACTTATCGCGCCGCCTACGCACCCTTTACGCCCAATAAATCCGGATAACGCTCGCTCCCTACGTATTACCGCGGCTGCTGGCACGTAGTTAGCCGGAGCTTATTCATTAGGTACCGTCAATTTGTTTTTTCGTCCCTAATAAAAGAATTTTACATACCGAAATACTTCATCATTCACGCGGCATTGCTCGGTCAGGCTTCCGCCCATTGCCGAAAATTCCCTACTGCTGCCTCCCGTAGGAGTCTGGGCCGTGTCTCAGTCCCAATGTGGCCGGTCGACCTCTCAGTCCGGCTACGCATCATCGCCTTGGTGGGCCATTACCTCACCAACTAGCTAATGCGCCGCAGGCTCTTCCCTAGGTAGATTGCTCTTTTAAATATTCAAAGATGCCTTCAAATATACTATCCAGTTTTACCTTCCGTTTCCAGAAGCTATCCTCGTCCTAAGGGTGGATTACCTACGTGTTACTCACCCGTTCGCCACTGTCTAGCAAGCTAGACCGTTCGACTTGCATGTATTAGGCATGCCGCCAGCGTTTATCCTGAGCCAGGATCGAACTCTCCAAAAAATATATTTTGGTGAAATTCACCTTTTTGCTCAATTGATGTTAATTTCTTAATTAGAATTAACTGTTTAATAATTTCGTTTATTTATTGTCATATGTTCAGTTTTCAAAGACCTAAAGCATAAAGCCTTTAGTATTATATAACTAAGATATTCAAAAGTCAAATACTTTTTATAAATATTTTAAGTTATACAAGTGGTGGTCAGGGTTGGTTTCGAACCAACGAACCCGAAGGATCAGATTTACAGTCTGACGCGTTTAGCCTCTTCGCTACCTGACCATGTATATTAAACTACAGCCTCAAAAGCCATAGCGCTTTTTCATTATATAATATTCCTTGAACTAAATCAATAGTTTTTTTAAAATATTTTGTAATAATTCAAAAAATAAAAAAATGAGCTAAATTAGCTCATTATTTCTTAATCTTCTTCTCTAGTTCTACTCTAGACATTAGGATGATTCTTTTGCAGCCGACGCACTCAAGTTTCAAATCAGCTCCAGTTCTAACAATCTTCCATTCATGTGATCCACATACGTGTGGTTTTTTAGTAGTTACAATTTCATTTAATTCAAACATATTATTCTCCAAGAAGTTTTTTAATAAATTCTTTCATCTCTTCACTTGAATTAAATTTAAGTGATAATTTATTATTAGATATATTAGTTTTAAATTTATATTTATTATTCAATGTTTTTTCTAAATCTGAATATTCTTTAGATTTAAGTTTCTTTTGAGGAGCCTTCTTTTCTTCACCTGATACAAGTTTCTCACATTCTCTAACTGATAAATTCTTTTCAATAATAGTATCAGCTAGTTCTGCCATCTTACTTTTATCCATTAATTTAGATAAAGCTCTAGCGTGTCCCATTGAAAGCTTATTTGAATCAACAAGATTTTGCACTTCTTGTGGTAAATTTAAAAGACCTAACATATTAGTTACATATGATCTAGATTTGCCAACCTTTAAAGCTACATCTTTTTGACTCATGTCAAGTTCTCTCATAATTTGATTATAAGCTTTAGCTTCTTCAATTGGAGATAAGTCTTCACGTTGCAAGTTTTCAATTAAAGCAAGTTCTATCATTTTAGACTTTTCATATTGTCTTACAATAGCAGGTATCGTTTTAAGTCCGGCCATCTTTGAAGCTCTGTATCTTCTTTCTCCTGCAATAATAACATAGGCGTCATTCATCTCTTTTACAATAATAGGTTGAATAACACCATGTTCTTTTATAGACTCAGCCAATTCTTTTAATTCAGTCTCATTAAAAACATATCTAGGTTGATATGGATTTGGTTTAATCTTCTTAAGTGGTAATTCAAGAATTTCTTCCTTAAAATCAGGTTCTACTACATTTTCATTTATTAGATCTTGAAGTGTTTTCTTGTTCATTTCTAATTACCTCCTTAGCAAGTTCTCTAAACTGCTTAGAAGCTGATGAATGTTTAGCATATTCAACAACACTCATCCCATAATTCGGAGCTTCTTGAGTTTTAACATTTGTTGTAATAATAGTTTTAAATACTTTTCCTTCGAAACATTCTTTAATTTCATTAACAATTTGCCAACTAGATTTTACTCTTTTATCAAGCATTGTACATAAAATACCTTCAATATATAAAGTCTTATTATTTACTTTCTTTTTATTTTGTACAACCTTAATTGTATTAAGTAATTGAGTAAGACCATCTATTGCAAGAAATTGACATTGTACAGGTATAATAATACTATCAGATGCATATAAACTTGATATTGTAAGTAATCCTAAAGATGGAGGGCAATCTAATATAATATAATCATACAAATTCTTTACAGGTTCTATTTTTTCACCTAATATAAATTCTCTATCTACATTATCAAGTAATTTAACTTCAAGACTAGCCAGTTCAATGTTAGAAATAACCATATCTACTTTACTAGTCTTAGGTTTTACTATAGATGTTTTAATAGAAACATTATCCATAATAACATTATAAATAGAACTATGAGAATATCTATCCACACCAAGTGATAAAGTTGCACTAGCCTGCGGATCCATATCAATAAGCAATACACTTCTATTTTGTTTAACTAAGGCGTCAGCTAAATTAACCGCTGTAGTAGTTTTACCTACACCGCCTTTTTGATTTGTTATAGCTATAACTTTGGCCATATGTCCTCCTATCTTATAGGGCTTTGTTTAATCTTCGCAAAGGCTCTAGGATATTTTTTAGGACATTCCTTAACCTTTCTAATTATAATGATATATCTATCTCCCATATCAAAAGGAAGAGAGAAATGTTTCACTTCTTCTACCTTACCACCAAGGGTTACAATAGCTTTTTCTGCTCCTATTAATTCCTCAGCATAATCCTTAGATTTCATCGCAATAAAAACACCACCAACTTTTACTAGTGGTAAGCATAATTCAGCTAAAATGTTTAGTCTAGCAACAGCACGGGCACTTGTAATATCATAATACTCTCTTTTAGTATTTGCCCATTCCTCAGCACGAGCATGAAAAGCCTTAACATTTTCTAAATTTATTTTTTTTGCTAATTCATTTAAAAAATTAATTCTCTTATTTAAAGAATCTACAATATCAACACTTAAAGTAGAATCAATTATAGCACATGGTACACTAGGAAAACCGGCACCAGCACCTACATCACAAAGTGTTTTATTTGATATGTCATAACTTTTTGCAAGTAACATAGAATCAAGGAAGTGTTTAATATACACCTCATCCTTTTCTGTTATTGCAGTTAAATTAGTATGAGTATTATAAGAGACTAAAAAAGAGAAGTATCCTTCTAACTTATTTAGCATTTCATCATTTAAATTTATATTATATTTAGATACTTCTTCTTTAAAGTTCATATTATTTTCCTCTTTTAAGCATTTCAAGATATACAGATAAAACTTGAATATCTGCAGGGTTAACTCCTGAAATACGACTTGCTTGTCCTAATGTTTTAGGATTAATCTTTTTAAACTTTTCTCTAGCTTCAAGTGCTATATTATCAATTGTATCCCAATTAATGTTATCGGGTATTACTTTACTATCTAATGATTCAAGTTTTAAAGCTTGAGCCTTAGCTTTTCTAATATATCCTTCATATTTAGTTTCTATTTCAACTTGTTCTAATACTTCGTCAGAATAAGGAATATCAATTAAATTTCTAATATTTGTAAAATTAATTTCAGGTCTTTTAATTATTTCAATAGCCTTGATAGATTCTTTTAAAGCTGATGAACCAATAGATTCTAGATATAGATTATTTTCTTTAGTCATTACAACATTAACACTCTTTAACAATTCAGTGCATTTATTAATATCATCAATTTTCTTTAATAATCTATCATGTTGTTCTTCATCAATTAAACCAAATTTATAACCATACTCTCTAAGACGAAGATCAGCGTTATCATGTCTTAATAATAGTCTATATTCAGCACGGCTTGTAAGTAAACGATAAGGTTCATTTGTTCCTTTAGTAACCAAATCATCAATAAGAACACCAATATAAGCCTCATCTCTATGTAAAATAAATGGCTCTTTTCCTTGAATCTTTAAAGATGCATTGATACCTGCCATTAAACCTTGACAAGCAGCTTCTTCATATCCAGATGTACCATTAATTTGACCGGCACAATATAAGTTATTAATAATCTTAGTTTCTAAAGTAGGATTTAAATCAAGTGGATTAATTGAATCATATTCAATAGAATATGAATATTTAATAACCTCACAATTTTCAAGTCCTGGTATAAGTCTTATCATCTTGTCTTGGATTTCAACTGGCATCGATGTCGAAAATTCGCCTAAATATGTTTGATCCCATTCCAAGCTTTCAGGTTCTAAGAATATTTGATGTCTATCTTTGTCCGCAAATTTTAATATCTTTGTTTCAATTGAAGGACAATATCTAGGTTCAACACCTGAAATTACGCCACCATACATAGCTGATTCTCTAATGTTATCAGAAATAATCTTATGTATTTCCTTATTAGTATAAGTTAAATAACAAGGAATATTAACTTTCTTTATTTGATCATATCCAGGGTCAAACGAAAATTTATATGGATATGTCTCACCTGGAGCTAGTAGAGATTTAGAAAAATCAATAGTACTAGCCTTAACTCTAGGAGGAGTACCAGTTTTAAGTCTTCTAACATCAAATCCTAAATCTTTTAATTGTTTAGAAATACCTTTACTTGTTCTTTGATCATCAGGTCCTGATTCTTTAACATCATGTCCTCTAAAAATTAAACTTGCTAAATATGTACCTGTAGTAAGAATAACACTCTTTGATGTAAAACTCCTGCCATCTTCACATACTGCACCATATACTGTTTGATCTTTTACAATTAAACTATCTACATAAGCTTCATATAAATCTAGATTTTCTGTATTTTTAAGATGTTTATACATCTCTTTACTATACATAACCTTATCATTTTGGCTACGTAAAGCTCTAACAGCTGGTCCCTTAGATGAGTTAAGCATCTTAATTTGAAGTCTAGTCAAATCAGCGTTTTTACCTTGATAACCTCCAAGAGCGTCTATTTCTCTTACAACAACACCTTTTGCAGGTCCACCAACAGATGGATTACAAGGCATAGAACCTAACATATTTAAATTTCCACTTATAAGTAAAGTCTTAAGACCCATTTTGCTAGAGGCTAGTGCAGCTTCACAACCAGCATGACCGCCACCTACAACGATAATATCATAATCCATAGAAAACACATCCTAACAATGTTTAATTTTAACATTAATAAAATCTAATGTAAAGATTAGACATTTAAAAAAGGATGCTAGATAAGCACCCTATATTATATTATTAATCAACTAAATATGAATATAATAGTTCCATAGTATTAATAATTCCATCTAAGTGAGTACGTTCCATACCATGGCTTGAAGCTACACCTTGACCAATTAAAGCTCCCTTGCAGTCAACACCGGCTCTCCATGCAGCTCCGATATCAGAACCATAGAATGGGAAAATATCAACTGTGTAATTTAAATTCTTACTCTTTGCAATATTAATTAATCTAGTAGTAAGTTCATAGTCATAAGGACCACCTGAATCTTTAGCACAAATTGAAACTGCAAATTCATTACCATCTAAATCTTTACCAACACAACCCATATCAACAGTTACAAATTCATCTATTTTAGTATTAACTGTAGCTGCACCATGACCTACTTCTTCTTGATTTACAAAATATACATAAGTATCATACTTAGGTTTAATATTTTTATCTTTTAATTCTTTAAGAATACCTAAAATACCTATAACACTACCCTTATCATCAATAAATCTAGACTTAAGGAAACCAGATTCAGTTAAAACTGTTTTAGGATCATAAGCAATATAATCTCCATTTTGAATACCAAGTTTTAAAACATCATCTTTAGAATGAACTATTTCGTCAATTCTAACAACCATTGTATCTAGATCTCTCTTAGAACTTCTAGCATCCTCAAATACATGAACAGATTCAGATTTGCATAAAATAGTACCAGTATAAGTTCTGCCATCACGAGTAATAATCTTGCAATATTCACCATCAAGTGTAGGATAACTAGGTCCACCTACATTTGTAATATTTAATGTTCCATTTGAATTAATAGATCTAACCATTAAACCAAGTGTATCAACATGAGCGCTAGTGGCAACCCTCTTTTCACTGCTTCTACCTTCTATAAATAATTCTACATTACCTTTATTAGTTAATCTACCTGTATAACCTAGGCTTTTTAATTCTTCTAATATTACCTTATCTATATTATAAGAATAGCCAGTAGGTGAATCACATAAAAAAATCTTATTAATTAAACCTTTAACATATTCAATATCCATATATACCTCCATTATAAATGCTTTCTCATTATACCACATTATATGATGTTTGCGCAGGAAATATCTTCTAAACTTATCCTTAAATCATCAATTCTTAAATGAACTTTATCAATATACTTAATATAACCCGATACTAATTTATAAAAACCATTATCATAATATTTGATTAATACAAATTTATTTTCTCTTATGGCATATGTAATTACTTCGTTAATTTCCTCTTCTTCATCAGGACTTAATATTATTTTATCTTCTTTAAAAGATTCTATTTTAGTTCGCTCTAGTGCTTCCTTATATCCTTCAAGAGCGTCAAATGGTTTAAAATTAACACCTTTTCTATTAACACTATTATGCATTGTGACCTCCTATTTGATTATTTCTTTCTATTTGATTAGAGTTTTCAAGTAAACTTACTCCTCTAATAACACTATTTTTCCCGTACAATACTCTTATATTACATAATGTTTCTTGCAGATCTTCTTCTTTAAAATTATCACTATCAAAAAAAGATACTTGTTTAAAATCTTTTACTAATGCAGAAGCTGATATACCAACACTTCTAATAAAACCATCAGGAAGTAACGTATAGAGATAATTTAAATATAAACTTATTAAACTAAAACAATTAGTATAACAAGATAATCTAATTGACTTATTAAAAAATGATGAGTAATTAGTATATCCTATAAATAAAGAGACTAAATTAGTTTTATAATTACCTCGTGTTAGTTTCATACAAAGTTCATTAGCCATTTCCGTTATAACTTGTTTTATTTCTTCTTTGGTATAATCTTTAAATAATACTTGTCCTTCTGAGATAGATTTCTTATTTTCTTGATTCATATTATTAATATCATCAAATGTTGTGGGATCAATACCTTTAGAATGGTCATAGATTTCAAGACCAATAATTCCAAATTCCTTTTGTAACACTTCCTTATCACATTTAGATATATCATTTAGATTAAAGAGACCTAATATATTTAATCTATGTTTTATTCTTGGTCCTATACACCAAATTTTATCAAGAGGCTCAACATTTCCTATTAAATCACTGAAGTTATTATAATTAACCTCATCTATCTCAAGAGGCGTATGTTTTGATAATATATCAAGTGCCACTTTAGCTTGAAACATATTTTCCCCTATTCCAACAGTTACTGTTAGCTTAGTTTTATCCAATATATAAGCCTTTATTTCTTTAGCAAGTTCAAGATAACTCATTCTATAATAGTTTTTATAAGGGGTTAAATTAACAAATCCTTCATCTATCGAATACATAAATATATCTTCACTTGCAAAAAACTTTAGATAACAAGAATATACCAGGCAGCTAGCTTCAATATATTTCTTCATTCTAGGTTTAGCATAGATAATCGGAATATCTTTAGGTAATTCGTAAGCTCTTGCACGAGATGCTACTCCAAGTTTCTTTAAATATGGTGTGGCAGCTAGGCATATAGTTCCTTTACTCCTCTCAATATCACATACAACAAGTGGAGTCTTAAATGGGTCTAAATACCTTAATGCACATTCCACAGAAGCATAGAATGATTTTAAATCGATACACATATACATAAGCTAATCACCTTCTTTATTTATAGTTTATAATGTAATCTCCCATTATAAATGTAAGGTTTTAAAAATCTTAAAATTTAGGTATAAAAAAATCAGCAGTACTAAAAAGTACTACTGAAATTTATATTATCTATTCCATTTCCAATTTTTAACTTCGTCGATATCTTCACCAAAGTCATCAATATGTTGCTTATGATATACAAGTGTATCACGCATCTTTTGGATTAAATAAGCTTTCTTATCTCCAAGTCCTGTAATGGCGTTTAAAGCATCAATTACAAGATGGAATCTATCAATCTTATTTTGAACACGCATATCAAATGGTGTAGTGATTGAACCTTCTTCTTGGTATCCTCTTACGTGAAGATCACGGTTATGTCTTCTATAAGTTAATTCATGAATAACTGTTGGATAACCATGGAATGCGAAAATGATAGGTTTATCTTTTGTAAAGATAGTATCGTATTCAGCATCAGTTAATCCATGAGGATGTTCTTGAGATGGTTTTAGTTTAAATAAGTCAATTACGTTAACAAATCTAATCTTAAGTTCTGGCATATTTTTTCTTAAGATTGAAGTAGCGGCTAAAGCTTCAAGAGTTGGTGTTTCACCACAACCTACCATAACAACATCAGGTTCTCCGCCTTGGTCATTACTTGCCCATTGCCAAATTGATAAACCTTGAGAACATTCAGCTACAGCTTCTTCCATAGATAGCCATTGTGGACGTGGATGTTTAGAAGCTACTATAGTATTAATATAGTTCTTAGTCTTTAAACAATGGTCCATAGTGCAAATTAATGTATTACTATCAGGTGGAAGGTAGATTCTTGTAACATCTGGTTTCTTAGCTACCATATGATCAATGAATCCAGGGTCTTGATGTGTAAATCCATTATGGTCTTGTTGCCAAACTGTTGAAGATAAAATCAAGTTTAATGATGCAATAGGTGCACGCCATGATAATTGGTTACAAATCTTTAACCATTTAGCATGTTGGCTTACCATTGAGTCTACAATACGCATAAA
>CAVCUQ010000046.1:0-9165 GCA_963605425.1 uncultured Eubacteriales bacterium
AAGCCTGGCCTCCATGAGATATACTAGAGTCAAAGAATTTAGTACTAGTTTTAAATCTAAGCTCACTACCTATAGCGCGGTATCCGTAGAATCTTCCTCTTTTATGGGCCTCACATCCTAAATTTAAAATTAAATTTTCTTTAAATCTAAGTAATGTTTCATCTTCTTTAATTTCTTCTATATTAAAAAATTCAATACTATCTTTTATTATATACTCACCTTATCTTTATTATAATTTAAAAAATAAAGTAAAACATTTTTATAATTATTTATTCTAGAATATAATATAGGAAATTGATAAGAGGAGAATAAGTTATGATTAGAACTATAGAAGATAAAGATATAAAAGAATGTCTTGATATATATAATTATTATATTTTAAATACGGTATATACATTTGAAGAGAAGGCTTTAACTTTAGAAGAATTTAGTATAAGAGTAAATAAGATTAAAGAGAAGTTTCCTTATATTGTTTATGAAAATGATAATAGAGAAATAATAGGATATGCTTATTTAAATTATTTTAATGAAAGAAGTGCATATAGAAGATCAGCTGATTTATCTATTTATGTAAGTTGTAATCATTTAAAAGAACATATAGGATATAAATTACTTGAAGAAATAGAAAGACTTGCTAAAAATTATGGTATTGATACTATAATATCGATAGTAACTGATGAGAATATTAATTCTAAGAACTTTCATGAAAAGAATGGATTTATTGTTGAAGGACATTTGCATGATGTAGCTTTTAAGCATTCTAGAAGTTTGGGTATATATTATTTAAGAAAATATATAGGATAATTAAAAAGAAGTTTTCTAAATTAATAGGAAACTTCTTTTACTCTATTTATTTCTTTCTTTGAATTTCTTTAATACTTCATTTGCAATAACTAAAGGAACGTATTTAGTAATATCTACATTAAATGTTAATAATTCTTTTATTGAAGAAGAAGATATAAATTGATTTTGAGCATTAGGGAACATTAGCAAAGTCTCAATTTCAGGAGCTATATCCTTATTGAACTGTGCAAGTTGAAACTCAGATTCATAATCATTATAGTTTCTAAGTCCTCTAATCATTACGTTTATATTATTCTTTTTAGCAAATGATACAGTAAGTTCGCTAGTTGAAACAACCTTAACATTAGGCAGGTCTGATACAACTTTTGAAATCATTGATACTCTTTCTTCAACAGTAAATGTGGTTTTCTTATGTACGTTTGGAGAAATTAAAACATAGACTTCATCAAATATTTTACTAGCTCTCTTTATTACATCTAGATGTCCATTTGAAAGTGGATCAAAAGTTCCAGGGTATACTGCTTTACTCATAAATATAACCTCTCTAATTACCTTTTAGATTATAGTATCAATTAATATATTTATCAAGAAAAAATTAATGATGACAAGAATGAACTGCATTAGGATTGAACTTTAACTTACCTTCTAGATACTTACTAGCTAGTTCATCAGCGTCTCCTTCAAGTCCATTTAATATTTCAATATTTTCGTTTGATAAAGTTATAACTGCATGTGTACCTAAGTTTCCACAAATAAGTGCATTTACATGATTTAAACCAAGTAATGTAGCTAGGGTTCTATGGGAATATTCACCAGACTTTAAAATACTTGTTGAAACTATTTTATTATTTTCGATAGTATATAATTTAAACTCTTTAGTTTCACCATAGTGTTGATATACTTTACCATTTTCATATGCAACTGCAAGAATCATTTATAATCACCTCTTTTATAATTTTAACATATGATGTATAATAATACTACCAATATGCAAAATCATCTTGCAAATTTTGTGAACTGTGGTAGAATGTAAGTACATTAATTTGTGAGAAGCTTAACTTCTCACTTTTTATATGTTAGGAGGTAATTATGCTAGATTTAAAAATTGTAGAAGAATTAGTAATGCCTATTATAGATGAAAATAACTTTTCACTTTATTCAATTGAATGGGCTAATGAATTTGGTTATAAGATACTTAGAGTTTGTGTTGATAAAATAGGTGGTATCAATTCTGATGAACTTGGTATTGTAAATGACTATTTATCTGAAAAACTTGATAAGTATGAAAAAGAATTACCTGATAATTATATGCTTGAAGTATCATCTCCTGGTGCTGAGAAACCTTTAAGAAGTGAAGAAGAGGTTTTAGCTAGTGTAGGTGAGAAGGTTCATGTTACGCTTGAAAAGGCAGAGTATGAAGGTAAACTTGTAAGTTTTACTGAAGGAGTACTTTTGCTTTCTATAAATGTAAAGGGACGTATTAAAAAAGTATCTGTCCCATATTGTGATGTTAAAGAAGTAAGACTAGCCGTTTAGTAAGTAGGAGGATTTTTATAAAATGACTAACAAAAAATTATTTGAAAGTGTGCAAGAAATTGCAGACTTACATGGTGTTTCTGTTGATGATGTTTTAAAAGCATTATCTGATTCACTTGTTGCTTGTGCTAAGCACACATTACCTGAGGGTGAACAAGCTTTAATTAGTGTTGATTTCAATGCTGACCTAGCTGAATTCCATATTTATAAGGAAAGAAAGGTTGTTGAAACTCTATCTGAAACTTTAGAAGAGGATCAAATGCCTGAAATTACTTTAGAAGAAGCTAAGAAGATTAAAAAGTCAGCTAAAGTAGGAGATACTTTAATTGAAGAAATGAATCCTAAGGGTGAAGAATTTACTCGTACAGTAATTCGTTCAGTACTTTCAACTTTAAAGTCTAACTTAAAGAATTTAGGTAGACAAAAAGCTTATGATTATTATAAAGCTTATGAAAATGAAATGATCGAAGGAGAAGTAATTGGTAAGGATGATTCAAAACTTATCATTAGACTTCAAATGGGTGTTACAACTATCATCCCTAAGTCTGAATTACTTCCTAATGACAACTTTGTGGTTGGTGATAAGATCAATGTTTATGTTAAAGAAGTTGAAAAGACAACAAAAGATCCTAAGATTAAAGTTTCAAGAACTAACCGTAATTTAATTACTCGTTTAATGGAAGAATATATTCCTGAAGTTAAAGATGGTGTTATCGAAATTAAGGGTATTGCTCGTGATGCTGGTTCTAGATGCAAGATTGCAGTTTATTCAAACAATCCTAATGTAGATCCAATCGGTTCTTGTGTAGGACCTGAAGGTTCAAGAATTAAAGAAATCGTTAGAATTCTTAATAATGAACAAATCGATCTTTATAAGTGGAGTGATGATCCTGAAGAATTAATTTCAGCTTCACTTCAACCATCTAAGGTTACTAAGGTTGTTAATATCGATCCTAAGACTAAGACTTGCAGAGCCATCGTTCCTGATGATCAATTATCTTTAGCTATTGGTAAGAATGGTCAAAATGTTAGACTTGCAGTTCAATCTTGTGGTTGGAATATTGATATTAAACCAAGCAGCCAATCTATTGAAGAATTAGGTTTAATGTAAGATGAAAGAAAAAAAACTAATTTTAAGAACTTGTGTCTTAACTAAAGAAACTTTAGAAAAGAAAGATCTTATTAGAATAGTTAGATCAAAGGACGGAGTTGTCAGTGTTGATTTAACTGGTAAAGCAAATGGACGTGGAGCTTATCTAAAAAAAGATAAGGACGTTATTGCAAAAGCAAAAGAAACTAAAATTTTAGATAAAAAATTAGAAGTAAAAGTTCCTGATGAAATTTATACAACTTTATTGGAGATAGTAAATGAATCTAAATAATTTGGGTTTATGTAAGGCTGCAAAAGGTCTTATTGTTGGTGAGAGTAAAGTTTTAGATAAAATAAAATCAAAGGAAGCTTATCTTGTAATACTTGCTAGTGATACAGGAGTAAATACTTTTAAGCGAATTAAGGATAAAACCTCTTTTTACAATATTAATTTAAATACTGAACATACAAGTAGCGAGCTTTCAAGTGCACTTGGAATGGAAAATGTTCATGTAATAGCCATTATGAATCGAGGTTTTGCAAAACTATTAGAAAAGTAGGTGATTTTATTGGCTAAGAAGAATAAAAAGGCTCAAGAGAGCCGTGTTTCGAACATTCCTCAAAAGGAAGCTAATAAATCAAGTAAAGGAATCTTGATTTATAAAGAAGGAATGTCAGTTAAGGATGTTGCAAGTGGATTGGATCAATCTGTTGCAAACGTAATTAAAAAATTAATGATGCTTGGTGTTATGGCTAATCAAAACCAAACAATCGACAGAGAAACTGTTGAGTTAATTGCATCTGATTTTGGTGCTACTTTAAAGGACGAAGTTGTAACAGATGCAACTAGATTCGATGAATTTACAATTGAAGATGATGAGAGCTTACTTGAATCTCGTCCTCCTGTAGTTACTATTATGGGTCATGTTGACCATGGTAAAACTACATTACTAGACTATATTAGAAATGCCCGTGTAGCTCAAGGTGAAGCTGGTGGTATTACTCAACATATCGGTGCTTATCAATATAAACATGGTGATAATTTAATCACATTTATTGATACTCCAGGTCACGCTGCTTTCACTGAGATGCGTGCTCGTGGTGCTCAAGTTACTGATATCGTTGTTCTTGTTGTAGCTGCAGATGATGGTGTAATGCCACAAACTGAGGAAGCTATCGCTCATGCTCAAGCTGCTAAGTGTCCTATTATCGTAGCTGTAAATAAGTGTGACAAGCCAAGTGCTAACCCAAGCCATGTTATGGAACAATTAACTAAGTATAATCTTGTTCCTGAAGAATGGGGTGGAAATGTTCCATTCATTATGATTTCAGCTTTAAAGGGTACTGGTGTTGATACACTTCTTGACACTATTATGTTACAAGCTGAAATGCTTGAACTAAAAGCAAATCCTAAGAGACTTGCAGTAGGTACAGTACTTGAGGCTCAACTTGATAGAGCTCTAGGACCATGTGCTACATTCCTTGTACAAAATGGATCACTTAAGGTTGGAGACTACATTGTTGTAGGTGATACTTATGGTAAGATCCGTACAATGGAAGATGATAGACATATTAAATATGATGAAGCTCTTCCAAGCCAAGCTGTATCTGTAACAGGTCTTGATGAAGTTCCTTTTGCAGGTGACAAGTTTATGGCTTTATCTGATGAAAGACAAGCAAGAGAAATCGCTGAAGAAAGAACTTTCAGAACTAAGGAAAAAGATCTTGCAAGCCGTTCAGTATCTCTTCAAGATTTATTTGCTAAAGCAGGTGAAGATGATAATAAGGAATTAAACTTAATTGTAAAAGCTGATTTACAAGGTTCAGCTGAGGCTTTAAAACAATCTATTGAAAAGATTAAAGTTGAAAACGTTAAGGTTAATGTAATTCGTTGTTCTGTAGGTGCTATCACTGATACAGATATCACTTTAGCTGAAGCTAGTGAAGCTATTGTTATCGGATTCAATGTTCGTCCTACTCAAGATGTAAGATCTACTGCTGAATCAAGACAAGTAGAAATTAGATTATATTCTATTATCTACAAGTTACTTGAAGACATTGAAGCTGCCTTAAAGGGTATGCTTGAACCAGAATATGAGGAAGTTATTACAGGACATGCTGAAGTTAGACAAACATACAAGATTTCAAAGATTGGAACTGTTGCTGGTTGTTATGTAACTGATGGTGTAATTAATTCAAATTCACTTGTACATATTGTTCGTGATGGCATTGTTGTTTATGAAGGTAAGATGGCATCTTTACGTAGATTTAAAGATGACGTTAAGGAAGTTAAGAGTGGTTTCGAATGTGGTATCACAATTGAAAAGTTCAATGACATCAAAGAAGGAGATGTCTTTGAAGCTTCAGTTATGAAAGAAATTAAGAGGCTATAATTATGAGTTTAACTTTAAAAAGATTAGAATCTAATGCATTAAGAGAATTATCTATTTGCCTTCAAAGAGAGACTCGTAGTGAAATACTTCACAAGGTTACAGTTACTGAAGTTAGAATTACTCGTGACTTATCTTATGCAACTGTATATTATACTTGCTTAAATGATGATGAAAAGGAAAAGACTGCAGCTGAACTTGAAGAATCTAAAGGATTCTTAAGAAAGTCTCTAGCTCAAAAGCTAACTTGCAGAAAGATGCCTGAATTAATTTTTAAGTATGATGAAGCACTAGCTTATGGTAATCATATTAATGAGGTATTGTCTAAACTTAATATCCCTCATGATGACGATGAAAATTCAAATGAATAGTATAATGAAAGACTAAGATTTATATGATCTTAGTTTTTTTATAAAATAAACTAAAAGTAGACATTTATAAAATATCTATGATAAAATATAGATAACAATGGTAGGTGATATATATGGGTTATTATTTAAATGCTAGATCAGATTTTGAAAATTATGTGAATGATACTATTTTTGTTGATAAATCTAACTTAATTTCAGTTACAAATTACAATTTAAATAAGCCAGTCAATAAATTTATGTGTGTAACACGTCCTCGTCGTTTTGGTAAGACTATGGCACTTTCTATGCTAAATTCTTACTACGCAAAGAAATGTAATTCTAAAAGTTTATTTGATAAATTAAATATAGCTAATGATATCACTTATTTAAATCATTTGAATAAACATAATGTTATTTGGATTGATATGGCTACAGTTTTTACAAATCTAAATGATAAAAATTTATTTGTATACAAAGTAAAGGAACTTATTTATGAGGATTTAATTGAATCCTATCCTGAATTAAATATAAATTTTGATAAAACTGATGGAACATTTTTAGCCCGTGCTATTACTAAAATCAATTTATTAACTAACGATACATTCATTTTTTTAATTGATGAATGGGATGTTGTTTTTAGAGAACAAGAGTCAAACACCAAATTGATAGATGAATATGTTATGTTTTTAAGAGGATTATTTAAGTCACGTGAGGTATCATTTTGTATTGATTTAGTATATATGACAGGTATTCTTCCTATAAAAAGATATAGAAGTGAATCAGCTTTAAATATGTTTAGAGAATATAATATGATTGATCCTTGTGGTCTTGAATCATATTTTGGATTTACTGAAGAAGAAACTAAAACACTATGTATTGAATATGATATGAATTTTAATGAGATTAAATCATGGTATGATGGTTATAAATTAAATGGTATTGATATATATAATCCTAAGTCTGTAGTAGAAGCTATTATCACTAGAAAATGTAAAGACCATTGGGTTAACACATCTGCTAGAGACTCAGTTATGGAATATATGAATTATGATAATGGTGCTTTAAAAGATTTAATAGTTAAAATGATTACAGGAGAAGAAATTGATGTTAATGTTAGAAAGTTTAATAACGATTTGACAAAAATCAATTCTTCTGACGCTGCTTTAACTGTTTTAATTCATTTAGGATATCTGGCTTATGATGAGGAGAGAGGTAAATGTTATATACCTAATCACGAGATTAAAGAGGAGTTTATTATCGCTATTGATGATTTAAAATGGGAAAATATTTATAATCCTATTTCATCTTCAAATGACCTTCTTAAAAACACATTAAAAGGTGATACAAAGTATATAAATGAAACTTTAAATAAGAATCACAATGAGTTAGCTAGCATATTCAACAAAAATAAAGAAGATGTTTTAGGTATAATAGTTTATATATCCTATTATCATGCAAAGAAGTACTATGAGATTATAAAAGAGGCAAATACTACTAAAGGTAGAGCTGATTTAGTATTTAAACCTAAAAATAATACACGTGTACCATTTATAATTGAACTTAAGGCTGACGACAGTGCAGAAAATGCAATAAAGCAAATAAAGAGTAAGGAATACTTTGATGCTTTAGGCAATTATCATGGTAAAGTGATGCTTATTGGTATAAACTATGATTCAAAATTACTTAAGCATGATTCTAAGATAGAAACAATAGAAATATAATTAATTGTCTTGTAGATAAATTAGTCTACAGGACTTTTTATAATTGGAAATAATATGCTAATAATTTAAAGTCTTTTTATTATAAGTATATTTTTATACTAAATTAGTATATAATAAATATACTTTTAGATTAGAGGTGATTGTATGGATAAAAAACTAAGATGGTATGAAACAGAGCCTGTTATTATTTTTCTTACAATAATATTAACCTTGCCAACACTTGTTATTTTAACCATTGGTCACTTTTTACTTATATTCTATATTCCTATTGAAAAGAGATTGTATAAGAAGTCTGAATATTATCTTACTTATTTTGATGCTTACAAACCACTTGTAACTCATAGATATGATTTTAAGATTAGAAATGAACTAGCTAAAATGAAAACAGAAGTGATAAGTTCTACAAGTGATAATAAATATAAACTTATTAAAGGTAATAGTTATATTGTATCTGAGAAAATGTATGAAGTTAAATTTAAAGATAATGAATTTTATGTTAGATATAACTTCATTTCTAATTTTATTAAATTAAGTGATTATTACGAAGAAATCAAAAAGATATGTAAGATGGAAAGTAAGTTTGAATGTTACATTGTTCTATCCGTTAGAGTGATTAACAAAGAATATCTTAATACTAATAGCAATAATGTATATTTTACTAATGAAGAAGATAAGATAAAGACTATTAAGACAATTTTAGACAAAGTAAAAGAGGATTAAATCCTCTTTTTTTATTTCTTATTTAAATCATCTATAGAACTTGTGTTATTATGAGCTATAGCTACCCATTTAACATCCTTTTTAAATAAAGCAATATAATAAATAGGTAAGTAGGTAATCATATAAAGTGGGAAAACTATAGTAGACAATAACTTAAAGAAGAAATTGCCTTTTAATGTTTTTCCATACTTAATTAATGGTAAAGCCCCGTTTAATATACCTACTAGTATTGTAAATATTAGAAGTATAGATAGAGATAGAAGAGTAACATGAGTGTAATAAAATTCACTTTCTATCTTACTTAAAAAGAATATTAAATGTAACAATTGATTTAATATCATCCATGTTGTACCTACAACAAGCATAGGTGAAATATGGACATTCATTTCATAACTAGATATACGTTCCGATAAACTTAACTTAAAATTGAATGTATTTTTAAGTAATGCTTTGGAATACTTAGATCCGCATTGATATGTACCTTTAATCCAGCGTAAGTGTTGCGTGTTAGCATCTCTAAACCTAACAGGTTGTTCATCATAGAATACTGCATC
>CAVCUQ010000047.1:0-9086 GCA_963605425.1 uncultured Eubacteriales bacterium
GATTTATCTTCTTTAATAGTAACTATTTCATTTTCAATATCTTCCATATGATAATTACTCGATTTATCAAATTGAGAATAATTAAACTGGATTAAATCTAAATTATTTTTAGTCAAAGATTCTACCATTCTTTCTAACGTATAATTTTCTATATAATCATCAGCATCTAAAAAGAAAACAAATTTAGAATCTGGTGATACATTATCTAATCCATAATTTCTACTCTTTGAAACACCACCATTATTTTTATGATATATTTTAATTCTGTCATCCTTAAGTTTAAGTTCATCCAAAAATTCGCTAGTTTCATTTTTAGATCCATCATCGATTCCTAATATTTCTATATCACTATATGTTTGATTAATACAAGAGTCAAAACATTTTTTTAAAAATTCTATTGGTGTATTATATATAGGTATAATAATTGATATTTTCATAATTTCAACTCCTTGTATTATTTAAAATAGTATCTTCTATGTAAAATTGAATTTACTTATAATATGAACTCTACTAATTTTTCTTATATGTTAATTTTCTAAATACTTTTATGCAGAATGTTGGAAGACAAAATATATAATGCTTTAATATGACTTTATTTACATCAGACTTAATTTCAACATTACAAACATATTTCTTATAAATTCTAGCAATTTTTATAGGACAATATACACTCCATGGCTTTCCTGCGCTAAAATGAATAAACAAGCAATTCTTCAATACAACACTTGCTTTTTTAAACCTGATGTATTCATAAATTTGATTATTATATTTAACAGGATTTAATAGTTTACAATCATTCTTAAAATAAATATTGATAAAGTCCTGATCAGGAAACTTTAAGTTATCTATGATTTCTTTTAAGCTACTTATCAACAAAGTCATATTATATTGTGTCTTAACCTTTAACACATTAAATATAATGAACCCTGAATTACAATATAAATCATCATTTCCAAATAAATCACATTGCCTACAAATATTACCAGAAACTTCAGGACATATCGCAATAGCTTCATTAAAAGCTAATTTGAATAATTCATCAATATTATTTATGCACAACATATCACAATCAAGATAGTATAAATAATAGGCATCTTCCTCAATAATAAAGGGTGCAACTATTCTTGCTATTGATATTACTGGCCATTTTCTATTTTTAAAATACTCTTTAAAATCAATGAAATCATTTAAAGTATAAATAATTATTGGGACCTTATAATATTTCAAAATATTAATAGACTCAGATTTCAATCCTTCTGTAAATACAATAAAACAAATTTTTTGATTTGTATTTTTAACTATGGAAGCAATAAGCCCCCCCCGACTTTCACATAATTATCATCAAATGTTAAAAGAAAATATTTATACTTAATCTTTTCAACATTTAAATAAATTTTATTAATCATTAATCACACCCCCTATTTACATATCTTTTATCTCATCAATAACATTCTTAACAAACTCTAAAGCCTTACTTCTTTCATTATCTAAAACTTGATTAACAACACTAAAATCAACTTTTCTATTAACAACATCAAAGTCTTGATAAGACTCAACACGACGTTGTAATTGATTTGTTTGCTTTAATATCGACTCAAGTCTACCGCCAAATTCTTTAGGGAATATACAAATAGGTTCAGTATTTAGATTTAAGCTGAATGCAGTTGCGTGGAAGGAATCAGTTAAGACATATGTTGCATTATCGATTAAACTTATAAAATCAAATACTTCCGGAACAAGCATGCTTTTACCACATCTTGTTATTTGATCAAACCTTGTACAGAATCTAACTAACTTAAGTCCTGTTCTTTTAGACAATTCTTTAGCATATTTATCAAATTCTTTACTTCTATTTAAATTATAGATAAGAATATAATCTTCTTTTATTTTTCTAGGAGTTGCATATTTTCTCCAAAAGTCACCAGTAACACATAATGTAGGATCTACAATATGAACTCCATTTGTTAAATGATATTGATTACTAATAATATCTAGTCCACTTGATTCTCTAACTGATATTCTATTGTATTTTTCTAGATATGGCTTTGTAGCTTCAATCTCTTCATTACTTAATTTGCTTTGACCAAAGCTAGCTGCAAAACTAAATTTATATTTATCATCTGGAACAAATGACAAATATAAAGGTTTAATAATTCCTTTATTCCATTTAGAATTCCATGTTTGATCGCTACCAGTACAATAAGCATCTGCTTCAAGAGGGTATGTTGCAAAATCATTATCTGTTGTATAGACCTTATCAGTTAGATTTAAATATTTTTTATTAAAATCTCCAAAGACTTTTTTCCATCTTCTATATGTTGGATAAAAAGCAATTCTTTTAACTATGTTCTTACCACACCATGTAGACATTAAATTTTCATCTTTACAATTTTCTCTTACATAATTAATAATCCTAACATCTAAGTACCCCCCCCCCGCATTTTTCAAGAATTCTTGAGTTGCAAATGCTTGTAGGACAGAACCATAGTTTTTAACAGCATTTAAAGTAATAACATCAATTCTCATTTATTCTTCCTCCTCACTTTCTTAACAAATCTTATTGCAAAATCAGGTGTACATCTTCTGATCACCCATTTTACTTTATATTTAAATGGTTCTTTATAGTTATAATACCTATCAACACTTAAATTCTTATAGAAAGCATCTCTTTCTTGCTTTCTTGTTGTAGGATGTTTCATATTGCCTTGATTCTTAATCGCATTCTCTAATGTAGAATCAAGTAATTCAATATTAGGAACTTCTTCTAATATTTTTAATCCCTTATTCGTATTAGCGGTAATTAATGACACCCCTAGTTTATCATAGAACTTAGGATAAGCCTCTTCTATACCCCAGTAATCACCAATACATAAGTCACCGACTCTATTTTTAGTCGCAAATTTGCATTCATAACAAGATTCTCGATAGTTCTTACCACCATCTAAGAATTCATATAAATATAAATCTTCTGTATGTCTTCTATATAGTTTCTTGACTCTTCCGTCTTCCATAATAATAATAATAATATATAAGCCCCATCCATATCTTTTAGATCTAAAGTTATAATTAACAACCCTTGATTTATATTTCTTTTCAAGAGAATCAAGATAAGTTCTAAATGCTTTAAAGGAAGGGGTACCATGACATACAATAGAAACAGTAATTAAATTAGAATAATTTTTTCCTAAATATAATTCTAAGCCTTTAATTTGACAAGATGTACCTGTATATAATACAAGTTTTCCTTTATTCAATTCTTCTTTAACAAGACTAAATGTATTATTAGTATCGCTTGTAACATATTTAGAAGATTGTATTTTATTTAGTTCTTCTTTAGTAGTGCATTTAATATGAGCAGGTTTCATATTTTCAGTATATGCTACTCCAAATACAACACCACCATTATCAATAACATAATTCGCTAATGCATCGCTTGCTCCACCGCTTGCAGAATTATAAAGTCTTTTTCTGTCTTTATTCTTCATTGCAAACACTTTGATAGGTAAGTAAGCATCATTATCATGATTTGCAGGACAAACATTTAAGCATTTGCGGCAATTAACACATATTGAATTATCTACATGAGGATATATAAATCCTTCATCATTTTCTTCCATAGTAATACATTTCTTAGGACATGATTGTTCACAAGCTCTACACCCGAAGCAATGTATACCAATACTTTCAATGTTTTCCATACAATCTCATCCTTTCTCTATGTTATATGTATTTTATATCATAAAAAATATTATAAACATTCTTTTAGTTTCAATTAAATACTCTCTTTAATTTCAATTCTTTTAACAAAATATGATTCATCAACACAGAAATCATCATTAACAAATACCATCTTATTAATATATTCTCTATTAATAGAATTTTTATCTTTATATTCAAGTCAAGCTAAGCACATAGTAGCAATTACATAATAAATAATATCATCTTCATTATATTTATAATCTAATTTAATTTCCTTGATAGGTATTCTATAAGTATATATGTAGTATGTGCTATCCTTGTAATAATCATTTATTGCTTCTTTCAAATCTAAGAAAGATAATAGCTTTTTTAGAAACTCAGGACATTGCCCTAGATTATTGTAATAATTAGGGTAACAATCTTTAATATTCTCTCTTATTAAAAATCCATTCACACATATATCAGGTCCTTCTTTACCAAAACTGGTAACTAAACGACTCATCAAGTATGCATCTTGTGAATAATCTATTTTCTCACCATTCAAAAATATATCAATGTTTTTATTTTCTTTATATGTTATTCTATACTTATTGCAAAACGAAGTGAATTCATTTTCGCTTAATAGAAGTTCTCTTAGATTACATGCTTTCTTACTTTTATCAATGTTTAGCCTTCTTGTTAGAGTATGAAAATAAATGAAGGAATTACATGAATCTACTTTACTATTGCATTTATCTTTTAAAAATTCAACAAAAACATAATACCAATTTGATGAATCAAAATTTATATTACCTAGTAAATAACTTTCTAAATATTTAATATCAACATCTAAAAGATTACTAATTGTTATTTCTATGCTGTTATAAGTTCGTGTATCAAAATCCATAATTATATTTAATTTCTATTATTTTAAATACTCATTCAACTTAAGCATTTCAATTTTCTTAATATCATCTTGATTTAAACCAAATTTCTTCTTTTTTCTTCTTAGTCTTATCTTACCTGGAGTTAACCCTGAAATAATAGGTTTAAATGCATATATATATATCCTTTTGGATTTAAATGAAGTAATTTATCATATTTCTTTCTTAATTTATATTCATCAACTCTATGACAAAACTTTTGTTTCTTCATTGTATACATATCTTCAGAATATAAATATAATCTTTCTTGAATATTCATACCTTTATATCCATTAAGCTCTAATTTGAAATACAAGTCATAATCTTCAGTTCTTCTAATAATAGGATCTATAGAATAATTACCTACTTTAGTCATTGCTTCTGTCCTTGCCATAATAGTAGGATGTGCAAATGTAACTCCATATAATAAGTCAAATTTATCAGGATATTCTTCAATATCTCTTTTACCAACTATCTGATCATTATCATATAACCATAAATTAGTTCCTACAATAGCAATCTCTTGATGGTTATCTAATATTTCTACTTCTTTTTCAAATCTAGTAGGTAATGATATATCATCATCGTCTTGTCTAGCTATATATTCTCCAGTCGCATATTCTAAACAATGATTTAAAGAATAAGCTAAGCCTTTATTATTTTCATTTTCTATTACTATTATTCTCGAATCTTTTTCTTTATATTCATTTAATACAGGTTTAATAAAATCTTTAGTTGAACAATCATTACATATAATAAACTCAAAGTTAGTATAAGTCTGATTTAATATTGATTCTATTGATTTTCTTAGTTTCTTTTCATCTTGGGAATTATATACACCCATTATTACAGATATTTTATTACTCATAGTTATACTCCTTTAACAAAACTATTTTCTTAGTATATTTAAGAATTTATTATAATTCAAATTCAACTTAAATAATCTTTTTAAAAATCCACATTTCCATTTAGATTCAACAAAATCTTTTTTAACATTCAATGATCTATTGATCAGCATATTTGAAACGCCATTATCATAAAATTCAATATTACCAAGATATTTCAAATCTTTCTTGTTAGGATTTATACCAACCTTATTCAACTTATGATAGACTTCGTTTTGTGTAAAAATACTAGATGTAGTTATATTTTTCAAATTAGTTAAATATTTTAGTATTCCTTCTTGAATAAATACTATAGTTTCCATACTTTCGTTAGAGAATTCATTTTCATCTAATATTGGTTCGACTTTATTATTCTTTTCTTTATAACCGACTACCGAGCCATAATTAGGCATTAAAATCAATTCTAATAGTCCTGAATAATTAAGTATTGTTTTAGCTACATCATTCTTTTCACTAAATAAGTAACCTTTTTTATTTTCACTATTTAGTGCTCCTAAATATATACCTTTTAAATCATAGTTTTCCAAATATACATTTAACAAGTTTTGCATACTTCCGTTCCACCCAATATCAACCAGGACAGAATTTGGAGATATATTTTCTTTAATATACTTGTCAAATATTTCTAAATTATCTTTAGTATCAACGATAATATTTGCCTTATTTATATTTACTATATCGAGTAATTTATCCTTGTTATCTTTTACAGATAATTTTAACATATCTTTTTCAAAGTACTTACTATTGAGTCCGATTCGACGAATAAACTCTTCAACTGTTTCATTTAATTTAACACTAGCTAAATCAAAAGCTAATTCAAATTGATCATTTTCAATAAGTTTAGATATAATTCCACTTTGTACACTTCTTCTAGATAAGTATATAATCTTCCCATTCTTATCAAATAAGGTATTGAAAAATTTGCAAATCAAATCTCCTTCCCTAGAAACAAACAAAAGATTATCTTTTTGATTAATATATACACAGAACTCATAGAATGCAGGGCCAAAATAATTATATCCAATATAATTTAAATAATCTTTATTATCTAATTTATTAGCATAATTATCTTTATTATTCTTACCAAGATACTTAGTTTTAAGTCCACTAAGTCTTGCATTTAGGTAGTCACTTCTAATTGAATCACCAATATGACATATATTTCTTTTCTTTATAGATAATAATTTTGATATAACATCGTATCCTTTACGATTTCTTTTACTTGCTTTTATATCACAAGAAACAAATACAGTACCTATATCATAACCATTCTTTTTTAAGATTTTACTAATAGTTTCTTTATGTAAATACATATCGCTAAAACATACTATTTGATAGTTATCTTTGTACTTTAAATAAAGATTATATCCTACTTTATTAACTGTAGTATTTTGTATTTCCAATTCTACTTCTAGCTTTAAAGCACTTTCTTTAAGGTCGTCGTTAATATCTAAATATTTATAAATATCTTCAATTGTAAATAAGCCTTTAGTTTCAAGATTTGCTTTTTTTTCTGCTTCTAGTCTTAATTCAGGAAAGTTGTTGACATTTAATCTATCACCTATAATTTTATATATCTTTTTAGGAGGTATTATCCTATTTATCAATGTATCATATACATCAAATGAAATAACTTTAATTTTACTCATAATATTCTATTAAAACTTAATAGAATATTAACATTAGCTTATTTAAAATTGATTTTTTCAATAATATAATTTGAATTTTGCTTAACAACACTACCATCAGGAATATTACCAGAAATAGTTATACCAGCGCCAATAACGCAATTGTTACCTATCTTAGTTCCTTTAAGTATTACTACATTAGATCCAATCCAACAATTGTTACCAATTGATATACTGTCTTTTGTATATCCTTGTTCTTTAACAGTCTTATTTAGAAGATTAAATCTATGATTATGATCATATATCTTAACATTTTCACCAAATATTGAATTATCTCCAACAGTAACATTGTCTAAAGATACAATTGAACATTCGTTATTAAAAAAACAATTTTTACCTATATTTATTTTTCCACCTTCAGAAATGAAAGAACATCTTCTTCTCCAGGTAGTTTTAGAGCCAATATTAATATTTCTATTAAATAGATTTAATATTAATTTGCCCCCCCCGCAAGAATGTGATATTTAATTTTGTATAATTTCATACACCATTACTCCTTCTTTAACATTTCTTCATAATAACCAACTAACTTATTAGCTTCGTGATCTATATCAAACTTAGAACCAACAAATTGGTTATATACCGCTACTCTATCAATAGCGTTATCTTTTAATACTTCTATAGCTCGTATAGCCCAATCCTTAGGATCATTTTTAATATCTAAGAACTCAATATTTTTCGTAGTAGCAAGTTCTCTTGTGATATTGTTCGATACTAGGCAGTATAGGCCGCTAGCTTGTGCCTCAACCCCGGTGAGGCACAAGCCTTCATAGAGGCTTGGGAATATAAATATATTCATAACTGAATAATATTTATAAATATCTTCTTTAGATCCTGCAAATATTACACTATCAGTTAACCCTAAAGTATTTACTTTTGTTTCTATTTCATCTTTTAATGGTCCATCACTTAATAATAATAGTTTAGTATTAGAATCAAGTTTATGTATTTCATTAAATATATCTATTAAATAAGAGTGATTCTTTTGAGGAACAAATCTTCCCACATGACCTATTACTTTAGTATTTATATCTATATTTAATTCTTTTCTTAATGAAATATTATATTCTTCATTATATTTAAACTTATCAATATCTATACCATTATTAATTACTGTCACTTTACCTTTATCAAATGTTTTATTACCAAATAGATATCTACCTGCCATTTCAGAACAAGCAAAGTAGTCAGTCGCATATATTTTAGATAATGGTCTTAACATATTCTTTAATATATTCTTTAGTTTTTCTTTAGGATTGCTAGTGGAATGTGAATGAGCAATACGAACTTTAATATGAGCTTTCTTTGCCGCTCTAAGAGTAAAGAAAGATAATGTATTCATATTAGAGTGTACAATATCATAATTATTCTCTTTAAATATACGTTTCAATGTTCTCATATATTTAAATGGATTCTTATATGAAGGGATAATTACTATATGTCCACCTAAAGCTTCTATATCTTTCCTATTTATTATTTTAGATTCACTTTCAACTAAGAAGTCAAATTCTACTTTTGATCTATCGATATGACTATAATAGTTTTTAGCATAAGCTTCAGTACCACCATTTACTGCTTGACCTATTACTTGCGCTACTTTTATTTTTTTATTTTCCATAAGTAAAATCAAACTCCCTCCTTTAACTAAATATATTTCCTTAATATATCTACTATAATATCAATAATATCTATAAAACCTAATATGACCCTTATAAACAAATCTTATCTCTCCATCCTATAAGCAAATATATTCATACATATAATTAAAACCATATATTGTATATAAGATATTCAACTACATATCATAAATCTATTTATATAAAAATAAAATATATAAAAATATAGAACTAACCTGAAGTAAGGAATTCATATGTATTCTTTACTGACGAATA
>CAVCUQ010000048.1:0-9078 GCA_963605425.1 uncultured Eubacteriales bacterium
TTAGAATAATAAGCATTAAGCATAGATAAAGCCATAGTCTTACCAAAACGACGAGGTCTAGTGACACACATGAATTTGCTAGAAGGTTTACTTAAATTATAATTAGTAGTTGAAATTAATAATGATTTATCTATAAAAATAGTGTCATTTACATAATTTTCAAAGTCAGATGATTTATTTAAATAATAATTCACATATATCACGCTCCTTGTAAGTATTTTACCATATTAAATAATTAAATACCACTTTAAACGTTAATTATTACTATTTACTATTTCTAATTACTGATAAGAAAAATTTCGAATATAGAAATACATTTGACTTAAAATTAATTATCAGTATAATAACAATTGTTAGTTATAACTTACAAAGGAGGATTTATGGAAAATTATAAAGTTTCGAAGAACGTAGTAATTAGATATATTTGTATTTTTTTAGGAATAATAACATTTATTTTAGGTACAATTGGTATAGTATTACCTATATTGCCTACAACACCGTTTTATTTACTTACAGCTTTCTTATGGGTTAAGGGTAGTAAGAAATTTTCTGATTGGTTTTTAAATTCAAAGATATATAAAAAACATATGAATACATTTGCACGCCATAAAGTAATGGTATGGTATAGAGAATTAATATTATTACTTTTAGTATCTGCTTTTTTACTTACAACAATGGTTATTTTAAATAACAAGACAATGAATATAGTTTTTCCTACTTTAATTTTTTGTAAATATTTCTATTTTGTTATTTTTGTTAAACCCATCTCTAAAGAAGATTATAATCTTTTAAGAGAAGAAGACTTAAAAAATTATGAGGTATAGTTTATGTCACGTTTCATTTCACTTATAATTTCAGGAGTAATTATTTTGCTGTCTATAATTACTATTATTGTTAGATATAAACTTGGAAGAAAATCCGAAAAATAGTTCTTTATTTTTTTAGTATATTGTAGTAAAATAAATCGTAAATTTAATATAGCGTTGAAGTAAAGAGTATAATTTGCATTTTAAAGAGACTGATTAATGGTGAGAAGATCAGATTTGTGGGTTATATGGTGCTGTTACGGAGCTTATTTTTAGTAATGAAGTGCAGTATATATTTATACTGAACTAAGGTGGTACCGCGTATTATGACGTCCTTAGATTTAAAGGACGTTTTTTTATTTGTAAGGAGATAAATTTATGAAAGCTTTAAAAAGTTATGAAATTAGACAAATGTGGCTTGATTTCTTCAAGTCTAAGGGACATTTAGTAGAACCTAGTGCATCCCTAGTTCCACAAAATGACAAGACATTATTATGGACTAATGCTGGAGTTACACCTCTTAAGAAGTATTTTGATGGTTCTGTAATGCCTGCTTGTCCTAGAATTACTAATGCACAAAAGTGTATTCGTACTAACGACATTGAAAATGTAGGTAAGACAGCTCGTCACCATACATTCTTTGAAATGCTAGGTAACTTCTCTATCGGTGATTATTTTAGAAATGAAGTATTACCATGGGCATTTGAACTATTAACTAGTAAAGATTGGTTTGATATTGATCCTGATAAACTTTATATTACATATTATCCTTTAGATACACA
The DNA here is from genome assembly GCA_963605425.1 of uncultured Eubacteriales bacterium. Lineage (GTDB taxonomy): Bacteria > Bacillota_I > Bacilli_A > Acholeplasmatales > Anaeroplasmataceae > JAEELC01. Next base: position 1,589 of record CAVCUQ010000048.1, read on the forward strand.
AACTCGTGATTTATGGATTAAATGTGGTATGAATCCTGATCACTTAATTCCACTTGAAGATAATTTCTGGGAAATTGGTGAAGGTCCATGTGGTCCTGATACTGAAATCTTCTTTGATAGAGGAGAAAAGTGGGATAAGAGAGGCAAAGAATTAATTGAACAAGATATCGAAAATGATAGATTCATTGAAGTTTGGAATATTGTATTCTCTCAATATAATTCTAAAATTGGTGTAGATAGAAAAGATTATAAAGAATTACCTCATAAAAATATTGATACTGGATCAGGACTTGAAAGATTATGTTGTGTAATGCAAGGTACTGATACTAACTATGAAACAGATTTATTTATGCCGCTAATTAAGAAGGTTGAAGAAATCTCTGGTGTTAAGTATGAAGGTCAAATGGCGTTTAAAGTTATCGCTGACCACGTTAGAACTGTAACATTTGCAGTTGCAGATGGAGCTACAATGTCTAATGAAGGTAGAGGTTATGTTTTAAGAAGAGTCTTAAGAAGAGCCGTTAAGTATGCTAAATCTTTAGGTATTAACAAACCATTTATGGCTAGTTTAGTTGATGTAGTTATTGAAATTATGAAGCCATTCTATCCTTATTTAATTGAACAAAGTTCAATTGTTAAGAATGTAATTACTCAAGAAGAAACTAAGTTCTTATCAACTATTGAAAAGGGAGAAGCTATCTTTAATTCTTATGCTGAAAAGGCTCTTGAAGGAAACAAAGTTATTTCAGGAACTGATGCATTCAAGTTATTTGATACATATGGTTTCCCTTATGAATTAACAGAAGAATATGCTGAAGAAAAGGGTCTTACTGTTGATAAGACTGGCTTTGATAAGGCAATGGAAGAACAAAAGGAACGTGCAAGATCTAGCCGTAAAGCTTTACAATCTATGAAGGGCCAAAATGAAGCTTATATGAACTTTAAAGATAAGAGTGTATTTGTAGGTTATGATACATTAGAAAGTTCATCTAAGGTTATTGGTGTATTTGATAATGCTGTTGTACTTGATAAGACTCCATTCTATGCTCTATCAGGTGGTCAAGTTTGTGACAAGGGTACAATTCAAGGAGTAAACGTTCTTGATGTAATTAAGATGCCTAATGGACAACATTTACACTTCTTAGAAGAAAATACATTTAAGGTTGGAGATACAGTTTCAGCTATTGTAAATAAAGAATATAGAGATTCTATTAGAAAGAATCACTCAAGTGCTCACCTTTTCCAAGCCGCACTACAAACAGTTTTAGGTTCTCATGTTCACCAACAAGGTAGCTTAGACGCAGCTGAGTTTATGCGTTTTGACTTTAATAACTATTCATCATTAACTGATGAAGAAATTATTAAGGTAGAAGATTTAGTTAACACATGGATTAAGGAATCTCATCCTGTTGTAACTGAAGTATTACCTATTGAAGAAGCTAAGAAGAAACATGCAATGGCTTTATTTGATGATAAATATGGTGATTTAGTTAGAGTTGTTGAAATGGGTGTTTCTACAGAATTCTGTGGTGGTACTCATGTAAGTAACACTAATGAAATTGAAGATTTTGAAATCGTTTCAATTGAGTCAATTGGTTCAGGTATCTTTCGTGGTGAAGCTTTAACAAGCAAGAATGCCTTTGAAAATTTGCAAGAACGTCTTGCAAATAAGAAAAACGATCTAAATACTTTAATTCAAAAAGGTAAGACTATTTGCGAAAATGCTAAAAAAGATGGTATTGATTTAACATTTACTGATGACTTTAATTATGGTACTGTTAAAGGTTATAGATATGTATTAAAGTTAAATGAACATATTAAGTATGTATCTGATAAGGTTAAGGAATTAGATAAAGAATATAGTGCTAAGAAGAGTCAAAAGGCTTTATCTGATTTAAATAGCTTTGCAAGTCTAATTGAAAATAATAAGTTATTTATTAAAGAAGAAAATAAAGATTCTAACATTTTAAAGGATTTAGCAGCTGCTTTAGTTAATAAATATAGTCTAGATGTATGCTTTATCGCTTCTGTTTCAAATGGTAAGGTTACATTTATTTGTGCTACAAATGGTAAATATAATGCTGGTCAATTAGTTAAGTCTGCCGCTCAAGTTTGTGATGGTAATGGTGGTGGAAAACCTACTATGGCACAAGCTGGTGGTAAGGACATTACTAAGGTTGATGAAGCTATTAATTTAGTTAAGGACCAAGTAAAATAATGAAATATTTAGGACTTGATTTAGGAAGTAGAACATGCGGTATTGCAATAAGTGATGCTTTAGGTATGTTTGCAAGAAGTTATGACACAATTCGTTTTGAAGAAAATGATTATGACTTTGCACTTAAAAGTGTTATAGAAATATGCAAAAAAGAGGGTATTACTAGTGTTGTACTAGGAAACCCTAAGCATATGAATGGAGATGAGGGTATTCGTTCTCAAATCTCCTATGATTTTAAGGCGCGCCTTGAAAATGAGGGCGGCCTTACTGTAACATTAATAGATGAAAGACTTACTACAGTTGTAGTTGATAAAGCTATGATAAAAGGTGATTTATCAAGAAAAAAGAGACATCAAAAGAAAGATGAACTAGCAGCTGTTGTAATTTTACAAGATTATTTAGATAGAAAGTAGGTTAATTATGGAAGATAATACTTTAATTATTAATACAGAAGATGGTAAAGAAATTAGATGTACTATTTTATTTACACATCATTCAGATGAATTTAACAAAGACTATGTAGTATTCGTTGATGAAAATAATGTTTGTTCAGCAGCTAGTTATAGTGCAAGCGATAATGGTAAAGGAAGTCTTGAAGAAATTAAGACTGAAGCTGAATGGGCTTTACTTGAACGTTTATTAAATCAATATAATGAAGATGATACTGTAACAAATAGTACATGTGACTGCGATGGAGCATGCTCAGGATGCAATGGCTCTTGTGGATGCAGTGAAGAGGAAGAATAATGGTAGAGATTTCTGAAGAAAATAGAAATCAATTATTAAATCTAAAGTTTAATGATTATATTATTTCTATGCGTGATTACGCAAAAGAAAATAATGTGCCTATTATTCAAGATGAGGGTTTAGCCTTTCTTAAGGCTATTGTAAAACTATATAAGCCTAAAAAAATCCTTGAAATTGGTTGTGCTATAGGATATTCTTCATCAATGATGAGTTTATATTCAGGTGCTAGCGTTGTAACGGTTGAAAGAGATCCTAAGATGTATGAAGAGGCTAGTAAGAATATTAAAGCCTTAGGTCTTGAGGATAAGATTAAAATTATCTTTAAAGATGCACTTTTAATTGAAGATGAACTTAAAGGTGAAGAATTCGATATGATTTTTATTGACGCTGCTAAAGGTCAATATACTAAATTCTTTGAAAAGTTTTCTCCATATTTAAAAGATAAGGGAATCATTGTTACAGATAATATGCTATTCCATGGTCTTTTAGATACAGAAATTAAAAATAGAAATTTACGTCAATTAGTAACTAAATTAAAAAAATATCACACTTTCTTACTTGAAAATGAGGAATATGATACTTCAATTTATGATTTAGGAGACGGAATGGCTCTTTCAATTAAGAAATAAAATATATTTAGTCTAACTTTTATAAGTTAGGCTTTTTTAAATACGAAAAAAGTGACTGAAATTAATCAATCACTTTATATTTTGTTAGAAACTCTTAGCTTTTAAGAATTCTTTGTAAGCTCTATATGCTTCATATACGTCAGCTTTAGATACAATTTCCATAGGAGAATGCATTGAAAGAACTGGTACACCTGCATCTAGAACATACATGTTATAGTTACCTAAGATATAGGCGATAGTTCCACCACCACCTTGGTCAACTTTACCAATTTCACTAGTTTGATAGTGAACGTTGTTAGAATCCATTACATTTCTAATCCAAGCTAAATATTCAGGCATTGCATCGTTACATCCTGATTTACCTCTAGCACCTGTATATTTGTTAAATACGATACCATTTGAGAAGTAACAAGAGTTCTTAGGTTCATTTGCATATGGATAGATTGGATCAACAGCACAAGATACATCGCTTGATAACATATATGAGTTAGCCATTGCATGTCTTACTGCTAAATTAGAATCTTTACCTTGTAATGCAAGTAATTCAGCTACAACATTTTCAAACCATTTTGAATCTGCACCAGTAGCACCGATAGAACCAACTTCCTCTTTATCAACAAGGATAGCACAAGTAGTGTATTCACACTTGTCTGTATCAACAACAGCACGTAAAGAAGTATAAGCACATACCTTATCATCGTGACCGTATCCAGCAATCATTGATTTATCTAGACCGTAGTCTCTTGCAGGACCTGCAGGCACACAAGTTAAATCAGCTGATAAGAAGTCTTCCTCCTCGATACCATAAGTATCATGTAATAAATTCATTACATAAGTCTTAACAGTATCTTTACCGTCTTTACTTGCAGGAATGTTCCCCATTGTAACATCTAAGTCTTCACCTTCGATAGCTTTAGCAGCTGTTTTACCCATTTGATCACCAGATAAATGGATAAGTAGGTCAGTAATACCTAGAACTGGATCTTCAGGCTTTTCACCGATTGCAATATCAACACAAGTTCCATCTTTCTTATAAACCACACCATGTAAAGCAAGAGGAGTAGTTACATATTGATACTTTTTAATTCCTCCATAATAGTGAGTTTCAAATAAAGCAAAACCACCTTTTTCATATAAAGGGTTTTGTTTAATATCAAGTCTTGGTGAATCAATATGAGCACCAAGTACTCTAAGTCCATCTTCAACTGATTTATCACCAATTACAAAACAAGCAAAGTTCTTGTTCTTATTAGTTACATAAACCTTATCTCCACTCTTTAAAGACTTAAAAGTAGATAATTCTTTAAAACCATTAGCCTTTGCAATTTCAACTGACTCTTTAACAGCTTGTCTTTCAGTCTTTGAAACAGAAAGGAATGCTTTATATTCATCACCGAATTTGAATATTTCTTTTCTAACAGATTCATCTGCATCATTCCAAACATTTTTAGAATACATTAATAACACCTCTATTCTTATAATATTCTATAGTTTTACTTATCTATTGTCAAATATTTTACAATTAAAATCATTGAATTAATTATATTTATTTCAAATGCTAAAATAATAAGAAATGCTTAATACTTAAAAAATAGAATAAATTGTGATAGAATAGGTAAGTGATTGAAAGTAGTGATATTATGCAAGTATATAAAGTAAGTGATATTAAGTTTCAAAGTATTCTTACTAAAAAAGTCTTAGATGATTTATCAGAATATTATACAGAAGAAAAGAAAACTGAAATCTTATCTAATATAAGTAAGTATGTATATTTTACTGTAGCTGATAGTTATGGTTATCAAGGATTTATAGCCCTTGATCAAAAAGAAGATTCTCTTGAAATAAAAGCTTTAGGTGTCCTTAAAGCCTCTATGAGAAGAAAACTAGGATTAGCTTTAATTAAAGCAGCTAAAGACTATGCAAAGGTAAATAATAAAAAATTAGTATCAATAAATATTAAAGATGATTCATCTAAGGATGTAAATTATTTAAAAACAAGAAGATTCTTATCTAAATTAGGTTTTATTAATATTACTGTGATAGAATCTTATGAAGGTCCTATTTTAGTAATGGGATATATATTATAGGAGGTATATTATGTCTTGTGATTCAAATTGCAATTCATGTGCACATGGCTCATCATGTGGTGATATAAAGAAGTTTTTTGCTAAAGGCGGAATAATTAAACACATTATTGGTGTGATGAGTGGTAAAGGCGGAGTAGGTAAATCTACAGTTACAAGTTTGCTTGCTAGCGAAATGAGAAAGAAAGGCTATAGGGTAGGTATTCTTGACGCAGATATTACAGGTCCTTCAATTCCTAAGGCCTTTGGAGTTTCAGGAAAACTTAAAGCAGATAGTAATAAATTAATGATACCTCTTGAATCAAAGAGCGGCATTAAAATAGTATCAACCAATTTAATACTCGAAAATGAAGAAGATCCTGTTTTATGGCGTGGACCTGTTTTAGGAGGAGCAGTAAAGCAATTCTATGATTCAGTCAAGTGGCAAACTCTAGATTATTTATTTGTAGATATGCCACCAGGAACAAGTGATGTTGCACTTACTGTTTTCCAATCTATTCCACTTGATGGAATAGTAATGGTTACATCTCCACAAGATCTTGTTTCAATGGTTGTAGAAAAAGCTCTTAATATGTGCAATAAGATGAATGTTAAAGTTATAGGTCTAGTTGAGAATATGAGCTATGCTTTATGTCCTTGTTGTAATACAAAAATAGAAATATATGGTAAGTCTCATTTAGAAGAAGTTTGCATGAAGTATCATTTAATTCCACTTGCAAAACTTGCAATTGATCCAAGCATTGCAAATTTAATGGATAGTGGTAAAATAGAAGAGTATCAAACTTCAAATTTAGAAGTTACAATTAAAGAAATAGAAGGTATTTAATAATGAAAAAATTTGGTGTCTATTGGCAAAACCTTATTTTAGGTATTTTGCTTACTGCTTTAGGTATTTTCTTTTGTGCTGGAAATACTGAAACTTTAACTAAGGTAGTATTTATTATAATTGGTGTTTTGATGGTCTTATCAAATATTAATCCATTAATTGTATCTATAAAAAGAGGAGATACAATAGATATTATCGCTAGAATCTTATTTATAATATTTGGTTTTATGTTTATGTTCCAACATAATACAGCATTAACTATTATTGTAGCTATTATCTTTATCGTATTCCCTGTAATTAAAATTTTACTTGCAGAAGATAAGATGGCTATGCTAGCTGTTAATTTGCCTGAATTATTAATTGGTGTTATTGTGTTAATTGCAGGAACTGGTGCAGTAACACAAGCATTATTTATTGTTCTTGGTGTAGCATTAATTATTTTTGGTGTCTTAACTGTATTAGCAAGTTTTTACAAACAAGAAGTTATAAAGTAAGTAATGAAATCTTTGAGATGTAATATTCTCAAGGATTTTTTATTTTAACCTAAATTAACATTTTTAAAACTTTTTTAAAATAACTATTGCAATCATATCATAAAATATGTATAATTATAAATGCTTGATTAAATACAAGCTTCACATAGATGGACCGTTAGCTCAGTTGGTAGAGCAACTGACTCTTAATCAGTGGGTCTGGAGTTCGAGTCTCCAACGGTCCACCATCTTTATAAAAATAATTAATGGACCGTTAGCTCAGTTGGTAGAGCAACTGACTCTTAATCAGTGGGTCTGGAGTTCGAGTCTCCAACGGTCCACCATCTTTATAAAAATAATTAATGGACCGTTAGCTCAGTTGGTAGAGCAACTGACTCTTAATCAGTGGGTCTGGAGTTCGAGTCTCCAACGGTCCACCATCTTTATAAAAATAATTAATGGACCGTTAGCTCAGTTGGTAGAGCAACTGACTCTTAATCAGTGGGTCTGGAG
>CAVCUQ010000049.1:0-8885 GCA_963605425.1 uncultured Eubacteriales bacterium
ATAGTGTTTTAGTTTCTTCTTCAGTAAATCCAAAATATGATTCAAGACCACAAGGGTCAATCATATTATATTCTCTAAACATGTTTAATGCAGATTCACTTCTATATCTTTTTATAGGAAGGATACCTGTCATATATACTAAATCAATACAAGCTGAAACATCCACGGATTTAAATAAACTTCTTAATAGATCTATATATTCATTACATAACTTAGTATTTTTTTCTTGTTCCCTAAAAATAACATCCCATTCGTCAATTAAAAAAATGAATCTTTCATTCAATTTTGAGTTTATTTTAAGGATAGCTTTACTAGACGTATTATCTATTTTCTCAAGAGTATTAGGAAAAGCCTCATTTAAATCATATATTAAAGTAGTTTCCAATTCTTTAATAAAGTCACTTTTCTTCCTTATTCTTGTATAAATACTTGCCATATCTATAAAAATAACATTATGGTTATTCAAGTGATTTAAATATGATTGTTCTTTCGATATATTTAATTTATCAAATATATCTTTAGAATCGGATCCTTTAGAATAATAAGCATTAAGCATAGATAAAGCCATGGTTTTACCAAATCGACGAGGTCTAGTGACACACATATATTTTTCAGTATTTCCTAAATTCATATTACATATTCTAATTATTTCTGATTTATCAATAAAAATTCTTGAACTCTCATATTCTTTAAATTTACTATTATCTCTATTTAGAAAATAAGCCATACCTATCACCTTCTATCTTATATATATTTTATCATATTTATTTTATTATTGTCTACTTTCAATCAATAATCAATATAGAAACTTTACCATTTAATACATAAAAAATAAGTCCTGAAATTAATCAAGACTTAGTTAATGTTATAGACTAGATTTCAATATATTTCTAATATCATCTTTAGTTAATTTTTTATAACCACCATCTAGAATGAATGTTCCATCTATAATCCCCTCAAACATATCTTCACTTATTCCAAGAGATGATATATTCATTACTAGTCCAATTTTTCTCATCCATTCTTCCATTCTAATTAGGCCTTCTTTAGCAACTTCTTCTTTAGTTAGTGCTTCATCTGAAACATTCCATACATTTCTTGCAAAACGCGCAAACTTATTTATTGCATAAGGCATAATATAATTATAATAAGCAATAGATACACTAGATAAGGTCATACCGTGAGTCGCATTCGTAACTCCCCCAATAGATTGACCAATCATATGCACCATCCAGTCTTCACTCTTACCCTTTGAAATTAAGGTATTTAAAGCCCAAGTAGCTGTCCACATAATATTACTTCTTGCATCATAATTTTGAAGGTCTTCTGATACTACCAAAGAATCATTAATAATCTCTCTCATAAGGCCTTCTGCTATATAATCACTAGTAGGTTCATCATCTCCAGAGAAGTATTGTTCACATATATGATTGAAGATATCATAGATACCGGCCATAACTTGATATTTAGGCACACTAAGAGTGTAGTTAGGATTTAAGATTGCAAAGCGAGGATAAACCTCTTCCTTAAATACGTGTCCTATCTTAAGATGAGTTTTAGTATCAGTTATTACCGCACCACCATTCATTTCACTTCCTGTACCTGCCATAGTTAAAACAACTCCTACAGGCACGATTTTGCATTCAGGTTCTTCCATTTTTATATAATATTTAGTATATGGATCTTCTATGCAATATACTGAAGCACTTACTGCTTTAGCGTAATCTACAACTGATCCTCCGCCTACAGCTAGAATAAAATCAATGTTATTCTCTCGGGCTATCTTTATTCCTTCTTCCATCTTCTCTCTAGTAGGGTTACTCATAACTCCGCCGTCAAAGACTACATTCTTGCCTGCTTTAGTTAGAATATTCATAACACTATCAAAGATACCATTTTTCTTAATACTACCTCCACCATAGATAAATAGAACATTCTTTCCATATTTTAAAAGTTCTCCTTCTAGATTATCTAGAGAATCAGGACCAAAATATAATTTAGTTGGTAAACTTAATGTAAAATTTCCTCTCATATTTAAAATCTCCTTTACTATTTTTAATATACATCCTAAACCTAACTTTAGGTCAAGAGTTAATTAGTAAGAATTAATTTTTTCTTTCTTCTTATTATATTCATCATAATTACTTAAGAAGTTTATAATCTTTTTTAGTTCTCTTTTTTTGTTTCATATCCTACAAAATTATCTAATATTACATTTTCCATATTTTACCGCATATTGTTATTAATTATACACCCAAATGTTTTCATTAAAAGTGATAATCTAAATCAATCTCAAAATTCCATTTCAAATCAAATTCAACATTAATCTTTAAACATTTCCCTATTTTCTCATTTAATTTACTCATATAATCTTTCTTTATAAATTCATAGCTTCTTTTTTTAAAATCAGTAAATATATCTTCTATTACTTTATCTCTATTTTTTAAATCGCTTGGTGCTTCAGTATATCCTAAAGCTATAACATCAAAGATAAGCGTATTATCACTTTGAAGAGTCTTTTCTAAATTAAGTTTAAAGTCTTTATATAAAGCATGATAATGTATTTTATAAACATCATTATTATTTGATGAAAAGAATTCATAAAAGCCAATATAGCCTACATAGTGTTTACTAAATTCTATAATATAGTTATAAATATCATTTAATAAGCTATCTATAGTAATTATATTATTTTCTTTTAAATCTAATTCTAAACTATCATCTTTAAATAATGGCTCTATCAATTTAATAACTTCCACTTTTTCTTTATTAATATTTTGTTTAACTAAATTATAAGCACAAATTAAATCAGATGATGAAACTATATATTTTGCTTTTTCATCATAATAATCATCTTTATCTAATTTTCTTTCAAGCTCTCCACCAGAATTTAGTACATCTAAAGCAAGTATCCCAGCAATCTCCTCGTTCATTACCTCAAATGGTTCTTCTTTAATAATTGTATAAAACATATTAGTTGAAAGAAGTGATAAATTCAAATCAAACAAATTAATTCTAGATTCATTTAAAATCAACTCAAGGGATACATCATCTTTTAATTTACCAAAGTTTAAAGGAAGCGGAGTATAATCTTCATCATCATAATCCCACCCAAATTCTAAATCATCTTCATCCCCTATTTTGTTATTAGCTCTTTTCTTAATTCTCTTAAGTAAATCTAAATAATATTCTTCATCTTTATATTCAAAGTAACATGAATCTTTAGATACCACATTCTTATTTCTCATTTTACTTATAGTTTCAAAATAAGGTACATAATCATCTAAATAAGAAATATCATCTTTATCTTTATTATTCTTAATATTATCTAATACATATCCACATAGATATTTATCTAAGCCATTAACTTTTAATGTATCTATAAAATTACTTGCATCAATAAAATCATTTAATTCTTCAAGTAAATAATTAATATTGTAATACTTAATATTATTTAAACTAATTGTATTACTATTATTTAATACCTTTCTCTTTTCTAATAAACTAACCCTCTTTAAAAATTGCTTATTATCTATATCATTTAAAAGATTAGATAAATCAATACTACTAGAATATAAATTATTATCATTTACTATAAGATCTATCTTCTTATTATTAACTATTATCTCCATAAACTCTTTTTTCCTTTAATTTATTCTATCATATTTTGTATCTTACCATTTAAAAAACTATTCATTTATGAAATAATATAATAAAGTTAGGTGTTATGTTATGAAAATAAAAAAAGAACCTTCTATGAAGGAATTTAGGGCTCTGTCTGAGGATATTATAAAGACAGATGAATTTAAACAACTTAAACGCTTTATTCACCATGCAGACCATACAGTCTATAGACATTCTATATCAGTAGCTTATATAGCTTATAAGATGGCTATAAATACTAAAATAGATTTAAAATCTTTAATCAAGGTTTGTTTATTACATGATTATTATCTATATGATTGGCATAATAAAGATCATAAGAGACCACACGGGTTTACCCATCCTTTTACAGCTAGTAGGAATGCTAAAAGAGATTTCGGGTTAACTAAAATAGAAGAGAAAGCTATCAAGAGTCATATGTGGCCATTAAATCTATTTCACTTTCCTACTAGTAAGATTGCGATGATACTTTGTATAGCTGACAAGAGATCTGCTCATTATGAATATAAGATAGATAAGATGTTACGTAAAGAAAAAATAAATATATTAAAGAATAGGAGTAAATGATATGGCAAAAAGTGTATTAATTGTTGAAGATGAAGAAGAAATTTCTCGTATAACTAAAGCATATTTTAAGAAAGCAGGTTTTGAGGTGTTCCAAGCCTTTGACGGAGAAAGTGCCTTAGATTTATTTAAAAATGAACATTTTGATTTAATAACTCTAGATATAATGATTCCAAAACTTAATGGGTTTGAAGTACTTAAGATAATCCGTTCTTCTTCCCTCGTTCCTGTTATCATCATCTCAGCTTTAGATGACGAGGCTAACATGATTAAGGCTTATGATTTAAAGGTTGATGATTATATGCCTAAACCATTTAACCCTAAGATTTTAGTAGCGAAAGCCCTAAATTTACTTAATAGACTAGATAAGGCCGAAGATACTATCGGATATACTAAGGGTGAATTAACTTTAGACTTTGAAAAACATACTGTTAAAAATGGAGATACTTGGTTAAATTTATCAAAGACTGAATTTGATCTATTAGTATTCTTAATTAAGCATGAAGATAGGGCTTGTTCAAGAGAGATGTTACTCGATGAAATATGGGGACTAGATTCTTATGTTGATAGCCGTATTGTAGATACTTATATTAAAACCCTAAGAAAGGAACTAAAGCCTTTAGATTATATTAAAACAATCTATAAAGCAGGCTATATGTTTACTTTAAAAAATGATAAAGAATAATACAATTAAAAAAAATATCTTTATTTATTATCTTATACCTTGTCTATTAATCTATATACTTCTTCTTGTTTTAAGTGTTGTAACTATCATTAAATTTAATAATAGAGCTTATACAATAAGTGTTATCTTAATACTTATAGCACTTACTTTGCTTATTATTTATTCATTAATTAAAATAAATGATTTATTAAACCCCTTAAATGATTTAAATCGTTATTTAGATAATTTAAATAAATTTAAATATTATAAAACTCGAAACTATTACAATACTTCTACTTATAATATTTTATTTGAAGAATTATATAATCTATCAAAAACATTAGAAAATTTAAAAGAAAAATATGAAGCTCAAACTAAGATAATAGATGAATATCAAAATAATAAAACCTTTGTCGAACTTGAAGAGAAAGATTTAATCTATTCTATATCTCATGAACTTAAAACCCCCCTTGCGATAATTGAAGCTGAGGCCTATGCGGTTCTAGATAAGATTTATGAGGGAGACGAAGCTGACAAAGCCCTTGAAAAGATAATATCTGAGTGTAAGGAAAGTGTATCACTAGTACAAGATGTACTAAATGTCTTTAAGTTAAATAGGGCTGATTTTAAAGAGAATTTAGAAGAATTTGATTTACTTGATTTAATTAATGAAAAAGTTAATCAATTTAGTGATTTAATAGAAAAGCATAAACATACACTCATTCTAAATACTACTTCTTCCGTAATTAAAAGTAACAGAAAACAATTATCTCTAGCCTTATCTAATATCTTAAATAATGCAATTACTAATTCACCTCTAGGTAGCACTATTATAATTAATTTAGTTAATTTAAATAATGAATTCCAAATAGATATAACTAATAGTAATGCATATATACCTGAGGAAAAACTTGAGACTATCTTTAATCCTTTTGTTAAGGTTGATATATCTCATAAAAGAAAAGATTATACGGGTAACGGACTAGGTCTTTATATAGTTAAACAAATACTAACTAAACTTGATTACGATTATGGTATTTTAAATACTAATCAAGGTGTAAAATTCTTTATAGTTGGTAAGAAATAGACTTAAAAATAGGTACTAAACAATAAAACGTTTAATACCTACTTTTTTAATTAAAATAATAGAGCAAATAGATTGGCAAGGAAGTTTGTTTCAAAGAAATATTTAGATATTCTAAAGCTTGCATTAACTCCTAAAATATCGTTAGATACAAAGTTATTGAATCCTTCTAGGTGTGCATTTCTATAGATAAGGATTACCACAAAGAATACTACTTGAATGAATAAATAAAATAATAATAAATAAAGTAATATACCAAGAATACCATCTAATATACGTATTAATTTACTAGTTCTTAAGACTTTAACAAGTAATTGTAAGATGAAACATAAAATACTTGTACCAATCCAAAGGAATAAGAATGATATAACAATAAGAAGAGCACTTGTAGCTAATGTGGAAACACTAGATGCAATACCTGATACCATTTCTGCTGTATCTACATTTTGCATGATAACCTCACCAATAAAATTTGGTATACCAAGGCTTTGCAAAACATTAACAGCTTCTTCTTTAGTAGTTATACCTTGAAGTGCTTCATTAGATAATACATTATTATAGATAGTATTCTTTATATTTTCACCAAACCATCCATATAACACGTCATTTGCAAACTTTACACAGAAAAGGAATGCGAAGAATACTCCAAATACCCAGTTAGCTATCTTAATACCCTTCTGAAGGAATCCCTTTTTAGCACCTATAACCATACATACAATAGCTACAATAATAATTACTACATCTACTATACCTACATATTTAGCATAAGAATAATTCATTCAATCACCCTCTTTATACTTTCATTATAATATATCTATAAATTATTTCAATAATTGTCTTTATAAAATAAAAAAACTTTACCCACATCATGTGAAAGCTTAAGGCTGCTACCTTCCGATCCTGACCTGATTCACTCCACACAATTGGGTAAAGTATTAATATTCTATCATTATTAAGTTAAATTTACAAGATTTATATTTCTACTATTTCTATCAATGTATCATGTTTTAGTGTCTTAAAGTCATAGTTTATATCTATAAGCATAACTTTACCATGATAGTCACCTAAAATATCAAAGTATTCTTTAGTCTTTATTTGTTCTATAGCCTTTTCAGCGCTGTCATCCGCTTTAAGTTCAATAATAAATGGAACATTAGTATTATCTCTTGGTTTAAATACTAAATCAGCTCTACCTTTAGTAGTATTAGCCTCTTAAATAATCTCATAGTACTTCTTAGCATTGTAGTAAGATTTATAAACTATTATACCTAGAACGTCTTCTTTATTTTTGTTAAAGACTGTAGCTAGTTCATTATGATTTCTATCTAAAGTTTCATTAATAAACTCAGTATCACCTGATAATGTTTTTTCAAGTAATTCTTCAGAACTTGATATAGGATTATAAATATTATTCCATTTCAAATCTCTAATAGCTCTTTCAAACTCTGCTTTAATTTCATGATTTGGAATATAACACTTCCCTTTAGCTTCATCATAGGCTAAATATCCTAAATGAATTAATACAGTAAGTGCTGCATCAGAAGAATTAATATTAGTTAAATCATTAGTAAACATGGAAGGGTCCACAGGAATTTCTTCACCTGAAAGCATCCTAGTAATTAAATCTTTTAAAACTCCATTATCATAATTCATATAATTTCTTACTGAATCCCTAGCAGATGTGTTTACCCAATAATCAGTACACTCACCTTCTAGCATAGCTTCTACTACAGATTTAGGATTATAAATGTCAATGTTCTTTAAGTGATATCCATCAAACCATGCTTTAACAAGATTAAAATCCATATTATATTTTAGGCATAGATCCTTAACTTCGTTTTCTGTAAATCCTAAATATGATTCTAATCCTGAAGGTCGAACCATATTATATTCTTTAAACATGTTTAAAGCGGATTCATTAGAATATCGTCTTATTGGAAGTATTCCTGTCATATATACTAAATCAATACAAGCTGAAACATCCACTGATTTAAATAAACTTCTTAAAAAATCGGTATATTCATCGCATAGCTTAGTGTTTTTTTCTTGTTCCCTATAAATAACATCCCATTCATCAATTAAAAAGATGAACTTTTCTTTTAAAGCAGAATCAATCTTTGTGATAGCTTTTCTCACTATATTATCGCTTCTTTTAAGAATATTAGGAAACTTTTCATTTAAATCTTCTAAAATTTCTTTTTCAACTTCAACTACAAATTTATTTTTATTTTTTAAATCGGTATAAACACTTGCCATATCAATAAATACAACATTATGTTTATTTAAATGACTTAAGTATGATTCATCTTTCGAGATATTTAATTTATCAAATATATCTTTAGAATCCGATCCTTTAGAATAATAAGCATTAAGCATAGATAGTGCCATAGTCTTACCAAAACGACGTGGACGAGTTACACACATATATTTTTCAGTATTTCCTAAATTCATATTACATATTCTAATTATTTCTGATTTATCAATAAAAATTCTTGAACTCTCATATTCTTTAAATTTACTATTATCTCTATTTAGAAAATAAGACATACCTATCACCTTCTATCTTAAATATATTTTATCATATATATTTATTATTATTGTCTACTTTAGTTAATAATAAGAATAACCTAATTCAGCATTTAATTAAAAACTAGAATATAATATAATTATTAAAAGAGAGAGTGATAATTATGAAGAAACATTTAACTTCATTATTTTATTTTTTATTGATATTCTTAACTGTATCAACTCCTTTTGTTGTTAATTCTTATAAAGAAAATTATGTAACAAATGGAATAGTTGATAAAGATAAAGTTCAAACAGATATTATTACAAGCTATAATGGCGCTTATGAATTCTACTACAACAAGTTTATTGTATCTGATAATATTGATATAGTAAGTATTGATA
>CAVCUQ010000050.1:0-8471 GCA_963605425.1 uncultured Eubacteriales bacterium
AAATCATCAACTGAACCAGTCCAAGTTCCTGCAGATTTAGAGGCATCTACATAAGCCTTTACGAATTTCTTTAAATTATCTAATGTCATTTTTGCCATTTTTCATATACCTCACTTATTTAGCAAATTTATCAAGAAGACTTTCAAATGTTACAGGCTCTGCTTGTTGTACAGGTTCTGCCATTTGACTTGTTTCCTTTGATTGGAAACCACCTTTTAAGATACTTTCCTTGTAAGCATCACGCCACTTAGCTATAGTAGTTAGATACTCATCTTCTTGTTTTTGGAAAGCATCTGCTTGTTCTTTCAATCCACTCTTAAGGCTTCCAAGCTGTCCGATTACTTCTTTATCTTCACATTTAGAAATTAATGTGTCGATTGTTTCGTTAAGTTGTTTTAAATCCATATTTCAAATTTCTCCATTTCATCAATTATTTCTTGTTGTAGCGTTCTGACTCTTGATATGATGATATCATAAGTCTCGTACTCATTTGTAGATGCACTAGACTCATTAGTATTTGTAGATTGACTGATATTGCTTGTATATTCATCGCTTGAGTAGTTGCCAATAGCATTCGGCGTGTCATTAACCCTATTAATGCTTGATGATTTGTTAGTTGCTTTAGTGTCAAAGTAATCATTATCCATCATATTGCTTAATAAGTCATATTCTCTTACTTTATTGTACATCACTAATCCTAATTTAATTAAGATAGGTTGTAGTAGTTGAGTTCTAAATGATGATGAGTCTAGTTCTTGCCAAGTGTATTGCTTATCAGATATGTGTAAGATACATCTTGCGTCATTCCATCTAAGCATTAAAGGCTCAAGTAATAAGTCCCAAGTTTCTTTGTGCTCTTCATAATCAGGAAAGAACCTTGTAGGATTGTTTATCTTAGAATAGAAATAAGCAAAAGTGTTGTCACTTGCATAAGGTGTTTTACAAAGGATTTCCCAAATGTTGTAGTAATACTTTTCCATTATTCTTCTTCCTCCTCATCATCTTCTAGTATTTCTTCATCTTCATGTAATGATTTAATTTCTTGTGTCTTTACTTTAATTGATAAACCAATACCAAATAGCTCATTCACTTTGTCTGTGTAATCCTTAAGACAGTCATTAAAACCATCATTGATGTTATCAATTAGAACGTTATTAGCATTTGCTTGATCCATTGTGATTCGATCCATGTTAAGTGCATTGCAATCAATACCAAGTGCTGTTAATAAATCACATTCAAAATTAAGATATTGAGCCCATAGCTTATCTACCAAGTACTGAGAGCCTGTGTTAGCAACCTTTAATTGCTCAGCGACTTCAATTGGCATGAATACTGCAAGTTCGTTATCATAAATTCTGTCTATGACGTCTTCAATTGCTGAAATGTTATCATCATTAACACCAATCAAGAATGGTAGCTTAGATGTTTCCAGATTAACTAGAATAGACATTAATACTTGAACCATTCTGTCAATATAGTAGTCAATAGTACTTGCGATACCCTTGTGTGAGTGTTGTAAGTAACCGATTACGATATCTTTATCAACTGTAAGTGCTTTGGTTGGATATCCGGGCACTCCACATTCATTAATTACGTTAGCAGTAGCAGGTCTCCAGTTAAGACCATATGTTGCTATTGCATACTGAGATTGAACAGGTAATCCGTTCAATGAGAAAGTAGCAATTGTGCCACCTTCAAAAAGCTTTCTCAACGTGTATTCTTTAGACCAGCTGTCTAGTCCAGTGACTTCAAACTTGTTTAGAAACACATTGAAATACTTATTCTTTAATTCAAATTTTGCTTTATTAGCAATTTTGTTGGAGTTAAATCTCCTTTTTAATTTCTTAATCATCTAGTAAATACCTCTTATATTTTTCTTGTAACGCGTTGTAATTATCTACATAAGCGTTAAATTGCTTTTCCATTTCTTCTTTAAACAAGGTCGTAAGAGAATCAGTATTCTCCAGATAGGCAGTATAATTCTTCTTGACAGCATTTATAATCGTGAGTTTTATACCTTGATGCATAAAGTTCAGCTCATTGGCACAGCGTACGCCTTGCTCATGTATTTTTTGGACATCCGCTTTTAATGCCATAGGGAGACAACTTAATTTGGCTAGTGATAGCTTATTTATCTTATCAGTTAGCTTATCAAAAGACTTAGAAATAGCGTCCATGTTGTTTAATGTATTCCTTGTAGCGTCGTCTAATATGAGAAAGCTTCTGATTCCATTGGCAGTGGCTATATTATATGCTTCAGCAAACTCGGCATAATCAGGAGGATTCTCAGCAAACTGTATAAGATGATCACTCAGCTCAATAGTAAAATTGTCAAAATCTCTAATCATTCCAGTATATGCTCCACTAATAACACTAAATCTCTTAACCTGCTCTAATTGTGCTTGATAGTAATTCAACCACTGCTCTACCATAGTACCAAAGACTCGATCTATCTGATAGGCTCTATTAACACTATAGCCGTTCTTATTAGCCATAATGCTAATTGCCCACTCAATAGCATATGCCTGATATTTAAATTGATATTTCCCAGTTCTCATATAAGGCTCCTTGACATAACCAAGTATCATTATACTTATGCTCGATGGTAATACCTTCACTTAATGCTTGTTTAATTAGTTCAAGAGCTTGTGTGCCATCGATTGCGTTACTTGAATAAACGCTTTCAGCATCACCTTGATAGTAATCAAAGTACTCTCTAGTCTTATTTAGAGTCAATGTAGCAAGTGTTTGATTGTCTTTATAACCATAGAAGTAAAATAGGTTGTAAGTTGCATTTAATACTGCATCAGAAGGTCTGATTGTAACATATTTTAGCTTGTTACCACTGTTTAACTCTTTGAATAGATTAACACTTGTGCTTCCACTTGTCGTAGGAGATGTATTAATAAGGCTTAATCTCTTTTGTGCCAGAGCATTGTCATTCTCTATATTACTAAAGATTACACTTGATAAACTTGATACTGTATTTGTACCTGCACCTACAAGACTATATATACCAAGACCACCCATTGCACCCGCAGTTGCAATATTAGCAGCAGTACTTCCTACACTTATAGCTAAATTAACACCAGTCTTTATTTTATTAAGAGCTTGAGACTTCTCATCGTAGTTATAACCATTTCTCAAATAGTTTAAGTATTCATTTGAGTAGATTGTGACTTGATTGTTTCTTGCACAAGACATGACATTACTATTTAAGGATTGCTGTACAAGTGAATTACACTTAAATGCAATATCATTTGACATACCTGTAGGCTTGTAGATTGTAGTTGATAGTGATTGAATGTAACCATTGTAATACTCAGGTTGAACTGGTAATGCAAATGTGTCATAGACTATTTGATGACTTCTTACATAAGAGCCGTATAACTTACTTTCATTCTTCATATTTCTAGTAATTACACCTTTATTTATGTTCTTTGTGTAATGTCTAGGCTCTGAACCACTAACATTTAAATCAAGAGTGTAGGTAGTCTTTACAACATTCTTTACAATGACTCCAACGTTTTCACCCATATAAATCAAGTCATCAGTTTGAGGTATGAAAGGTACATCATTAATTTGCTGAATGTTACTATCATTCTTATTAAGACTTGATATAGGAAGTAGATTAGCACTCTTTGTGTAATTAGTAGAAGAGTATGAGTCATCTTCATTCATAATATCACTCTTATTGTAATGAGTTCCTATTTTTAGAAGATTTTCACCAGTAACATCTATGTCATTTTCTACAAGTATTTTAAATGAGCCACTGCCAATCATGTTATTTAAGATTAGATAATTTTTACCAATAACTCTACCTAAATCATTTTTTGTCAATGGTATAAAGATGTCGTTTGAGTAAATACCTTCATAAACATATGTATGTGCATTGTCAGCTGTACCTGTGGCATTAATGTAAATTGCATTAGCAAGGCTTGTTCTATTATTAACTCCATACAATTCAAGGTTACCAGTTAAAACATCATCACTGCTATCACAATACATCAAACATCTAATTGATTTACTAGTTGTAAAATTGAAAGTGCCTACATTCATATGATCATTAGTCATCTTAATAACTCTTGCATAAAGTGTTTTGCTTGTATCAAGATAAACTTTGTTTAATTGAATTGAGAAAGGTAAATGCAAACTATCGCTATCATTAATTGTAGTTGTAGCAAAGTAAGATGATTCACTATTTACATCTTCATTGTATTCAACTTGAGATGCTATGTCACCTAAGCCTTCATCACACTTGTCATACACTCTATAATAGGTCTCATTGTATTTAACCCATCTATCTTTCATTCTTCTATTCATTTTGACATTTCTAAATGTAGCACCACTAATCAGCGATTGATAAGTATTGACTACATCTAACGCTACAACTAAATCATACACTCTTTCACTAATGTACTCTACACTTGTGACGAAGTAGTATCTTGTAATTTTACCACTAGTTAATGATAAGTAATTACATCTTCTCGCATTGGTTGTAGTAATGTCTTTAGCAACACTAACTCTAATTCTAAAGCTAGTTTGATTGCTTTCAAATTCTCTTAACGCTGCAATGTTAAATTCACTTGTTAAATTAGTTGCATCTAGCTCAAACAGTTTAGTTTCTCTTGTACTCAAATATGTACTTAACTGCTCTATTAGATGATTACTAACGAACTTAACATCACTATAAGCTTTTAATGTTATCATAACATACTCCTTTCATAATATAAGGGCTACTTTACAGGCTCTGATCAAGTGATAACTTGTTCCCATTCTCAGAAGGGCAATTGTAACGCTACTTTGCATTACAAGAGGTCAGTTACTTAACTTGACCGAGGCTGTACGTTATTCACCCAGTTTTACATAACTTTATAAATACTTTCTACTAATACACCGGCATTAACATCGCTATACGAGATCAATCGTCTCTTAATTGCTTCTTTCATTGCTAGTGTATAAACTCTTACATCATTACTATACAAATTCGTATCTTGTATCAGGTTGTCAAAATCAACTGAGTAAATAGTCTTACTTGTTGATGGCTTCTCTTTAGTAGCTTCAACCCAGTATTTGTCGATAATCATGTTCATCGAGTTATTATTTCTCCAGAATAGGAGATAGAACCCACTTACTCTGAATACAAACTTAAGCTTCCAATTGTGTGGTCTAGGTTGAATGTTATACTTAACGTCATTAATTGCTAAACCATTTAAAGCGTATTGCATGTACTCATCATCAAATTTGTATAGAGGGTTTCTTTCTAAGATGTATTCTCTTAATTCTTTAGTGATAATCGGAAACTCCAAAACGTAGTTGTCACCTACCAGGAAACAACCTGGCTTTACATCAAGGATATTGATGTTTAAATAACTAAAGAACGGGTTGTAAAGTGAATAAGGATTTCCGCTAAAGTAGCATTTAATTCCTTCACTTTCTCTGTAGTACGTTGAATAGATCTCCTTAAACTTCATTACTTCATCTTTAAGATATTCATTTGGGTTATTTGGTATGAATTCGTCGTAAAGAATTGTAGCAACATCTTCAATAAGGTTTGATTTTGCTCTAGCTGATGGGATATTTAATGCTTGTACTCTACCTATAAGCGAGTCAGGTTGCATATTCTCCTTTAGATATAAATCAACCTGTCCTATAGAGCAGTCGCCTTTCTTAAAGTAGAATTGAATTCGTTTATGAACAGGTAGAAACTTGTTTATGGTTTGACTGATAGTATTGATATAACCTTCAGTAATATCAACGGGTCTTCTTCTTAAGATAAGAAATCTCTTATGCTTGTGTTGATACTTCTTAATTAGCTTACCATTAAGGACAGTAGATTTACCAGGCTCTCTTGCACTGACAACTAAATTAAATGTCTTATTGTAAGAGTCCATTCTTCTACTGTTCCAGTGGATATTGTCTTTGGCAAACTTCTTCTTTCTTGGATTGATCCAATGGGATCTGTGTTTATTATTACGCATTGACGTTTGCACCTTCAACTATGATATCAAAACCATCATGATATCTGAATTCAAAACATGCTTTTCTTCCACTAGGTAGCATTAGCGTAGGTAACATACCTTCTGCCTTTCTGAATTTCCAGTGTGAGTTATTTAGAATCCATACATCATCTACATCCCAATCACCTTCCATGTGTAGTTCATTTACAATTTGCTGAACAGATGCACCCATGTTGTCTAGGAAGATTTGAAGCCTGTTTGCTTCATACATAGTTTTAAAGTTACTTAAGGTGTATGAGTGTGCTTCTAATTCACCTCTAGATATTGCCTTAACGGTTTTCTTAATTTGAGCTTTAATGTACTCTTGCTCTTCTACATCGTCAATTGAGTTAATAATCTTCTCAATTCTTTTAGAAAGAGTACCCTTTTTAGTAATTACTTTATCAACCTTAGGCTTATTAGCCTTAGTCTTATTAACGTATTTAGTATTGTCATATTGATAAGTTTTAGTAACCACACCGTGCTTTGTGTTGTATGTTCTTGTTATTGTAACTATTGCCATATTAGTCATTCTCCCTTACAGTAATTGTCTTTTGTGCTATTAATTTTGCTTGAATATATCCAAATTCGTCTTTAGATTTCTTATAAACTACTACTTGACCTTTTGATAAGTCAATTAATGGTTTTAATGAGTCAGGTAAATCACCCTTGACTATCTTCTCACCATTTTCAAAGTATTGATAAATGCAGTAGCCTGTTTCTTCATTGTTTCTAGGTTTGTAGTGGTATGTCCATACTTTCTTATCGTCGATAGGTTCAATACCGAAATCACCTAGTTCATCACTATCTTTAACATTAACCCAATTAGGATTGCTTACAATTAATCCATCTGTTTGTGCATATACTAATGTAGATTCAAATGTCTTTAAGTTGTTATATTGAGCAGTGATCTTGTTGTAGATGTTAGTTACGATATGATTGTAGATCTTATGAGTATCTAAACCATATAGCCACTTAATCATATCACCCTTCTTGTTACCTAAAGAGTCATCGGCTCTGTAATGCTGATTGAAGCAACCAACTAGTAAGTTAGGATAGTCTTTACATTTCTTAGCATTTACTTTATCACCAGCAGCTTTATACTTTAAAGCCTTTTCATACATGTGATAGAAGTTCTTGCACTTTGGAAATAACTTTATAAGCTCGCTGTTATGAGCTTTGTGAATGTCCATATAAACACAGTTGTCAAATTCAACAACAGCATCGTCTTCAGTATTTTGTCTATGTCTGAATGGCATTGGTCTTGTTTCTTCACATTGATCGATAATAGTTTCTACTTCTTCTTTTGTGTAATTCTTTTCAATTTCTTTCTTACCCCAAGTTCTTGCTTGAATACCTGTAATACCGACGATGTCATTATTTACATCACTAGTTTTAAGAGATGAATCACATACAAGCATGTAGTCATAAGAACCGCGATAAGTCTTTTCATATATTGCAGGGAATTTAGTTTCTACTTCATCTTCCATGTAAGCGATATATAAACCTGGTGCTATGATTCTATATCTTCCATTTTCTACTTCTGGATTAGCATAGAAGATAGCGATTGCGTGTTGCCATAAGCCATAAGAGCAGTTGTTAAAAGTCTCTAATGACTTAGTAGTGCATAAAATGCGATGATTGCTAAACATGTTATAGAAATACTCAAATATTTCAGCTGATACATTTAGCGTTTTGATTTTCTTTGTACCTTTCTTTTCATAAGATAGCAGCTCATTTGTGCCTTCTTTGAAGATTCCGTTCTTTGTCTTCATATTATTTACCGTGTCTTTCCGATCACTAGCGCACCACGCCATCATCATTTGAAATGACTTCGGAAGACGGTAATTGATGGCGTGCGCTAATGCTCAAATTTATTGTGTGCCTATTTAAGCCATAAGTGGCCAGGTTTCTTTCTTGCGGTGAAGAAACCCGATAAGATAACCAAAATTCAAGTTGGATAAAGAGAAATGTGGTCTTTTATGGTGTCACTTAACCAGAAATATAGTTTTGCTATATAATGTCTTGTTCAGACGATTATTTTTTAAAATAATAGAATCCTATTCCCAACCCATATTTCTCTTGATATCATGTATCATTTTAGTAGCTGCAGACTTAGTTAAATTACAAATCTCAGCTGGTGCAACTCCTAAGTTTATAAGATAGTCATATTGCTTTTGTGAAATTGGCATATCTTCAGACTCATTATCTGATTGAGCTTGTGGTTGAACTGCTGGAGCATCATCAACTCTAACAGCCTTTGGTTTATTAGTAACAGCCTTTACAGGTTCGCCACTGATAAGACCCTTTTCAAGTAGGTCAGCTTTCATGTATTTCATTTGCTTTAGGAATTCGTTCTTATCTTCCTTAGTTGATAAAGTTGCTTCAAATGTAAAACCTTCAATTGTATAAGTTACTTTAATATCCATAGTATTTCCTCCATTACTTCCATTCATATCCATAAGCTGTCTT
>CAVCUQ010000051.1:0-8442 GCA_963605425.1 uncultured Eubacteriales bacterium
GGAACATATGGTCCTGGCTATTTTTATATTTACACAAACTTTATGTTACTCTCAAAATTTTTATAGATAAATCTAATTTGATCAAATATTGTAATGAAATGATTAGCACTAATGATAGATTTATGTGTGTCACAAGACCTCGTCGTTTTGGTAAAACTATGGCCTTATCTATGCTTAATGCTTATTATTCTAAGGGCTGTGATTCAAAAGACATATTTGATAAATTGAAAATTTCTAGAGATGAATCTTATCCTAAACATTTAAACAAATATAATGTTTTATTCATTGATATGGCTGGGCTTTATACTAGTTTAAAAAATGTCGATGATTTTATGGATGAATTAGAAAGAAAAATTCTAAAAGATTTAACAAAAAAATATAATAATATTGATTTGGTAGGTTATTCTGTGCCTGATGCAATTAAAGAAATTAAATCTGAAACAGGAGAAACATTCATATTTTTAATAGATGAGTGGGATGTAATATTTAGAGAAGAAGAAAATAACACTAAATTAATTGATGCCTATATTAAGTTTTTAAGAAGTTTATTTAAATCAGCTACCATTTCTGCTAGTATCGATTTAGTATACATGACTGGCATCCTTCCTATAAAAAGATATAAAAGTGAATCGGCTTTAAATATGTTTAGAGAATATAATATGATTCGTCCATGGGGATTAGAATCTTGTTTTGGATTTACTGAAGAAGAAACTAAAAAACTATGTCTTGAATATAATATGGATTTTAAATTAGTTAAAGAATGGTATGATGGATATCATTTGAAAAATACAGAAATTTATAATCCTAAATCTGTATGCGAAGCCTTATTATCAGGTTTATGTATTGATTATTGGGTCAATACTACTGCTAGAGAATCAGTCATGGAATATATGAATTACGATAATGGTGGTTTAAAAGATTTAATTACACGAATGATTGTAGGAGAAGAAATCAATGTTGATGTTAGAGATTTTGATAATGATTTAACTAATATTGATTCAACTGACGCAGCTCTTACTGTTTTAATTCACTTAGGATATTTAGCTTATGATGAGACTAGTGCTAAATGTTATATTCCAAATCATGAGATAAAAGATGAATTCATTATTTCTATGAATAAGTTGAAATGGTCTGATATCTACAACCCTATATCAAGTTCTGAAGAACTACTTGAAAGGACCTTAGAAGGTGATACTGAGTTTATTAATGAAACTTTAGATAGAAATCATAATGAGCTAGCTACAATCTTTAATAAGAATAAAGAGGATGTTCTAGGTATAATTGTTTACATATCCTATTATAATGCGAAAAAATATTATGAAATTATTAAAGAGGCTAATACTACTAAAGGAAGAGCTGATTTAGTATTTAAGCCTAAAGATGGCAACCATATTCCATTTATTATTGAACTTAAAGCTGATGATAGTGCAGATAAGGCTATAGAACAAATAAAGAATAAAGAATACTTTGATACTTTAGGTGATTATCATGGTAAAGTTATGCTTATAGGTATTAATTATAATTCTAAAAAACTAAAACATGACTCTAAGATAGAAACAATAGAAATATAAATAATTTAAAGGTTATAAGACTGATGAAATGGTTTTGTAGCCTTTTTATATATGTGACATAAGCTTGGACAATAATAAATCTATTGTAAATAAAGTAAAATAATTACAAAAAAGAAAGTTAACATTATGCGTTAGCTTTCTTTTAAAATATTATAATGATGCTTTTTTAAGTCTATCTTCTGCTTTCTTTGAGAAGATATATAGATATCCACCTGTAAGTAAGAAACAACAAGCAAATATCCAGGCTACAGGATCTGCCATAGATAAACTATATAAAGCTAAATCATTAGCTTCAGTTGTAATAGTACCATTATTAAATAATGAAGGGAATATTAAACAAACACTAGTACGAGCTGTAAGTTCACCTATGCCTGCAAGGAATGGGAATAGTGGTTTACCAAGTCCTTGAACACTATTTCTAAAGATAAATAGAATACCTAATATAAAGTATAGTGTCATATCACAATATAGATAAGCATTACCATATTTGATTGCAAGCTCTGTAATCTTATCAGCTGAGTAGAAGATATGAAGGTAAGCCCCATTTATTGTTAGAAGCAAACCTATACCACCAAAGATTATGTATTCAGCAAAGGCAATTAAAATAGATATCTTAACTCCTTTTCTTACTCTATCGAACTTGTTGTTACCTAGGTTTTGACCACAATATGTTAGAAGAGCAGTACCTAGAGCATTAAATGGACACATTAATAGATTGTTAAGTTTTGAAGCGGCACCAAATCCATTTTGAGCATCTGATCTAATTACTACACCTAATGCATTAGAATCAAATTTAACAATTACGGATTGCATTACAATTAAACCTATACAAAGAATAGAAAATTGGAAGGCAAGAGGAAGACCCATTTGAAGGTGTTTTAGACCAAATTTAACATCAAATTTAAAATCAGATAGTGATAAGCGATATTCTTTATATTTAATATAAGTATATATAAAACATAATAAAGCAGAAATTCCTTGAGCAATTACTGTTGCAATAGCAGCTCCTGATACTCCCATTTTTAATGGTACAATAAATATTATATCAAGTACAATATTTATTATTGTAGAAATTAAAAGAAAAATAAGAGGAGTGATTGAATCACCTACTGATCGAAGGAATGAACAAATAAGATTATAGAATATTTGGGTAAATAATCCTATATAAATAATAAAGGTATAAGTATAAGCTGCTTTATAGATTTCGTTTTGTACAGCTTCATCACTTTGTTCTAGTCCTATAACTTTAAGCAAAGGATTAATTCCTAAAACAGCTATAATAGTTAATACTATTGAAATATATAATGATAACTTTATTTGCATTGCAAAACTTTTCTTTATTCCATCTGTATTTTTTTGACCAAACATATTAGATGTAATAACGGAAAATCCTGCTGTAGAGCCTAAAGCGAATTGTAAGACAATAAATACTAAGTTTGAAGTATTATTTACTCCGGCTACTTCATTAGCATTTAAGAATTGACCACAAATAGATGCGTCGGCTATAGTATATATTTGTTGCAGGATATAAGATAATAAAATAGGTATTGAAAATAACATAATGGCTTTAAAGATACTACCATTTGTTAAATCATTTTGTTTAAATAAATTTTTCATAAATTATGATTCACTTCTTTCTTGAAATATTATAATAAATTTTTGCTTTTTGTAAATTATTTTTGGCTAAAAATAATATTTGTTAAAATTAACAATTATTATCATAAAATTTTATAGATATTTCTAAAACACCCTTTTAAAGTTAAAAAGTTAAAATATTGTTCTATGAAAACGCTTTTTAAGAAAATATTATTTAGAAAACTATTGAATATAAATTTGATTGGTTGTAGAATTAATCTAATTATATGGATACGATTCCATATGGGAGGAAAAAATATGAAGAAAAAAATCGTATTGCTTACAGCTTTAGCTGCAGCTGGACTTTCAACTGTAACTCTTGCAAGCTGTAATAATCAAAATAATACAGAAGAAACTACTGAATCCGCAGAAAAAAGTGCTGCTGTCTCAGGATGCCCTAAAGAAGTTATTTATGGTACTTCTGTTGAAGCTGCATTTAGCGGTATTAAAGTAACAGCAACTTTAGAAGACGGTACTAAAAAAGATGTAACTGAAAAGGCTACTATTGATACATCAAAAGTTGATACATCAAAAGTTGGTACTTATGAAGTAAAAGTTAGTTATGTTAACTCTAAAGCAGGTATTAATGTTAGTGAAACATATACTGTAACAGTAAGAGCTAAGGAAACTGGTGTTAAGCTAGAAGGATATGTTAGTAACGTTATAATTGGTACAGATGTTAAAAAGACTTATGAAGATTTAAAAGTTATTGCAACATTAAACGATGGTACTACTAAAGATGTAACTGATTCAGCTACAATTGATGCATCTAAAGTAGATACTTCAAAAGCTGGTGCTTATGTTGTATATGTACACTATAAAAATACTACAGATGGATTAAACCAACTTTCTTCTTTCATTGTTAATGTTAAAGATTACACTTTAGAATCTATTAGTGCTACACAAGAAAGTATTAATTTACCATTATATTCCGAACTTGAATTAAATGATGTTGATATTAAGGGTACTTATAAGAATCCTATTGATGGTACAACTCATGAAGATACTATTAAATTTGAAGATTGTAAATATACTTTAACTGATAGTGAAGGTAAAGTTGTTAAACAATTAGAAAATGTTGGTAACTATACTTTAACTGTAACTTATGAAGGAAAGACATGCACAATTACTGTTGTATGTGTTAACCCTACTGCTCCTACAAGTGTTAGCGGAGCTGTTGCTCAAGCAGTTACTAGTGATTCAACTGTAAATTCAGGAGTTTATACTCATATTTCAAATGGATACTATAATTATACAGAAAAGAATACATATGAAATTGGTGAAAACTTTACTAAACAACATGTAAAAGCAAACTATACTGATAAAACTACTTATTTCTCATTAGATAATAAAGGTAATGCATTTGCAGTATCAGTTGAAGATGGTAGTGTAAGTAAATACTATGATGATCATAGTGCTAGTATTTATGACTCAGTAGCTGTTGGATTTGATATTTTCTCTAAAGGTGGTACAGAATACCCAGAGTATGGTTTTGCAGAAGTTATTGCAGCTTTATATGCAAAATATGCATTAACATATAGTGATGCAACTCACGTAACTAAGAGTGAATCTGTTACACCTACAGATGGTGTTACAACATATCATTTTGAATTCAATGATGTTTCAAGTTCTTCAGGTGATGCTGCTTATTTTAAGCACTATAGTGTATCATTTATTTTAAATGAACAAGGTGCTATAGCTAGTGCGAATGTTATTGTTAGCTCATATGAACTTAAGGATAGTTATGTTAAATATGATGATTTAAAGAAAGCTGATTATACTCTTCCTGAATCTCTAGGTCTAACTTTAGTTAGAGGACAAGCAGAAGGCGGAGGAGAAGTTTATTCATTTACTATTAATGAAGGAACTGTAGCATCATCAACTGATACTTATGAAGTAACTCAAACAAGTGGTATGAAGGCAAAAGCTGATACTAACCCTTATTCATATGATAAGGTAGCTGTTTCAAGCTTTGATGTAAAAGTTAAGTTTGAAGATAGCGAAGATTATGAAGATTTTGTTGAAGGTACAACTTATAAGAAGGACCTAGACTTCGGTAATGATTTTGCAAGTGATAATTCAAGAAGATTTGAATTTGACATTAAGATTGAAAATGTAGGACCTGAAACAGCTAACACTGATCTTGATAATTTCAAAGTTGTTGTTAAGGGTACTGCAAAAGATGGTACAAAAGTTGACTCATCAGATTGGTCTTCTTCAACTTATTCTTATGCCTATATTTCTTCTGTTTATGATGGAGAATGTACTTTAAGATTTGGTCGTGCTGGTTCTTATACTGTTACAATTTCAACACTTGGCGTAACTAAGAATTACACATTTGAAATTGCAGATGAAGCTCCAAGCAAGATCACTCCAGTTGTTCAAGATGGTGAAGCTGATACTGATTTTGCTCAAGTTAGTGAAGTTAGTTGCTACACAACAAATAGCTTATATTTAGATTGTCAAATTGCTAAGTACTATACACAAGGATATTCAGTAAGTGTTCTTAAAGTAAATGAAGATGGTTCTGCCGTAGCATCAGACAAGGCTACTGTTAAGAAAGGTACTTACACAGTTAATGGTAAGAATGTAAAATGCTATAAGTTTAATGCAACTGAAGCAGGAGACTATAAGTTGGTATTTACAGGTGCTAAGCCAGATGATACCACAAGAGATGCTGCTACAGCAGAAGTATTAGTACATGTTTCAGCTGTTCCTTCTTGCGATGATATCGTTAAGGGTGAACATAATTACTTATTTGAAACTACTGTTTCAGCAAGTGAAATGTATAAGGTAAGTTTCACAACACCAAGTACTAGTGGTGAAGGTACTTACCAAATTTGGAATAAGTATGATAGCACAAAGACTCAAGTAGGTACATATACATACTCTAATGGTGCATTTGTACTTGATACAACAAAGAATGATTTAGGTTTAGCTGATAATGCTGAATTTGAATTTGAATTAACTGGTTACTATAAGTTAAAATTAAAGAATTCTGTTACTGAAAAGACTTACCTTTTAGGTGCTCCTACAAGTGATATTACTGACAGCGAATTAGCTCTATTAAAGGGTTCTTATGAAGTTACATCAGGAGATACTACTATTGCAGTTAAGTTCACTCCATCTACTACAGTTAAGGGTGATGGTGTTGTAAGTGTTACTGTAGGTTCAGCAAGTGCTGTAAATTATGATTATACATATAATTGCACAACTGATTCTCTAGACCTTTCAGGTAGTGATACTGCATTTGAAGGTACTATTAAGATCTCAAATGGTGAACTTGTTTATGTTGCAAAGGATAGTACTGCAGAAGTTGAATTTGTAAGCACATCAATTCCACTAGATAAGTTCTTAGCAGGTACTTGGACAGGAAATGTTGGTGGTGCAGACTGCACATTTGTATTTACTGTTAATAATGATAATACTACTGGTACAGTAGATATTACTCGTGGATCAAGAAATGGTAAATTTAATTTCACATTTGATGAGACAAGCGGAAAGATTACATTGAAATATGTATCAGGACAACAAGCTAAAAAACTTTATGTTGAAGAATTTGAATTGACTGATGAAAATTTATATGCAAATTATTCACAATCACCATATAGTTATCATGTTCTATGCTATAAAGAAGGATCTTCAGAAACTGAAACTGTAGAAATTCCTAAATCAGTACAAGGTACTTGGTATTGCACATCAAATGATAATGATTATACTGTTACAATCACTTCTACAACTGTTACTTATGTGAACGATGATGAAGAAACCGATACAGCAACATACACTTTAAAATCATATAAAGATGGTGTTGCTACATTAGTAGATGGTAGTTATACTTTAACATTAACTATTACAAGTGATAGTGTTTCTATTGATGATACATTTGTTGCAAGTACTCTATCTAAGACTAAAGCAGTTAAGGTTCCGGCAGGTTATGATGGTACTTGGAGAGGCAAGGATGAAGATGGTAATGAATATTCTGTAGTTCTTTCTGAAGGATCAACAACAGTAATTGTTACCGCATTTGAATATACTTATACATTCAATATTGTATCATATAGTAACGGTCAATTAGCAGTTAAGTATGTTGATGATAATAACACTAGTTATACATATACTATTATTTTAGGTAATAATACTGTTTCAATTTATGATGATTGGTATAAAAAAACAATAACATTATCTCAAGGAAGTACAACTACAATTGAATTTGATGAAGATTATATTGGTACTTGGTCAGGTTCTAACAACGACAGTTCATATATTCTTGTTGTGTCTAGTGATTCGCTTACATTAAATGATTCTGAAGCTAGTGATATTTCATCTAGTCAAGATGATGTATATACATTTATTGTAGATGGACAAAAATATGATTTAGTAATTGATAATACAACATTATCAATACGTAAATATAAAGATGGTGTATTAGATACAACAAGTACTGTAACTCTTACTAAAGCAGCAGTATATACTGTAGATGTTGATGGAACATTGAAAACTGTTACTGTAACTAAGACTACAGTAATTGTAGAAGATGATTCAACATATACTATTGATACCGAAAATAGTACTGAGGATTTGATTATTGCAAAAGATAAGGATGCACAAGAGTATCAAGTAAAACTTACATTAGTTAATGGTGTAGTAACTGAATATTATACTTCAGCCGATTCTGGCGCAAATTGGGAAAAATATACTGATATAAAAGAAGGTTCTGCTTCAGAAGATACAGATGTTACTGTTACTGATGAATATATTGGTACTTGGAAATCTGAAGATGGTAGTGAAGTTGTTATTACTAAAACTACTATTACATATGGTGGAAAAGAATACAAACTAATTACTACTGAAGATGATGACTTAGGTTTCAAAGCTTTAAACGCAAGAGAAATTGAAGTTACATATTCACTATATGTTGATGGTTCAAAATTAACAATTGCTAATTATGGAGATCGTTCAACATACACTAAAGTTGAAGAATAATTCTATAAATTAAATAGTGCTTAAAGCACAAACTATATAACAGGTTGTAATTGATCTAACGGTTAATTACTTCCTGTTTTTTATATGTCTAAATATAATTTATTTTGTTAAATAATACTAACTTAGAATTAAATATTATTAATTAACCAATATTTTAACAATATTTGAAATAAATACGTTTACATTGAAACTTTTCAAGCAAAATAATTGATAATATAGTTCGCAAAATTGATTGCGCCAATTGATTCCA
>CAVCUQ010000052.1:0-8164 GCA_963605425.1 uncultured Eubacteriales bacterium
TTTAGTAGGAAATGACTCAAAAATTGATTGAATTTAAAAAATGGGGAAACACAAATAAGCAAGTATAAGTTGAAAATGTATCATTACAATGATATAATTTGAATGTGGAAGAAAGGCTGGATGATATGTCTATTATTAAATTATTTCATGGATCAGACCATATTATAAATAAACCTGAATATTCACTTGGTAAATCACATAATGATTGCGGTCAAGGATTCTATTGTACTGAAAACATAGAAATGGCTAAAGAGTGGGCTTGTAAAGATAATAAAGATGGATTTGTTAATGAATATAATTTCAATACGGATGGCTTGAAAGTTTTAAATTTTCTAGACGGTAAATATAGTATATTAAATTGGATTGCTATATTACTAAAAAATCGTATATTTACTCTTCAAGATGAAATTTCAATTGATGCTAGAGATTATATTATAAGTAATTTTTCTATTGATATAAGTGACTATGATGTTGTTATAGGATATCGAGCTGATGACTCTTATTTTTCTTATGCACAATCATTTGTAAGTAACACTTTACCACTTCGAAGTCTGGAACAAGCACTAAAATTAGGCTCTTTAGGCACTCAAATCGCATTAGTTTCAAAAAAAGCTTTTAACCAAATTGAATTTGCTAGATTTTATCCTGTGAATAAGGAATTATATTTCCCTAAATTTTATTCTAGAGATTCAAATGCTAGAGAAACTTATCATAAGGAAATTAGAGGAAGTAGATCTTATCGAAATGACATTTTTGTAATGGATATTTTAAGAGAGGAGATTAAAAATGATGATTCACGCATACAACGAATTATACTTAAATGATGCAATGAATAATTTATCAAGTGCATTTGATTATGCAATAAATGTTTGTGGAATAGAAGCGGATTTATTCTCTGAAATATTTGTATTATCTAATTTTTCAAGTCAATTTGAATGTGGAAATCCTTCTGTCATTTCTGGAATGTCAGGAGTTGAACTTGTAAGGCGTATATTATCTAATGTTTGTCCAAATGAAGTCTTTAGAGAACCATTATATAATAAATCAAGAACTAAGGAGTATTGGGCAGGATGGGCATTAGCACAATATCAATGGTATTCTGCAAAAAGATTCAAAGATATTTTTGCATCTATTCCACTTAGTGAAATTATAGCAATGTATAGTGTATATCATGAAATGGATATTTCTCATTTTATTGAGTCAATGGATAAAAAATATAATGAGCGTAAATGTGAGACAAAATTGCATAAGATTAGAGAAGCTAGACAAATATCACAATCCAAACTCGCAGAGATATCAGGTGTTAATTTAAGGTCTATTCAGTTATATGAACAAAGAGTAAATGATATTGATAAAGCTCAGGCACACACTTTATATAAATTATCTAGAGTTCTTGGTTGTACTATTGAAGATTTACTTGAAAGCCCTGAAAAACTATAAATTTTTACAAAAAATAAAAGAGGATTGGTATCTTTATTGATATCAATCCATAATATTTTTATTGAAGTTGTTTTGATTCTAAGAAAGCTTTATTTGCTCTTTCAGACTTAGAAATGCTTTTCTTTAGTTCTATATCATTATCTTTTATGAAATCTTCAAATATTTTAATGCCCTCATCATAATTTGTCACTTCAAGCTCAATTTCAAAATCTTCTTTACCTGAGTATTCAGATTTGTCTAAGAATAAAGTGCATCCTAAATATGGAGTTTTTGCTCTAAAGGTAGTTAAATGATATTGAGTCCTAACGAAAGAATTAATACCAATTATAGAAGCATCAAACCCATCCTTTATCATTCTTTCAGCTTCCTCATCAGTTAAGTAAAGGCTTGTTTCGTTATTACCATTTTCACCTTTTTCTTTTTTAGTTAACTTATATTGTTCTTTTTGTCTAATTCTTAAAACAGTTTTATTTTTTAAAAGAGAAAAAGAATCATCATCGAAATAATAGTTTGTTTGTTTAAATATTTTATCTTCTAAATTAAATTTTTTAAGTAGTTCCTCATATTTTTCTTTTGAAATTAGAGTTTTGAATTCAATTTCTAAATGTTTTTGCATATTATCACCATTTAAATTATATCATAATATAGAAGAATGTGTAAAAAAATGATAAAATCAATTAGGTGAAAATTATGAAATATTGTGTTGTAACTAAAATAGACGACGAGGCTATAAAACTCGGAGATATAATTAAATCTAAATTAAAATTTGAATATGATGATGTTAAACCTGATCTTATAATATGTGTTGGCGGAGATGGAACTACATTATCAGCTATTCACAAATATTCAGATAGAGTTGATTTGGTAAAATTCATATCAATAAATGCTGGTCATTTAGGATTTTTTTCAAGTTTTAACAGTAATGAAATAGATGAGTTTTGCAAATATATTGAAGATGAAGAATATACATATGATGAATTAAACTTAGTTGAATATTCTATTGAAACAAATTCTTTAGAAAGAAATGTAGGATATGCAGTAAATGAAATAACTATTGTAAATCCAAGAAGAACTTTAATATTAGATGTATACATTAATAAAAAGCATTTTGAGCACTATAGAGGTACTGGTATGTGTATATCTACATCAGTGGGTTCTACAGGTTATAATAAATCGCTTCATGGAGCTGTAGTACTTCCATCTGTAGAAATGTTTCAAATGACAGAAATTGCATCTATTAATTCTAATCTTTATCATACATTATCAAGTCCTTTAATTTTATCTAAGAATGATATTATTGAACTTACTAGTGAAACTAATAAGGAATTATTTATAACTGCTGATTCAATAAGCTTATCTTTTAAAGATTTTAAGTCTATTAAAGTTAATCTATCTGATAAGAAGGTTAAACTAATAAATAGAAAGATAGATTATATTGATAGAATAAAGAAAAACTTTATTTAAGTAAAACTAATATAGTTGAAAATCATAATAAATTGGTATAAAATAATAACGGTAAAAATATCAATATTTTAGGAGGAAGATTTTACTATGGTTAAAGTAGCTATTAACGGATTTGGACGTATCGGTCGTTTAGCTTTCAGACAAATGTTTGGTGCTGAAGGATACGATGTTGTTGCAATTAACGATTTAACAAAGCCAAGCATGCTTGCAAATTTATTAAAGTATGACACTGCTCAAGGTGGATATGCTGGTTATATTGGTGAAGGTAAGCACACTGTTTCAGGTGATGATGAAGCTGGTACTATCACAGTTGATGGTAAGACTATCACTATCTATGCTGAACCAGATGCTAACAACTTACCTTGGGGTAAACTTGGTGTAGATGTTGTTCTTGAATGTACAGGATTCTATACAAAGAAAGAAAAAGCTATGGCACACATCAATGCAGGTGCTAAGAAGGTTGTTATTTCAGCTCCAGCTGGTAACGATGTAAAGACTATTGTTTATAACGTAAACAATGAAACTTTAAGTGCTGATGATCAAATTATCTCAGCTGCTTCTTGTACTACTAACTGCCTAGCTCCAATGGCAAAAGCTTTAAATAACTTTGCTTCAATCGAGTCAGGTATCATGACTACAATTCATGCTTACACAGGAGACCAAATGATTCTTGATGGTCCACACCGTAAGGGTGACCTAAGAAGAGCTAGAGCTGGTGCAGCTAATATTGTTCCTAACTCAACAGGTGCAGCTAAGGCTATCGGTCTAGTTATTCCAGAATTAAATGGTAAGTTAATCGGATCTGCTCAACGTGTTCCAGTTCCTACAGGTTCTACAACTATCTTAATTGCAGTTGTAAACAGCGACAAGGAAGTAACTCCAGCAACTATCAATGCTGCTATGAAGGCTGCTTCTGATCCAGAAACATTCGGTTACAATGAAGATCCAATCGTTTCAAGCGATGTAATCGGTATGCGTTATGGTTCATTATTTGATGCAACTCAAACAATGGTATTACCTCTAGGTAATAACAAGTATCAAGTTCAAGTTGTATCTTGGTATGACAACGAAAATTCATACACTAGCCAAATGGTTAGAACAATTAAGTATTTCGCTGAATTACACTAATTAAACCTAAAAGAATTAAGGCTTCTCTTTGAAAGAGAGGCTTTTTTCTTGTGTTAAAAAAATATAAATTATGCTATACTTTATTAAGCGAGGTTTTATATGGATTTTAATGATTTTATTAAGGAAGAAGAAACAAAAGAATATTTTCATTCTTTAATGTCTTTTGTTGACAATGAATATGATAATTACACATGTTTCCCTTTAAGAGAAAATATTTATAAAGCATTAGAATTAACTAGTCTAAATGATGTAAAAGTGGTTATATTAGGACAAGATCCTTATCATGAGGTAGGTCAAGCTCATGGACTTGCTTTTTCTGTTTTATGCGAGAAATTACCACCAAGTCTTAAGAATATTTATAAAGAGATGTCTAGTGATTTAGGAGTATCAGTTAATCAAGATGGAAATTTAGAGTATCTTGCAAGACAAGGTGTATTATTACTTAATACTACTTTGACAGTAAGGGAAGGAAAAGCCTCAAGTCATTTTGGTAAAGGGTGGGAAACATTTACTGATAATATTATTAAACTAATTAACGGAAAAGATACCCCTGTTGTATTTATTTTGTGGGGAAATAATGCAAGAAGTAAGAAGAAACTTATTACTAATACAAAACATTTTGTAATAGAAAGCGCCCACCCATCTCCTCTTTCTGCTTATCATGGATTTTTTGGTAGTAAACCATTTTCAAAAACAAATGAATTTTTAAGAAATAATAATTTAAAAGAAATAAATTGGATTAAATAGGTGATTATATGAATGTTAGAATTATTGGTGCAGGTCTTGCTGGATGTGAGGCTGCGAATTATTTAGCAAATAAAGGTGTAACAGTTGATTTATATGAGATGAGACCTAAGAAAAGAGGACCTGCTCATAAGACTGATAAATTTGGAGAACTTGTTTGTTCTAACTCTCTGCGTGCTGATTCGCTTGAAAATGCAGTTGGTATTTTAAAGCGTGAAATGGAACAATTTAATTCTTTAGTTATAAGAGAAGCTAGAAATCACAAAGTTGAAGCAGGAGGAGCTCTTGCAGTTGATAGAGAAGGTTTTTCAGAGGCTATAACTAAAGCTATACTTGAAAATAAGAATATTAACGTACATTATGAAGAAATTACGGCAATAGATCCTAATATTCCTACTATTATAGCTACAGGACCTCTTACAGCTGATGAACTTGCAAATAACATTATTAAGATGTTTGATAGTGATAATTTCCATTTCTATGACGCTGCGGCACCAATTGTTTATGCTGACAGCCTTGACTACAATAAGGTTTATTTAAAATCAAGATATGATAAAGGTGAAGCAAGTTATCTAAATTGTCCGATGACAAAGGAAGAATTTGATATATTCTATAATGAATTGATACACGCTGAAGGTGTTATACCTCATGAATTTGAAAACTTTGATGAAGTAGATAATAGAAATAATAAAAATGATGAGGTTAAGGTTTTTGAAGGTTGTATGCCTGTTGAAGTTATGGCTAAAAGAGGCCCTCAAACTTTAACCTTTGGTCCTTTAAAACCTGTAGGTTTAAGAAGACCTGATGGTACTATGCCATATGCAGTTGTTCAACTTAGACAAGATGACGCTGCTAAAACTATGTATAACTTAGTAGGTTTTCAAACTCATTTAAAATATCCTGAACAGAAGAGAGTATTTTCTTTAATTCCAGGGCTTGAAAATGCTCGTTTTGCAAAATATGGTGTAATGCATAGAAATAGTTTTATTAACGCTCCTAAGATATTAAATGAAACATACCAAACAAAGAAATTTCCTAATATTTTCTTTGCTGGTCAATTATCAGGTGTAGAAGGTTATGTTGAATCTGCAGCTAGTGGTATTGTAGCCGGTATTAACATGTATAGATATCTAACTGGTAAAGAGCTATATAAATTCTCAAGAAAAACAGTAATAGGTTCTCAAAGCTATTATATTACACATGCTAACCCTAATGGTTTTGAACCTATGAATGCAAATTTTGGTATTATGGAAGATTTAGATTTTAAGCATTCTAAAAAAGATAGAAAACGTTTATATGGAGAGCGTGCTTTAGAAGAGATTAAAAAAGCCTATGAGGAAATAGAAAATGACTGAGGAAGAGGCTATAAATAAATATTTAGATTATCTTTTATCAGTTAAGAATTATTCTGAAAATACTATCAAGTCATATAAAGAAGACATTTTAGAATTTAGTATATTTGTTCATAAAGAAAAGAGAGCTAAAGATATATTAACTATTAGAAATGTTAGAGTATGTAATGATTTTAAATCTTATTTAAGACATAAAGATGATAAGGTATCATCAATAGATAGAAAAATATCATCTCTTAGATCTTTTTATAAATATTTAGTTAGAGAAGAAATAGTAAGCGATAATTATTTTGATCAAGTTGAATCTTTAAAGAAAGAAAAGAGATTACCTAAGATAGTTAAAGAGGTAGAATTAAAATATTTATTTGAATCTATTGATACTAAAGATGTATTAGGATTTAGAAATTATTTAATTCTTGAATGCTTATATGGTTTAGGTCTTAGAGTCTCTGAACTTACCAATATGAAAATATCTGATATTAGTTTTTCAGATAATACTATAAAAATTAATAATGCTAAGGGTAGTAAAGATAGAATTGCTTACATGTTTGATGATCTAGCTATTGATATGAAGGATTATTTAAAAAATAAAAGAATAATATTACTTAAGAAAAGCAATGATATTGATAATAGATATGTTTTTTTAAATAAGAATGGAACTACTCTTACTCCAAGAGGCGTTAGAGTTATACTTGATAATGTAATTTCAAATGCAGGTGAAACATATCATTTAACTCCTCATATGTTAAGACATTCTTTTGCAACATCGATGCTAGACCATGGTGCTGATTTAAGAAGTGTGCAAGAACTACTAGGACATGAAAACTTATCTACAACTCAAATTTATACTCATGTATCTATTGAAAAATTAAAAAGTGAATATAAAATGGCTCATCCAAGAGCTATCAAAAAGAAATAAATTTATCGATATTGTAAAAAAAATATATTTATGTTAAACTTTGTTATGTTTAAAAGGAGATTAACCTCTATGAAAAAAAGAAATATTTTAACACTTACTGCTTTAGCAGTTTCAGGAATTACTTTAGCTAGTTGTTCAAATAGTACATCAACTTCAGTAAATACTGATGCATATAATACTAATATTGCAAAGACATGGTTTGCAAATGGAGAAGATACATCTAGTTATGACTTTTCAAGTCACTATACAACTAAGATCTATGATCCATCATTAGATGAAGGTTTCAATTCAACTTCTTATTATTCTTTATATACTTACTCTGATGTAGAAAGTATGTTTAGAATGACTAAAACTGAAATTTCTTCAAGTGCATTTGATTCTAATAAATCAAGTTATATTAATTATTTAGAATGTAGTGCATTTAATTCTACATATCAAACTAATTTTACTAACAATATTAAGGAAGCTACTTTATCCCTTCCATCTTATGCATCTTGCCAAACTACATGGCAAAAGTCTTTATTACAATATGGACTTACAAGTACTAGTCTAGAAGATGGTGAAGCAAATTACTTATACGTTATTTATATGCCTGTATATGTAAGAGTTTATTCTGATTCAAAAGTATCTATCGGTTCATTTATTTGTGTTCCTGTATATGCAACTATATCATTAGATGAAAATACTACAACTAATGAAACAGTAAAGGCATTTGCAAATAAGATTGTATCACCTGAATATTCTGGTAGTATAATAAAATAATAATTTAGTGTTTAGCTTTGGCTAGACACTTTTTAAAAATTTATTTTACAATTTTGTCTTGCTCTAATTCAATTTGTATGATATACTAACAAAGGCATAAAAAGGCATGCAATTCGGAGCTCACCGTCATGTACGCTTAATGCGGGGCGGTGCATTTGACAAAAAGCGTTGATGATTGCAGAAGAAAAAACAAAATAAAATTATGGAGGAAAATTAATATGTCAGTAGTTTCAATGAAACAATTATTAGAAGCTGGTGTTCACTTTGGACATGCAACTCGTAGATGGAACCCTAAGATGGCTAAGTACATCTATACATCAAGAAATGGTATTTATATCATCGACTTACAAAAGAC
>CAVCUQ010000053.1:0-8098 GCA_963605425.1 uncultured Eubacteriales bacterium
CCTATTGATAAAAGAACAAGGAGCCTAAAGAATGTTCCACTGGAAACCCAAATACGAACATACCAACAAATAAATGAATAAGACTGGTTATACAATATTGGATTCAAAACAGAATAAATAAATGTACCAATAAAAAGACCAATTGAAAGTAATAATAATATAAGTAGAATGATATCTACTTTATCAATTACAGCCCTTGAAGTATTATCTTTAGCTTCTTCGCTTATTATATCAGTACCATTCGCTAGATAATCTAGAGTTACATTGAAAAATCTAGTTATCTCATTTAATGTATCAAGACTTGGCTCGCAGATATCCTGTTCCCATTTTTGAACAGCTTGTCTTGAAACATGTAGTTCAAATGCAAGTTTTTCCTGTGATAAATTGTTTTTGTTTCTTAATTCTTTAATTCTTTCTCCAAGCGTCATATATTTACCTCACATATCATAGTTATTTACTAAAAAGCCTAGTTGATTTTAACCTTTTCCATATAAAAATTCAGCCAACCAAAGGTAGCATTTTGCATAAATTTAAGAGCACTCACTCGTTTTTTAAGATTTATATTAAAAAGCAAGTTTAAACTTAAAAATATAACGAACATTTCACTTCCATGGTATATCTATAAACAGATAACCATATAGGAAGGAATACAAAGGATATCATCAGAAAAGCATAGATTCTTTGGATGGATGATATAAGACTGACCGATTCTCGAACTATATTTCTTTGTGAATTCATTTAATGATGTCGTTTTATATCGATTTCCTGATTTAACTTCTATTGGGTATATTTTTTGTTTTGTCTTACTACCATTAGAGATCAAAAAATCGATTTCAATATCATTACGTTTCTTTATAGAATTATATTGCGTATAAAAAAATAATCGATATCCATTTGCGACTAAACACTGGGCTATCGCATTCTCAAATATCATTCCTTCATTGATTGATAATTTATCATGAAGTATTTGTTTATAAAGTTCTCCTTCTTTTAGTTCGGTCTCATCAAAGGTGTGACTTACTAATAGACCAGTATCTCCCATATAACATTTAATCGCTGTTCTTTCTTCATTCAATGATAAGCCAACATTAGGATCAGCACAATTGAAACATTCGTTTACAATCATAGAATCACCAAGCCAAAAGAAAGTTTCTTCATACATCGGATAAGTGGAATTTGCTTCTATCGATGAAAGACGGACTCTCTTTTCATGCTGAGATAAAAATCCAGGGATTTGATCAAAAATAGATAATACCTTTGAACGATATTTTTTATCAATTTTATTTATATCAGAACGATATAAGGATAAGATATCTCTTTTTTCTACGTCAGCTAAATAGAAATTACGATCATTCTCAATATATTTTTCAACAGCTTTTGGCATACCTCCAACAAGCATGAATTGTTTAAACATCATCATAGCCTTATGATGTAATGCTTCTTCAAGAGGTTTCTTATCAACAAAACATTTCTTGATATATTCAATCATCTTATCTTCATTAAGTGCTAAACAGAACTCTTCAAAATCCATCGGATACATTTGAATTCTTCTTTCTTCAGAGGGAATCGTAATATCTTTGACATTCTCTCTAATTGAAATCAAAGAACCAGTTTCAATATAGTGATACCTTCCATCTTTGACCAGTTTCTTAATTGATTGTCTAGCCTTTGGAAAACGTTGAATCTCATCGAATATGATCAAAGATTCATTTCGATAGAGTGTTGTATTATATTCAGTTGATAAAATCAAAAAGAAAGTATCTAAATCATTAAGATATTTATCAAAGGCATCTTTAACGACAGAGCTCGCATCATTGAAATCAATAATGATATAGCTCTTATATTCATTCTTAGCGAACTCTTCTGCAATCGTAGATTTACCGATACGACGAGCTCCTTCAATAAGCAAGGCTTTCTCACCAGAAAACTCATTTTTCCAGTTCAATAATTTTTCATATATTTTTCTTTTAAACATATATAATCCTCCATAAAGCAACCTTCTTTTGAAGTAATTATAAACCAAAAATATATAAAACGCAATTTAGCAAACATTATTTTTCTATATAAAACGCAGTTTTGAATTTAAATAGTTTATTTATCATACATATGATTTAGTAGCTAGAAATAAAACATCCTCACTATACACTTTGAAAATACTTACTAGAGTATATGATAGTTTGCTGATTGAAAGTTATTCAGTTAAATATTTAGCACATTTTTATTCTTCACAATTAAAAAATATATGAGATAATAGATTTAGAAATGGAGGTCCTATATATGCCACACGTAAATGTAACAATCATAATGGATGAGAATGACAAGAAGGCTGCGGAAAAGCTTTTCTCAGAATTAGGATTAACGTTTGATGAAGCCTTCAACATGTTTGCTAAACTAGCTATTAGGGAACAAGCCATTCCTTTCAAGATTAGCAAGAATCCAAATATTGAATATATAGATAGAAACGTT
Organism: uncultured Eubacteriales bacterium; assembly: GCA_963605425.1. GTDB lineage: Bacteria > Bacillota_I > Bacilli_A > Acholeplasmatales > Anaeroplasmataceae > JAEELC01. Next base: position 2,467 of record CAVCUQ010000053.1, read on the forward strand.
CTTAATGAACTCTATGATAAATCTGTAGAAAAATATGGAAGAGCTTATGAGAAGTTAGGAAAATAATGCTTTCAAGGGCAGCTTCATTCTAACCTAACCACCATAAACGGACTTCTTATAGTTTAAAGAATATTAATGATCATATTGCAAAATAAATGGCATAAAAATTCTTGACAAATCGGTACAAAATATCTTGACTTTATCATAATAAAGAAAATCAAAAAAGGCTAGTATAAGCTACCAGCCCAATTTACACTTACAATTTATAAAGATAAACTAATCCTCATCATACCAAGCCAATTCTTTTTCTACTTCCCAAAAAGACTTGCTATCAAAAATTTTAGCTTTTAAAAACTGCTCTTTAACATCATCTTCACCATATCCCCATGCTTCGAAGTATGTTTCTTCATATTGGGCAACATCCCCATTCTGAGCGAGTCTTGTAGTCCATATTTTATCGCCATCATGATGTATTACAGAACGATATCTATGAATGAAAAAATACATAGGTTTTTCTTTGTCATGATACCAAACTCCCTCACACCAATATGTATATCCTTTGTAATATAATGTTGCTTCATTGAACCAACCAGTATCTAAAAATTGACTTAAATTAGCATTAATCATATAAATCGTACTCCTTTAAATATTTTGCATATTTTTCTTTTATTTCAAGATTTTCATCCATTTTTTGAGCAATATCTCTATCTAATCCCTTGTAAACATGAAAATGTAAAATGCTCGTCTTTCTATCGCCATTATTTATCTTAGGTTCTGGATGATAAGCAATTTCTATAATTGGGTTTCCTTTATAATGATATTTATAATTCTATAAAATATTTATTTTAAGCCTTAGGCATTAATCCATTTTGCAGTGAGTGTTTATTTAATCATCATCCTTATCCCATCTATATTTAGGATTATTTTTTCTTTTTTCTTTAAACCAAGATAATCTTTCATTAAATGACATCATATATTCACTAGGTTTTTCATCCGGAACATCCTCAAACCCAATATCTTCCCAACCACAAACAGGACAGATATCAGATGATAATTCATCAGCAAATTCATATTCACCACAAACAGGACATTTATGTGGACCAGGTTTTGGCATATGTTCTTCAGAATAATCATAATCAGGATTTTCTTTTATTTTATTTTCAAACCATGCCTTATATTCATTAACTGACATTTCATTAAATCCTTCTTTAGAGTCAGGATTTTCGGCTTGATGCAAATCATATATCCAACCACAATGACTGCATTGTACTTCACCTTCTAAATATTCTTTTAAATCTTCATCATATGAATTTTTATTTGGTCCCGAAAAATACATTTCATCGCATACAGGACACATCATCGGTTTAAATTTTTTATTTATTTTACCCATTTTTTTACTCCTCTCTTAGTAATATACCATATACTTTTACCATAATGCCTATATGATACAATATAACCATCTTTTGTAACTTCGACTAATACATTAGTTTTAGAATTATATTTATATGTTGTACCATTTTTATCAATAAGACTTCTATAATTATCTCTATCTATAGTATTAGCAAATTTTAGTGCTTTGGCTTCATATTCTTCTTTAGTCTTACAACCAAATTCTTTGCCATGTTCTCTAAAATGTCTAACTAATCCTCCTCTGTTAAAGGCTTTAGCCCAAGCATAATTAATGTGTTCAGTTGCTTTTCCTCTATGATTTGAACCCTTAGTGTTTCCATATCTATAACTTGCGCCTTTAGTTGCCATTTGAATCTCCTCCTTTTTTCTTACGATTGGAGTAAATCCAAGGTTTATAGTAATAAAACTTACACTTGCTTTCTAAATTTTTAAAGATATTTCCTCTTAATTTACCATAAACAATAATACCTGTTGGTTCTAATACGCTTATAATTTTTTCTAAGAAACAATACCATTCTGCTTTTTTATATTTTTCTTTAATAAAACCATGAGTGCCTACTGCAATTAATGTATGTTTTGGTATGGCATTTAAGAATTCATCTGCCAACTCATCAATTCCATATCTTATATTTGGAATAAGTTTATTTCCTTGTTTTCCATAAAAATATGATAAAGATAAGTTATCATTCATTTGAGCTTTTTGTTTAACTATAGGCATATCAGAATGAATACTATAATCAAATCCTATTAACCCAGCACATCTTTTGAAAAAGTTAATATATTTTTTAGAATTTCTCCTAACCCTTTCAAAAGTGTAATCTCTTGCATATGTACACACATATATATCACTTAAATCGCCTCGATAATTTAGCGCTTTATCAAAAGGCATAATCTTTTTTGGTGGAACTTCAGGAATCATCCAATTTTCAATAATTGGATATTCTTCAATTTCGGTAAAGTTCGCTCCTTCCACCAAGAATGCTTGGAACGAATCTTCGACAACTTCGTTTTTATCTTTGCACATAATAGTACCCTCCAATATTAATTTTTTTACCAATATAGCTCTAAAAGAGCGTATAAGGCTTGATTTTTTTGGGACAGTTATGCTAAAATGTACTTGTTGAAGGTGGCATCATAGCATGCTGTCTAATCGGCTCAAATCACTGCAATGATTTGGGTCATTTTTTATTTCAATTAAGATGTCTAATTGTTATTCTTGTTTAACTACCCATCTTAAGAAATATTTAGTTTATTCATCTGAACTACCTGTTCTACTAACAATTTGTTCAAATGAATAATCTTTGCATTTTTCATAGGGAATCATTATCTCCCCACATAATGCCATTGCTTGCCATTCCATACTTTTATATCGTGGCAATTCTCTATCTTTAAAACTTCTTGCATACACTAGTCCACTTTCATTTCTATACACTGGACCAGCATCAAATATATGAATCAAGATAAAATGACACATTTCATGGCAAATAAATCCTAGGCTAGCTCTATCACCATTTACCGCTTTATCATACACTGTTTCACGTATTTTTATACAATAAACATCATTATCTTCTGGAACTAATTCTGCCATTACATTTTTTTCAAATTCATCATCTGGTAAAATAAGATAATAGAGATTATTAGAAAATTTATCTATCAAGTTTTCAAGTGCTTTTAAGACAGGAAATTTAACAGTTTCAATTTTCAACAATCTTCTTGCAAATTCTGATATTTTTCTTATTTGTATTCTACTTAAAGATAATTTTGATTCATAATCCATTACCTATCCTCCTTTAAAATATTGAAGATAGATTGAATTTCGTCTTCATCTAATTCAGGAAGCTTTCTTTGAAATTGCACTGCCAACTTCTTTTGAGTTAATGGAACATTCTCTACATCAATTTTGACATTCTTCTTATCTTCACAATATGCATCATAAAGTTCATCATATTTTGAGCCAGTTAGATTATAATGTTTAGATAATTCATCAATCCAATTATCTGGAACACTTTTACCACCAGTCAAAACAGCAGAAACAAAAGACGTAGTTACACCTAGTAATTGAGCTATTGATAATAAGTTTTCATCATGATCAATCATTTCTTTTCTAACTATTTTTCCAAACTTTGTGTATCCCATGTTTTCACTCCTTTTTGTAATCATTCTATTTGATGTCATTTTTTAGATTACAACTATATTATACACCCATTTGTTATATTGTCAACAAGTTTGATATAAAATTAACCTATAGGTTGATTTAATGTTGCTTTTCTTTAAAATTTTATAAAAATACTTAGTCTTAAGAAAAAGTAATGAATTTAATTTATGCAACATTTTCTCGATGCACTTTTCAACACTTCTATGATACCATTTGCACATTTACTTTATCATTTTAAAGAATAATATATTTAGAAATCATCTATTTTTAGGTCTTTTTAGTAATCCTATTAAACTAGAAAATAAACAATTAAATCCACTAACAAATAAAATAAGTCCTATATCTATTAATATTGATTTAATATAATTTTCAGTTCTTAATAAGGCACAACTTAATAAAACAATTCCTACTGCAATAGATGGGATTTCTATGTATAAATCTAATATTTTTGTATTCCCTTTATTTCTAAATATTGAAGTTAACATAAAACTAGTAACTATCAAGATCAAACTGAGAATAAATAAAACTTTGTAGTAAGTAGGAAACAAAGAAAATTCATTAATCTCAGGAAATAATACTTCAGATAAGATAATGTTTATAGCAAAAAATAAACTAGAAATATAAGTAATAATTAAAGATAAAATAGAAAATATATTTTTCATTATTTTCCTTTCTACTAAATAATTAGTATTAATAAGATTTTTATTATTGTAATAATTTTATAATTCATATAAAAACCTAGTACAATTTAAACTAAACTATAAATCCTTACTTGATTATATAATCATAGCTAGAATATTAATAAGTAATATGCTATTAACAATTACACAAGTATGCCTATATAAAGATATGTATTCTATTTGCCTATAGAAAGGTAATTCAAACCCATATCGTTTTTCATATTTCTTCAAAATATCTTTCTTCCGTTTATATCCAGTTATAGTGAAAACTATTAATAAAATTAAGCATATAGTTCCCACTGGAATAATATATTTCCAATCACCACCATATTTATTCATAAAGACATAGAAAAAATATAATTTTATAATTGGATGATAACTGTACTTACCATAAATAACAACGAATGTAGTGATGCAAATAAATCAAATGCCTTTGCATCTTTGTTTTCTATAATGCTTAAAAGTTTATGATTAAACTTCAAATAATATAAAGTATAAAAATATAGTAAAAGAATATAAATAATAAAATATGCTACTTCCATCCAATCACCTCAAATACGTTGCTAACATCTTTATAGACACCAAGTTTCCTTGCATATTCATATAGTTTCCTGAAATCGAGATATCTGTTCTTGTATTCATTGATTGTATAGATCCTGTCTTCATAATCATAATAATCAGGCCTGATGAATAGATCGCATATACATCTTTCTTTATCATAGGATCTGACAGGATTCTCAAAAGGAGTGTTTATCTCGATAATCCCAAGGTTGAAAGTGTCTTTTCTTGAATATTTAACGTGATATCCGTTGATTGAAGGAACGCAAGTGCCATATGGAATCGTGAATTCTTTTACCTGCGATTGTTTATTCGATAAGCCATTTAGGAACAATGCAGTCTCTCCAGAATAGACAATCCTGCTGTATTTTATTGAATTGATAAACAGTTCATCAAGGGCTCCTTGGTCTGTGATATAAACACCACGATCAACCTTGGTTAGAAGCCCTTCATCTACAAGTCTACCGATAATAGCAGTTTTAATTGTATTTTCTTTGATTATCTTTGAATATAGATAGCCATTGTTCTCATTAGCTATTCTCATTATGTTTTGTTTCCTCATAACATCATCATTTTCACGATTACATTTTATAGTTTTGTAATCGCGTTTGCAACAACGAAATCACAGCCGAAAACTTCATCTATTTTTGTTAAAATATTCAAACGATTAAATTCGCTAACCATATTTTCGGCATTTTAAACAAATCCAATGCTTGTAGTTTTTAAAACTCTAACACTAATTTAATTAAGATATAGCATATAAACAATCTAAATTATTTATTTGAAATTTTCCATAAAGCCATCGGATGATTCTTTATCTTACTAGTAA
>CAVCUQ010000054.1:0-7995 GCA_963605425.1 uncultured Eubacteriales bacterium
ATCTTTAATCAGATTATACCATTTATTGTATCGTTGATAAATTAGAAGAATGATACTCTGATGCATTTGCAGTTTTTTATCACTTATTTTTGCTAAAATTGGTAAAACATTTATATTTAATTCTAAATTAAAAAAACGACTTACCTAAATAAAAAAATTAAGTAAATCGTTTGTATTTTGCACAAGTTATATTCAACTTTTTTGAAGTATTTAAATTTTTATTTGATGTTAAAATTTAGTGTGATAATTTTCAAGTATTATCTATTAATATTACATAAATTATAACTTATATATTCTTTTTTATATCAATAAATAAAGTTAATTATTAAAGTAATTGATTCATAATCTTTATCTAAATCAATTTGCTCATAATTAAAGTTTAATAATTTCTCTTCAAAATCAATAATTAAATTTATTTTCATTTTCTTACTTAATTATATTAGTATCGTAATAAGCTACTTTTGCAAAACCTTTAGATTCATTTTCACTATAAGCATAAAAGCCTATCTTAGTTCCAATCCATCTTCCAGCATAAGCTTTAACCTTATCAAACACCTTAACTCCATTAACATGAATAGAATAAATTAAATCATAGATATCTTTATTTCTAAATTGGGCATTAATTTTAGCACTAGATTCATTAATGTAGACTTTATCTATAATAGTATCTTCCTTTTTAAATTCACCATTAATTAAAGAGATAATAATTGTATCATTATCTTTTTTAAAATCTACTGCACTATATTTTTCACCCATTACTGTAAAGCCAACATGATCTCCTGAAGACATATTAGTAAACTCTATTAATGTAGATACATTAAACTCTAAAGCGGGCACTTTAGTTAATAATGCATAAGGAATAAGATTGATTTCTTTTTCATATTCTGTTTTATTCATCTTAAGAATAAGGCCATTATCTACACTATAGAAATTATCAATGTTAGATGGTCTTTGAAACATTAATGATAATTTAGGACCTTTAAAATCATCAGATATTTGAACTTTCGCATCAGACTTAACCTCTACTAGATAATCCGCTTCTTTTAGTGGTGTACCGGCTAATAGAGGATCTGCTACATTACCGCAAATTGGCCAGTCATTAATAAATGTTGCAGGCTCTAGATGGCATATTCTTCCATAAGCTCTCATATCTTGGAAATGAATAAATGCATATTTTTGATTTGAATCATCTAAATCAATTAGGGCTCCTTGATGAGGTCCATTTACCAAAGTATCTCCTTGATATAAGACAATCTTAGATTCATAAGGACCATAGACATTCTTTGATCTAAGACAAGTTTGCCAGCCTCCCTTAACAGAACCAGATGGGGCCATAATGTAATAATATCCATTTCTATAGTAGAACTTAGGTCCTTCAATAGTAGGATTGTCATTATGTCCGTCATATACTATTTTATAATCACCAATAGTATGTGTAAAATCATAGTCACATTCTACAACTGCAAGTAAAGAATTAAATCCGATACGTGATTTAACAAATGAAAATACCATATAGCATTTATCCTCTATCCATATAGGACATGGGTCTTCAAAACCTTTACCAGGCATTATGCAGTGTGGTTTAGAAAACTCTCCTCTAATATCACTTGCATGAACTTCAAAGATACCTTTATCAGGATCAGGATAGATAATATAGAATAATCCATTATGTTTTCTAATAGATGGTGCCCATACACCATTACCATGAGCCACCTTATTGAAGTCTTCATCTAGATAAGGAAGAGCATAGTTAATAATCTCCCAGTCCACTAAATTTATTGAATGAAGTATAGGAAGTCCAGGCAAATGATTAAAGCTTGAAGCTACTAAATAGTAATCAGCACCATCTCTAATTGCGTCTGGATCTGAAAAGTCAAATTGTAAGATAGGATTTTTAAATTTCATTTTGAGTCGTCTCCTTTTTTAAATCAAAACATAAAAATTTGTGTTGATATGTTTTTACAATAAGTAAAAATAAATAGATACCTAGATATATAAAACCGATTATCGCAATGCTTGATAGTGGGAAAGGTAAATGGTTTACAACAGGAATTCCTTGAGGGTCTCTTAAAGCCATATAGTTTGCATCATTTACAAAACACATTACAAATGAAATGCATGCTAGGATTCCATACCCGATAGCCCCAGCAATTAAATCTTTCTTAAAATCAATCTTATACATTCTAACTATATTAATACTAGTTAATACCATTAGGCCATGACTAATTAAAGATTGTATAGTAATTATATGAAGTCCATTAAATGGTGCAAATATGCCATAAGGATATAATAATACAGCACTTCCACCATAGAAGGCTACTGCAGCCCACATCATAAGACTCTTTCTATTATTATTTAAGACAAAGATAGGCATAAATAAACAAATCAAATTACATAAGTCATATTTAAAATACCAGAATCCTTGAAATATACGGTACCAAATAAATCTAAAAGCTTCAAGTGCAAGCATGACCCATGAAATAATTCTTTGTTTTTTAGCCAGTTCACTACTTGTGTCTTTTCTAGTCTTATATGTAAATATAATAATAAAAGCTACTAGTAATGAAGATAATAAAATATGATACCAAGAGAATACACCAGTAAAGGAATTTAAATTCTCACCTTTTTGATATTCTCCGTATCCTATAAACTTTTTATAAAATTCTTCCCAAAAATTCATACTTTCCTCCGTTTATTGTGATACAATAAACATATACGAAAAATATTATACTATTATAAAAGGAGTTATTCAAATGAAAGTTTCAGTAAGAGTTCATGATTTAGGAAAAAGTGACGCAATCACCCTAGCAAAAAAGACAAAAGAGATCGGTTTTGACGGAGTACAACTTGTACTTTACAAAGCTATAGAAGGATTTGATTCTAAAGCCCATACTATTAACTATGATGAATTAGTTAAAGTATCAGAAGCATTTAAAGAAGAAAACATTGAAGTTTCAATGCTAGGAGCTTATTTCAATCCTGTTCATTCCAATAAGGATTTAGTTAAAGATAACATTGAACGTTTTAAAGAATATATCGGTTATACTAAATTATTTAACTGTCATTACGTAGGTAGTGAAACAGGATCATTTAATGATGATAAATGGACATATAATCCACTTAATAGAACAGATGATGCCTTAAATCTAGATATTAGGATTTTTGGTGAACTTGCAGAATATGCTAAAAACAATGATGCATGTATAGCCCTTGAAGGTGCATATGGTCACTGCATGTATGAACCTAAACAATTAAACAAACTAGTGAGTGCTATTGATAATGGAGCCGTAAAGATTACTGTTGATATCTTTAATTATTTAGATATCTCTAAATATGATAAAGAAACTCAGCATTTTATGTTTGATGAATCTATTAAGTATTTTAAAGATAAAATCGTTATCTACCATTTAAAAGATTTTATTGTTGATAAAGAAAATAATAAACTTAAACAAGTAGGCCTTGGTGAAGGTTTAATGGATTTAGAATATATTGTATCTAAAGCTAAAGAATTAACACCTAATGCAACTTTAATCTTTGAGGGTTGTCCTAAAGATAAAATGGAATCTAGTTTAAAATATATTAAGACTATTCTAGAGAAATAAATTTAACATTAAGAACTTTGATATTTTTCAAAGTTCTTTTTTTAATGAAATCTTCTAATTAATTCATACATTTCAACAATGATATTCATAATCAAACAATCAAACTCATCATTCCATTTAATAATTTCGGTAATTCGACCACTTTTATTAAATACAAAATATCTGATATTCAATCATTTATAAAATATATTAATGTCTATATAAAAATAAAAGAGACTTAATTAAAAGTCTCCAATAAGCTTTGATATAATATCTCATCCATAAATATAACTTACCCTATATTCTGATACCTGTTATTAGTTTTACTATTCCATTATATCATCTTACTTAAATCATCTTTATATTTGTATCTTCTTGCTTAATATTTCAGGTAATTTTACCACTTTAGTTAAATGAAGTGATGATGTTTTATCAATTCAACCAATTAAAACTAGTCACTGCATTAGAATCCATAATTTCTTATAATGATATATAATAGTCTCCTCCAATTTAGTAATTTATAAATTAGTAATTTATGATTAACTAAAATTTAAATATCATTTATATTTTTATGTTATTAAGCATTATGAAGAAGATAAACTTTCTTTGCGAAATTACACTAGAAAAAAATTTTTATAATTCAAGACTATTAGGATCAAGTAAAAATTCTTTTACACCAAGAATTAAGTAACCCTTTTCATTTCTTCTTGGTGTCATTGTTTTATTTACAATAATAATCTTTTTAAATGAATCATTTGTTTTATCAAATGATTTTGTTTCTTGTTTCATTTTTTCTTCATTAGGAATATCATATGCAGATTGAATATAATAACGATTACTACCTTGATTAGCTACAAAATCTATTTCAAGTTGTCTTCTCTCTAAAGAACCATTCACATCTTCTCTTGTTTCTACAACTCCAACATCAACATTATATCCCCTATATCTAAGTTCATTATAAATAATATTCTCCATTAAACGAGTTTCTTCTATTTGCCTAAAATCTAATCTAGCATTACGTAAACCATTATCCTCAAAATATATCCTATATGGTGTATTAATATATTTTTTCCCTTTAACATCATATCTTTTAACTTTTGATATCAAAAAGGCTTCCTGCATATAAGTAATATAATTATCAATGGTATTAGCGCTTAACTTAGAATTTTTAAGGTTTTTGAAAGTGTTTGAAAGTTTAGTAGGATTTGTTAGGAAAGAAATTCCAGATGCAATGATATCAAGTAATTCACTTAAGTTTTCATCACCTTTAAGATTATGACGTTCCACTATATCTAAAAGATAAACATTAGTTAATTGCGTTTTTAGATAACTTGATTTTTGTTCTGGTGTTTCCATTAAAACAACAGCGGGTAAGCCACCATAAACCATATAATCATCAAAAGCGTAATCAAGTCCATCATTGTAATTGGAATAGAATTCAGAAAAAGAAAGTGGTAAAACATGTATTTCATCTCCTCTTCCTCTAAATTCAGTTAGTATGTCACTTGATAAGAATTTTAAATTACTACCAGTTACGTATACATCCATATTTTTTTGTGTTTGTATTGAAATTGCCTGAATTTAATGATATCATAATAACGCCTCGTAAGGGTATAGTTGAAAAACGATTTTCCGGTCATGTTTCAACTATTTTTTTTATTTTTATTATAAACACATAAAAGGGTTCCCTCAAGTGCTTTGCATATATACAGTGCAAATTATTTGAAGGAACCCTTTTTTTATATCTTTAATTAATTTGATTAAAGTAACCCTTATTATACACATATAATTTGACGTTCAACATTAAATCTTCTGCCGAATAAATGCAAATTTTATAATATGATCTTCCTTTACTCCATCAGTTTTTAAATTTTCATAAAAGATCTCATTCATTAAATAAGATTTACCACATCTTCTAATGCCTGTTAATACCTTTACTAATCCATTATGCCTTCTTATTTTAAGCATGTTTAAGTATTTTTCTCTTTTAATTTCCATATCATATGCCTCATTTCATATTTACGGTAATTTTACCACTTTTATTAAATGCGTTACGAATTCCATTTGTAAATGGTATCATAGAAATGTTGAAAAGTGGCAATAAGAAAATGTTACACAAATTCAACGCTTTTTCTTATGATATAGCTATGCAGGTGCTTATCAAATTTGCTTACAGGTATTAAAGCTTGTATTAAGGGAAAGAACGTTCTCTATATTACTGTACCAAATCTAAAAACAGAATTAAAGGAATCTATGACATTAAATCAATTAACAGCCTATAAGAAAAAATTCATCAATTATGACTTAGTTATTCTTGATGAATTAGGTTATATAACTTTTGATAAACAAGGTAGTAAGCTATTATTCAACTTGTTATCATTGAGAAATGATACTAAGTCAATAATCATAACAACTAATCTATCATTTAATCGGTGGCAAGAAATATTTAATGATCCAGTTCTTACCTCAGCTATGGTTGATAGATTAACCTGCCGAGCTCACGTTATTAGCATCAAAAGAGAATCTTAAAGAAACCAAGGAATGGTTAAGTAAATAAAGACTTTACCTGGGTCAGTTTTGAATTACGACAGTGGGTCAATTATCTATTGACATAAGCAGCTTGTTTTAATAAAGTAATATAAATTATGTTAAATTTAAATATTTGAACTAATACTTCGAAATTTAAAAAATTGCAATTTTCGAAGGTTTTTGTCTTGGATTAAATTTTTAGGAGAATAACAAAAAAGATGATGAAAACTCATCATCTTTCCTTGAATATTAAGATTATTAAATTTAAATATTACTGTCAGCTTTTAGTCGTTGACATTTGAACCAGTTTATTATTTATCGAACAATAATTTTTTATTAATAAGCGGTTTAATTTATACGACTATAAACTTGAAGGAGTATAAATTGGAGTAAAATCAAATTCAGTAGATGTTAATTCTTGAGAATAGCTTAAATTAAACGAAATTAATTTAGTTGATTTTGTATCTGATTTAATCATAATTTTAATATCCTTAATTTCAGAAGAAACACCTAAAAATTCTTTTATATCCTGTTTATCAACAGAAAAAGATAATTCTTTATATTTACCAACCTTTTCTAATTTAAAATTTTCAAAATATTCACTATTATCGATTAAATAAAAATCACTAATTAAGCATTGAGCAAAATCTTCTAAAGTTATATCAGATTTCTTTCCGTCACAAATTAGTTTACCATCATCATACGTTACAGTTTTACTAATTATAATATATTGTTCATCAGTAAAATCACTATTTAAAGTTTTCTTATCTTCAGTCCTTTGACCCTTAGTACGATTACTATTCAGTTTTACACTGACTGAAAAGGAATTTGTTACTATAGTATCTAAAGTTTGCGTATTTTTATATTCATACCCATATGTATTGTTAATATTATAATTATCAACTAATAATAATATTTTTTCATAATCTTCTGGTAAGTCATTAGTGTGACTTAAATCTGATTCAGTTTCATCTTGTTTAGAACCTGAGGTACTTTTGTTGGTATTTGGTAATATATTACAAGAAGTTTCTAAAAGTACGATTATAGACATAAGTACTAACAAAATAAAATTATGCTTTAATTTTTTCATTATATTCACCGCCCCTTTAAAATTTCTTAAATTTAATTACAAAAGCACAAAGAGCTAACAGATTAACTTCGTTAATTAAATCTAATACTAGAACAAAGTAATCTTCATTTAATTGTTCAGCCGCTTCATATTCTTTGTTTATATTAGAAACATATTTTTCATATTCAGATACTAATTTATTAAATTTATCATTGATCATATTTTGTCTTTGTTTTGATAATTGACTAATTTCATTTTTAATTTTTATAATTTTATTATATGTAGATAAATCTACATTTTGAATTTCATCAATTTCAGAAACAATAATTTCATAACCTGCCTTATATGTTGCAGTATAAGTTGCATCTGAAATTACTATACTGATTTCTTTGTCCCAACAATTAAATACATAATAATCTAATTCATCCGAAGGTTTTACCGGAGTTTCAGGTTCTACAACAGTATCACCATAATGATATGTCTTTGTGCTTAATTCTGTTCCATCGTAGTTTACAAACTTTACAGTATATTCGATGTATTTAGCAGTATAGGTTGCAGTATATGTTACATCTTTAGAAACAGTTGTAACATTTTTATTCCAAGCTTTAAACTCATAACTATAAGTATTATCACTTGGTTTTACAGGAGTTTCAGGTTCTACAACAATATCACCATAATGATACGTCTTAGAACTTAATTCTGTTCCTTCATAGTTTACAAACTTGATAGTGTAATCAATATATGTTGCAGTATAGGTTGCTGTATAAGTTACATCTCCACTTACTGTAGTAACTTCTCTATCCCAGCCTTTAAACT
>CAVCUQ010000055.1:0-7460 GCA_963605425.1 uncultured Eubacteriales bacterium
AATAAATAGAAGAGAAACTAAAATTAATAAAAGAAAATACTAAATAACAAGTTAATACCATTATAAATAAAATTAAAGTTAAAATATTATATTTAATATTAGAAATTAATGATAAACCAGCCTCAATTATTAATACGCAAACTGATGCATTAATTCCAACAAATGCATATTTAACATACTCATTATCTTCAAATTGTTTTAAGAATAGGGATATTATTAAAATAATTATTATTGAAGGAAGAATAACACCAATAGTTGAAAATAAGCTACCTAGGAATTTACATCTTTTATAGCCAATATAGGTTGCCATATTGACAGCCTGAGGACCTGGAGTTGATTCAGCTATTGCAAGTATTTCAATCATTTCTTCTTCACTTATATAGCCTCTTTTAGTAATTAATTCACTTTTAATCAAAGGTATCATTGCATAACCTCCACCAAAGGTGAATAGTCCAATTTTAAAGAATATTAGAAATAGTTTTATAAGTTCCATAATTAACACCTAAAAATATTATATCACAAACTATTAAGTATTATTTAATAATAATGGTATAATTAAAGAAACTAGAGGTTGTAATATGAAAAATACTTTTAAGATAGTAAATAAAAATATAGATGTAACAGAAGAATTTCAAAATATAATTAATTCATTAAATACAAATGAAACATTATATGTGGTAAAAGGTAATTATTTAATTACTAATTTATTTTTAAAATCTAATATAAATTTGGAATTTGAAGATGGTGCTAACATCATATCTAATACTAATGGAAAATATAAGGATATTTATACACGTGTAGCTGGAATTAATATGGACTGGTATGCAGGTGTGTTAAATATTATAGACTCTGAAAATATTACTATTAAAGGAAAAGGAATAATTGACGGAAAGGGAGAATATTTTTATAACTTGTATTGGGGAACTGATACTAAGGGCGGAATTAGAGAAAAGTACGATAAACTTGGTATAAGGTTTTTGGCTGATTATGATTGCAAGAGGGTAAGAAATCTGCTTGTTCAAAATTCATCAAATATTAAGATTAGTGATATAACAAGCAAAGATTCAGGCTTTTGGAATATTCATATTCTTTATTCTAATAATGTTACTTTAGATAATGTTATAGTTGATTCTCCTTGTAAGTTGTCTCCTTCAACAGATGGTATTGATATTGATTCTTCAAGTGATGTATTAATTATGAACTCTAACATTACAACTAATGATGATTCTATAGCAATTAAATCTGGTAGAGATAGTGATGGAATAAAGACAAATATTCCTTCAAAGAATATTGAAATTAAAGATTGTATAATTAATAATGGATTCGGTATTACTATAGGTTCTGAGGTGTCAGGCGGAGTAGAAAATATTAATATTCATGATATTAAATATTTTAATACTGATTGTGGTTTTAGAATTAAATCCCATGTTAATAGAAAAGGATATATTAGAAACATTAATTTTAATAATACGATTATGGAAAATGTTAAATATCCTATTCATATTAATTTAAATTGGAATCCTTTATATTCTAATATTACGCTTCCTAAAGAATTTAAAGGTGAAATGAAGGAACATTATTATAAGATTATAAAAGAAGTAGATAATAATATTCCTAATACTATAATTGATAATATTAATATTAATAATTTAGTATGCAATTCAAGTAATATTTCTTCCCGTGCATTTGAAATTGTTGGCTTTCCTGATGCATATATTACTAATTTTAATATTACAGATAGTATTTTTAATACTAAAGAATTAGGATATATTGCAAGAGTTAATTTGATTTTAAATAATACTATTATTAATACTAAAGAATTAAATGATTCTTCATTAGATGAATACGATAATAGATAATTTAAGTGTTTCAAATTTATGCGTTTTAAGATATAATTATATAAGTGTTTTAAGGAGGTAACTAAAATGGCTAAGAAAGTAATTTTAGGTTTATCTGGTGGTGTAGATTCAAGTGCAGCTGCTATACGTTTAAAAGAAGAAGGTTACGATGTAACTGGCGTATTTATGCGTAATTGGGATTCTACTTTAAATAATGATACTTTAGGTAACCCTACTAAAGATGATGATGTATGTCCTCAGGAAGTAGATTATCATGATGCTGTTAAGGTAGCTGAAAAAATAGGTATTAAAATGGACAGAGTAGACTTTATTGAAGAATATTGGAACTATGTTTTTAAGTATTTCTTAGATGAATATTCTAAAGGTCGTACTCCAAATCCTGATGTAATGTGTAATAAAGAAATTAAGTTTAAGGCTTTCTTAAATTATGCAATGAAAAATGATGCGGACTATATTGCGATGGGTCACTATGCTAGGGTTAGAAGAGATTCTGATGGCACTACACATTTAATGCGTGCTGTGGATCAAAATAAGGACCAAACTTATTTCTTATGTTTACTAACTCAAGACCAAATTAAAAAGGCTTTATTTCCTATTGGTGATATGGTTAAGCCTGATGTAAGAAAATTAGCTGCTAAATATAATTTAGATACAGCTACAAAGAAGGATTCAACTGGTATTTGTTTTATTGGGGAAAGAAATTTCCACAAGTTCCTTCAAAATTATTTACCTGCTAAACCAGGTAATATTGAAACAGTTGACCATAAGGTGATAGGTCGTCATGATGGTTTAATGTACTACACTATAGGTCAAAGAAAAGGCCTTAATTTAGGAGGTATGAAGGGCTTTAAAAATGAACCTTGGTTTGTACTAGGTAAGAATATTAAGCGTAATGTTCTTGTAGTAGGACAAGGTGAAGATAATATTTTACTAAAGTCTAATCGCCTTATAGCTTCTAACTTGAATTTAATAGCTAATGCAACTATAACTGATAAGATATATCAAGCTAAATTTAGATATAGAGAAAAAGATACTGATGTAAGATTAAAGGTCGAAGGTGATAAGCTTATAGTAACTTATGATGAAGCTTTTGGTGTAACTCCAGGTCAAATAGTATGTCTTTATGACGGTGAAGAATGTATAGGCGGAGCTATCATTGAAGAAGTATACTATAACGACTCTATTCGTACTGTTTTTGAGGATTAATATATGAAATTAATTAGTTGGAATGTTAATGGACTTAGGGCTTGTAAGACTAAAGGTTTTGATGAATTCTTTAAAAATGAGAATGCGGATATATTTTGTATTCAAGAAACTAAGATGCAAGAAGGCCAAGCTGAACTAGATATTGAAGGATATTATAGATATATGTCTAGTGCTGAAAAGAAAGGCTATTCAGGTACATTAGTCTATACTAAGGTTAAACCTTTATCTGTTGTATATGGAGTTAATGGCTTGTATAACGATGAGGGAAGAGTTATTACATTAGAATATGATAATTTCTATTTAGTAAATGTATATGTACCTAATTCTAAAGAAGGTCTTTTAAGACTTGATTATAGAATGGAATTTGAAGAAAACTTTAGAGGCTATTTAAATAGTTTAAAAGAGAAGAAGAATGTAATTTTATGTGGAGACTTAAATGTAGCGCATAAAGAAATAGATATAAAAAATCCTAAAACTAATTTAAGAAATGCTGGTTTCACTATTGAAGAACGAGATAAATTTACAAAATTATTAGAAAGCGGATTTACTGATACTTTTAGATATTTATATCCTGATACTGTAACTTATTCTTGGTGGAGCTATCGTTTTAAGGCTCGAGAAAAGAATGCTGGTTGGAGAATCGATTATTTTGTTGTTAATAATGAGTTTGCAACTCACGTTAAAGATTCACTTATTTTAACTGATATATTTGGTTCTGATCACTGCCCTGTTGAATTAATTATAGATTAATTTACATTTCTTTTTGTAAATTGTGTGATAATTGTGGACAACCTAAAATTTCCATAAAAGAAAGGCTTAAAGCCTTTTTTTTGTTTATTGAATTATTATAATATAATTAGAAATGAGATGATTTTATGAAAAATAAATTTAAATATATCTTATCAGTTTTATCCGTTTTTACTTGTTTAGCTTTAGTAGGATGTACTTTAGGAAGTACAAGTGAAAATCCTTCAGCAGAGTTCAGTAATTTAATATATGATACTGAAACTCATACAGTTACATTTGATGTAAATATTACTGATAATGCTAAAAAAGGTAGTAATTATCAAATTATTTTATCAGATACAGCTAATACTGTTTCAACATCTAAAGAAATTACTGATATATCAAGCACTGTATCATCTTCCTTTGATTTATTAACTGCTGGTACTACTTATGTATTAAAAGTTACATCAGATTATGATTCTAAGACAAATGTTATTGGTTCAAAGTATTTTACAGCCTCAACTGATACAGAAACATCAGCTAGTTCTTCACTAGGTGTCACATATTCCAATTCGGAAATTGAATATGATGGACAAAGTCATTATCTATATGCTTCTTATGGAACACAAACTATAACTAGTGATTGTATTAATACAATTGATAATGTAACTTATAAATTTCAATATGATAAGACTAATAGTTATGCCAAAATACCTGGTACTTATACATATAATTTATATATCTATAAAATAACTGGTACTTTATGGAATAGAAAACAAGAATTAGTTGATACTTTGCAAGCTACTCTTACAATTAATAAAGCTTCCTCAGTTTATAATTTCTCTGATGAAACTATGCGTTATAGTGGAGAGGCTTATACATTCCCTATTTCACTTTCAGGTCTTACATATACTATTTGCGATAGTAATGGAGAGACAAGCGATGCTGTTAACCCTGGAACATACACTGTAAGTTATAGTTTTACAGGAAATGATTATTATAATGCATGTACAGGATCTTATACATTAACTATATCTAAAGCTTTAATATCTAGTTATTTAACTAATCAGATAGTAGTATTAGATGAAGGCGGATGCGCAAGCGCGAGTGTTGACTCTTCTGATTTCTCAATTAGTGGTTTAAATTATAATATTAAATATTATGATTTAAATGGTAATGAAATAGAAAAAATTACAACAACTGGCACATATATTTATGAGGTTACTGTTTCAGGAAATGATTATTATGAAACATTAGTAGATTCTCATTATTTATATGTTACTGATGAAACTGAGGACTCAGTCTTTATTTCAAGAGTTACCTCATTTAGTGTAGAATCATCTAATGGAAGAAATAATACAACAATAAATTATTATAATTATGTTGAATTATATAATCAAAATAGCGAAAGTATTGATTTATCAAAAGTTAATCTATCTATATCAGGTACTAATGTAACTTTATCAGGAACGCTTGCCGGACATTCAACATACACTGTTTTAGTATATTCTTATTCTAAAACAATAACATTCTCATCTGGATATAATAGATATCAAGTTAACTTCACAAATTATTCTGATTATGCTGTTAAAAATACTAATGAAACAAAACTTACTAAAGCTAGCGTTACCTATAATAATATAGTAAGAAATTATACATTTGAAACAAGTTATGATGATTATAATGCTATCTTAAATTATTCAAAGTCAAATTTAAGTGATAATAGTTTAGTTTATTCTTATACTAATCCTGAGTCTATAGAAGATGTAGTAGATATTTTAACTAATTATTCTTATACAAATCTTGAACCTACATTAACTTATAATTCAACTTTAACAACAATCTCAGAAACAAGAATTAGCGAGCTTTATGATGTATCTGCTTATTCTGCTTTAGGTGAAGAGATCACTGTAACAGAAGATATGGTTGATACTTCTAATATTACAAGTGAAAATGTAGGTAAAACTGTAAAGGTTATTTATAATATTACTGATAGTTATGGTAATGTTTCTCAAAGAGAAAGAAGTCTAATTGTTGTTGATGAAGAAAAGCCCGTAATTGAACTTAATGAAGGATATAGTTACATTGTTGATTTAAATGCAAATGTTGATTTGACTAAGTACTTTACAGCTTATGATGCAGTTGATGGAACAATAAGTATTACAAGTGATATGATATCTGGAAGCCTTGATACATCACTTGCAGGTGCTTATCCTATTACTATTACAGTCAGTGATAAAGCCGGAAACACAGAAAGCGTTACATTTACAATTAGAGTTGGTGTCACTTATACATATTTAGATACTATTGCAAGTCAAACTATAAAGAATGAAGATACAGGTGAAGCTAATGCAATGCCTTCAAGTGGTAATGTAAGAGTCCTTGTTGTACCTATTTCGTTTAGTTCTACATCTGTTTCAAAGATTTCAGCTATCGAAGCTGCATTTAATGGTAGTTCAAATTTAGCAAATGAATCAGTAGCTAGTTATTATAATAAATCTAGTTATGGTAAATTAAATTTAACATTTGATGTATATTCTAGTTGGGTAAAAGCTCCTAAAACTTATACATATTATGATGATCACATTGAAGAATTAATTACTTATGCTTTAAACAGTATTAAAAATAGTTACGATTTCTCTAATTATGACTCTGACTCTGATGGTTATATTGATTCTATTTGGTTCATATATGACATGGATTATGTAAGTTCAAGTAATTACTTCTGGGCATGGACAAGTGATTTCTCATCTTATGTTACAACTAAATATAATAATAAGAGTGTTGGTAAGATTGCATTTGCATCTTTAGAATTTACTGATTCATCTGATTCTTATTATTCTTCATTTTCAGAATATAAGAGTGGTAAATATACAGCTAGAACTTATATTCATGAAACAGGTCACTTACTTGGACTTGAAGATTATTATGATTATGATTATGACAAGACTGTTGGTGTATCTCACTGTATGCTTGGACAATCAATGATGGATGAAAATATCGGTGATTTAGACGCAGCTAGTAAATTATTACTTGGTTGGGTAAACCCTGTTGTAATATCTGAAAGTGATACTGTTACAATTTCAAGTACAGCTTTAGGTAGTGAGAATGTAATCTTAATTAGTAAGAATATTAAAACTACTAAGACAATCTTTTCAGAATTTATCTTACTTGAGTTCTGGACAGCTGATGGATTAAATAGTTATGATTCAGATATGTCATTTGGATCTGATGCTTATGGAATAAGAGTATTACATCTAGATTCAACTATTAATTATGTTAATGGAGTAGCTACACTAACAACTGGTAGTAGACCATCTTATTATAAATATAATAATACTGATGATGACACTAAGAATTATCTTGAAACTTTAGCTTTAAACCCAAGCAGTGTTTATAATTCAAGAACTGAAGAATATACTGTAAAAAATAATGTATTATTTACTGATACAACTAAGGTATTTGGAAAAGATTATTATTCAAGTTTTACTTATAACAATGGTAATAAGATTGACTTTACTTTCCAAATTACAAATATCTCAAGTTCAAGTGTTACTGTAAGTGTTACAATTTAATTGATTAAAAGGACAATTTTGTGTTGTCCTTTTATTGTCTTTGTGTTTCCCCATTTTTTAAAACGTACTAAATTTGTAAAAAAATCCATGACCT
>CAVCUQ010000056.1:0-6530 GCA_963605425.1 uncultured Eubacteriales bacterium
ATTTGGATTGATATGGCAAATTTATATACCGATATTGACGATAAGGATAATTTTGTTAAAAAATTAAAGTTAAATATTTTAAGAGATTTAAAAAACTATTATACTGATATTGATTTTACAGATTTAACACTTGGTGAATCAATAGTAGAAATAAATTCTAAATTAAATGAAAGATTTATTTTTTTAATAGATGAATGGGATGTTATATTTAGAGAACAAGAAAATAATATTAAATTATGTAATGAATATACAGACTTTTTAAGAAATCTTTTTAAATCTAGCAATGTATCTAGTTGTATTGATTTAGTATATATGACTGGAATCCTTCCTATGAAACGTTATACCACTCAATCAGCTTTAAATAATTTTACCGATTATGATATGATAGACTCTTATCCTATTGAAACATGTGCAGGATTTACTGAAGAAGAAGTTAAGGGATTATGCCTTAAGTATGATAGAGATTTTGAAGAAATTAAATATTGGTATAATGGATATACATTAAATAAACAAGCATTATATAATCCTAAATCAGTAGTAATGGCTATTTTAAAGAATGAATGCACAGATTACTGGACTAAAACAAGTGCTACAGAGGCTGTAGCTAATTATATGAATTATCAAAATGGAGAACTAAAAGATATTATTACAAGAATGATTACTGGTGATAAAATCGCTGTAGATCCATCTTTGTTTTCAAATGATTTAACTAAAATCAATTCTATTGATTCAGCATTAACTGTATTGATTCATCTTGGTTATTTAGCCTATAACAAGGATATTCGTAAGTGCTATATTCCTAACCATGAAATAAGTGTAGAATTTGAAAGAGCTATTAAGGAATTACATTGGAAAGAAATCATAAATCCGATCTCAAATTCAATGAAATTATATGATGAGACTCTAAATAGTAATACTTCTTTTATAAACGAAACACTAGATAAAAATCACAAGGACCTTGCCGGTCCATTCAACAAGAATAAAGAAGATATTCTAGGCGTAATAGTTCAAATCTCTTATTATAGTGTTAAACAATTCTATAATGTCAAAAAGGAAGATACTAGCTCTTTAGGTAGGGCAGACATAACATTTATTCCTTATGATAATACTCATATACCATTTATAATAGAACTAAAAGTAAATTCAACACCTCTAGATGCAATTAAGCAAATTAAGGAAAAGGAATACTTTAATTCTTTAGGTGATTATCATGGTAAAGTTCTGTTACTTGGAATATCATATAATGATAAGACATTAAAACATTCATCAATAGTTGAAATTATAAATATATAACTAACACCCCGAGTAGCTAATTAGCTACTCTTTTTAAATGTATATTGTTTCATAAATTAAAAAGGCAGTAATTTAATACTACCTTCATAATTAACTTCTAAGTTTTCTCTTAGAACCTATATTTAAATTATCTAAATAAGCCATATCTGACTTTTCAAGTTCAAAATCTAAATCAATATTTTCACATATTCTTCCTTCATGTGTTGATTTAGGAATAGGTAAAGTACCATTTTCTAAACAATATCTAATGCATATTTGAGCTTTAGTCTTATGATACTTTGAAGCTATTTCATCAAGTTCAGGGCTTTCTAATATTTCACCTGTTGCAAGTGGTGAATATGCTTCTACTAAAATATTATGTTTTTTGCATGCATTTACTACTACATCTTGAGTATTACCTATAAAATATCTAATTTGATTAACGTGAGGAGCGAAGTTAGTTTTTTTAATTAAATTTTCTATATTATAATCTCTAAAGTTAGATACACCTATGCTTCTTACTAAACCTTTATTATATAAATCTATAAAGGCTTTCCAAACTTCTACATTTCCTTCTTCACAATCTAGTCCTACATTATCCCATGGCCATGGAGCGTGAATTAAATATAAATCAATATAATCAAGTCCTAGGTTTTCTAAAGATAAATAAAAATATTTTATAGCCTCATCATAAGTTTTATATTGAGCAGGAAGTTTAGTTGTAACAAATATGTCTTCTCTTGCAATCTTACTATCTTTAATTGCTCTGCCTACACCTTTTTCATTATTATAAGCATAAGCAGTGTCTATATGTCTATAGCCATGTTTTAAAGCAAATAAACATGAATTATAAGCCTCTTCTTCGCTCATTTGCCAAGTACCAAAAGCTATAGCTGGTATTTTTACATTATTTGATAATGTATAATCTAAATATTTAATCATTATTGTCCTCCATAAAACTATAAGGGGTGATTCCACATAATGCCTCGTCTAACGTATCAAAGGCACTTAGGGGATCATCTATTAATATTATATCATCATTTGTATCTTCTTCTATTTCTTCTTTTTTATTTAAAGAAGGATTTAAGAATAAATCTAGATTTGTTTGTCTTTCAGACTCTTCTTGATATAAAGAATTTAAAAGCTCATTACTATCACCTATTAAAATAAGTTTTTCTTTAGTTCTTGTAACAGCTGTATAGATAAGTTTTCTTTTAAGCATTCTTCTAAAACTTCTTGAAATAGGCATAATAACATTTAAAAATTCACTACCTTGAGATTTGTGAATTGATATAGCATATCCTAAAGTTAAATTATCTAAGTCTTCATAAGGATATTCAACTATATTTGTATCAAAGGCTATATTAAGGATTGTTTTACCATCGACTTTAGTGAATCCTTTAATTATACCAGTTTGTCCGTTCATAATATCAAGGTCTGGTTTATTAGTTAAATTGAGTACTTTATCATTCACCTTAAATATTTTATTTTGATATTTTATGATATCAGTACTTTTATTAAACTTCTCTTGAATCAAAGAATTAATATTGTCTATTCCACTAGAACCTAAATACATAGGACATAATATTTGCAGATCCTGATATATATCTTTACCTAAAGCTAAATAACGTTCTACAATTTTAATAATTAAATTTGTTATATTACCTTCAGTTGTTTCATAGAAAAATAATTCTTTTTTATCATTAAAGATATTCATATCAAGACTCTTAGAATTAATATCATGAGCAAGTCTAATTATCTTTGACTCACTCTTTTGTCTTAATATTTGAGTTAAATATGATACACTGATTTTGTTCGAATTAATTAAATCTCCTAAGACATTTCCTGGTCCTACCGAAGGTAGCTGATCAGTGTCTCCTACAAATACAATCCTGCTTGATGGTTTAATTGCATCAAGTAAATGAGAAAGTAATATAATATCTATCATAGAGGATTCATCAATGATAATAAGATTTGCATCTAATTTATTTGATAATCCTTTATAAAAATATCCTGTTTCATCATATTCTAATGCTTTATGAATTGTTTTAGCTTCCATACCAGTTTGACTAGCTAGTCTCTTTGAAGCTTTTCCTGTCGGAGATAGTAATAATACGCTTTTTGCAAATTCTTCTGAGTTAATACTTTTCTTTTCTATATTTGCATATGATAATAATAAACATTTTAAAATTGTTGTTTTACCAGTACCAGGTCCACCGGTAATAATAGATATTTTATTAGATAAAGCATTTTTGATAGCACTTTTTTGCTCACTAGTTAAATTAAAATCTAAACTTTTAGAGGCTACTTCTACTATTTTATCTATGTTTTTTGATAATTTAAAATCATAAGATAATATTTCTAGAATTCTTTTAGCTGAGTTTATTTCAGCTAGATAAAGTTCTTTAGGGAAGATTTTTGAATCTATCTTATAAATTAAATTATCATTTATAAGTTCAATAAATAATTTAGATAAATCTAGACTTGTAAATTTAGTAGTGCTTCTTGCATTTAATAACTTTATTGTCTCATCTAGAATTTGATCTTCATACATATAAGTAAATCCATACATATAGGTATAATTATTTAATGTATAAAGGATAGCTTCTCTAATTCTTTTAGGACTATTTTCCTCTATGCCAAGCTTTAATGCTATCTCATCAGCTTTAACAAAGCCAAAATTATCTAATTCTCTACACAATATATAAGGATTATCTTCTATAACTTTAAGAGTATCTAGTAGATATCTTTGATAGATTTTTTTAGCTGCGTTTTGAGACAAACCTAAAGAATATAATTTGACAAATATTTCCTCACAAGCAAAATTTTGTTTAACTTGTATTTGGATAGCAAGTGCTTTTTCTTTTGAAACACCTTTGATTTCAATTAATTTAGAAATATCTTCTTTAATAATCTTTAAGGCATCAAGGCCTAAAGCAGATACTATTTTTTTAGCTGTAACCTCACCAATACCGGAAAAAGTAGGTCCTGATAGATATTTAATAAGCGCTTCTTCATCCTGTGCTTCTTCTAGGCTATAGCTTGTAGCTTTAAATTGCTCGCCAAAACGTTTATCAACAATCATATCACCTAAAAACTTATAGGTAGGTCCTTCCTGGATTCCTGCAAGAGGCCCAGTAACCGTAATAGTGCCGTCTTTAGTTTTAACTTTAATTACTTTATAAAGTAAATCAGCACTTTCATAAACAACAAATTGTACAACACCAACTATTTCCATACTATTTTCTTGAAATATCAGATGGCATTCTATAATCTGCTCTAGGGTTTAAAGAAATATCTAAAACCTTAGGTCCATCAGGTGTAGCCTGACGTTTAAATTGTTGACTAAAGAAACGTTTAAAGAAGTTATCTACATAATTAGTTGATTCTAATTTATTGAAGTTGAAGGCTTTCATAAGTAAGAAGATAATTCTCTCTTTAGAATCTCCACAAGATAAATATCTATTTAAAATAAAGTCATTAACTTCATATTTACCGATAGAATCTTCTGTAGATTGACCCTTATCAGATAATTCAGGTGAAATAGGAGTATCAATGATATCAAATAATATTTCTTTTAAAAGAGGATATTTGTTTAAAGCATATTCCCTTATCATGAAACGAACGAGTGTCTTAGGCACACCGGCATTTATGCCATACATAGACATTTGGTCACCGTTATATGTACACCAACCAAGGGCTAATTCTGACATATCACCAGTACCTAGTACTAGTCCTCCAGTTTTATTGGCATAATTCATTAAAATTAAAGTTCTAACACGAGCTTGTACATTTTCATAAGTTATATCATGAACATTAGTATCTTGTTCAATAGTTTCAAATGTAGCGTTAGAAATATCCTTTATTGGCTTTTCAAGCACTGTAGTACCAAGTTTTTCCATTAAAGCATAAGCATTATTGTGCGTTCTATCACTTGTAGCCTCACCTGGCATAGTAATTGCGATAATATCTTTCCTGTCCTTTTTAAGTTTGTCAAATGTTGCAATCGCAATAAGTAATGCTAGAGTTGAATCTAGTCCTCCTGATACACCTATAACTAAAGTTTTAGCTTTAGTGTGTAACATTCTCTTATATAGAGCATATTCTAAAATATTAGCTATTTTATTAAAATTATTTACTACATCACATTTTGGCACAAATGGTGTTTGATCTAATTTATTTTCAAATAAATAATCATTAGTTTCTTCTAAATTAAATAATACAATTTGATAATTAAAGTTTAGTTTAAAATCATCATGCAAATTAGTATTCATTCTTCTCTTAAAATTAATGCTTGATAAATCAATATCTGCATATACCATTTCTGTTTCAACGCTAAAGTTTTCAGTTTCTTTTAAAAGTTCACCTAATGACGCAATAATATTGTGGGATGAATAAACTGTATCACTTGTAGACTCAAGTGCACCAGCTGAGGCATAAATGTAGGCTCCTGAATTTCTTCTTGAATTTTCTAGTACTGTATTTCTTCTAATTATAGACTTGCCTAATGTTTCATTTGAAGCAGACAGGTTTAATATCACATTAGCTCCGTATTGGCTTAAGATATTAGATGGAGTAACGCTAGCCCACATATCTTCGCATATTTCAACACCAATATTTAAATCATGTTCAATATCTTTAAAGATTATATTACCAAAAGGAACTTCCTTTCCTTCAAAAATTACACTTTTTAATTCATTATTTAAACTAGATTTAAACCATCTTTTTTCATAATATTCTTTATTATTAGGTAAGCTTCTCTTAGGTACAATACCAAGTAATGAATGACCTTTAATTACATACGCACAGTTATATAAAGATCCATTCATTTCAAAAGGAGCACCTATAACTACAATACCATTAAATGAATTATTCTTAATAAAATAAGAAATTGCTTTAGCTGAGTCATTTAATAATTCATTTTGAAAGAATAAATCACCACATGTATATCCTGTTACTGAAAGTTCAGGAAATACTGCAATACTTGCTTTACATCCTGATAAAGAGTTTAGCATTTCTTCAATATTATATTTAGGATTTCCTACTTCTAGTTTAGGTGAAATAGCACACACCTTTAAAAAGCCATTATAAAACATATTATCACTCCTATATAAATTATGTTTCTTAATATAATTATAAACATTAATATCTAAATAATCTTTAAATTCATCAACATTTTCTCTTATTTTAGTTGCACTTATATTAAAGTTAAAATCTAAAACATGAAATTTATTTTTATATTTTTTATATTTCTTATC
>CAVCUQ010000056.1:6540-7159 GCA_963605425.1 uncultured Eubacteriales bacterium
CTATAATCTCATCTATATTAATATCATCTCTTTTAAATATAATAATATTATATTTAGAAAGAATTTCTTCATAACTAATCCACTTATCAAACTTTTCTAAATTATCAGCACCAATACAAAAATATAAATCTGAATAAGTTTTAGATAAAAGATTTAAAGAATTAATAGTACCTTTAAAGCCAGTATCTTTTAATTCAATATCAGAAATTACAACATCTTTTGTACATAGTTTTATCATATTAAGTCTATCCTCATCAAAAGATAGATTTTTCCATGTATATGAACTACTAGCAGGTAGTATGATTAAATTATCAGGTTTAAACTTAGTCTTTAATTTTTCTATTATCTCTAGATGAGCTAAAGTAATAGGATTAAAAGAACCTCCATATACTATATTCACACGCATTCCTTCTTTACTTAAAATTTAGTCTATTATAACATTTTTTAACTAATTATGGTATAAAAAAATACCCACTAATAAATAGTGGATACAATTTAATTATCTACATCAAGTCCTTCAAAGAAACCTTTTTTAACTATTTCTACTTTTTGTTTATTTTCTTTACCCGAGTTTTGCAGTTGTTGTGCTTTAAAATCTAATAATCTAACGAAAAGTATC
>CAVCUQ010000057.1:0-7027 GCA_963605425.1 uncultured Eubacteriales bacterium
GAGTGTGTACATAAATAACCTCCTAATTTTGGTCCAACTTTATGTCCGCACTCCCAAATATTGAAAAGAAGCGGGTTTTGTTCTGTAATTTTGATGAACTTTAGGAAAATAATATTTTTATCAAGTTATAAAATCTACAGCAATGTTAATATTAAAACATCCAAGTGTTGATGATAAATATAAGGTAGAATTAAAAAAAGAAATGCTATTCTTTTCAAATATAGATATTATTAACCCTAAGTCTATTAGATGGTCATCAATTAAATTTAAAAGAAATAATCAAAGCTATAGAATTTTGATTAGTATTTGTCATCTATTGCTTGATGGAATGTTACTAACCACTGATAAAGGTGAATATCACCTAGCAAAATTTATTGATGATCAAAGGATGTGCAGATTATATGAAAAATTCATTTTAGAATATTATAAAAAACATTTTCAAGATCTATCAGTTAGTGCTTCTCATATTCCATGGGCATTAGATGATGGTGTCGGAACAATGTTACCATTAATGCAAAGTGATATTCATCTGCAAAAAGGCAATATTGTTTTAATTATTGATGCTAAATACTATAATCACACTACACAAACTCAGTTTAACAAACATACAGTACATTCAAACAATTTGTATCAAATTTTCACATATGTAAAAAGTAGAGACTATCAATTTGATATTAAAGAACATAAAGTTTCTGGAATGCTATTATATGCAAAGACTGAAGAAGAAATTCAACCAAATAATGTGTATCAAATGCATGGTAATCAAATTAGTGTACAAACATTAGATTTGAATAAACCTTTTAATCAAATTTCTAAACAGTTGGATTTAATTGAAAAAGAATATTTTGATATTATGTAGATCTAATGAAATCATTAATTTTTTTCATAGCACAACAAGTGCAAAACTATCAATCTAAAATACGTTGCATATCAAATCAGGCGCAAATAAATACGTTGCAAATACGCCTTAATTGTGCTACAATTAAAATATAAAAAGATATAAATTATAGTTTGGTGGGTATTAAATATGAAAGAAAGTAGATTTTTAGAGTTTAAATCAGATATAACAAATACTTTTTTAAAGACTGTTAGTGCTTTTTCTAATTATGGAACAGGTGTTATTAGATTTGGATATAATGATGATGGTAGTATTTGCTCTCTAGAGAAGAACATTGATTCTATATGCCTTGATATAGAAAACAAAATTAATGATACTATACTGCCTAAACCCAATTTTAAATTAGAATGTAATTATACTAATAATACAATTGATTTAATTGTTTATGAGGGTTTATATAAACCATATTTATATAAAGGAAAAGCTTATAAAAGAAACGACACATCAACTATAGAAATTGATGTATTAGAATTGCAAAGGCTAATCCTAGAAGGAAAAAACTTATCTTTCGAGGAATTAGATGTTTATGAAGAGTTAAAATTTACATCTTTTAATGATAAATTAAATAAGATTTTAAAAATAAATTTAAATTCCGATATACTAAAGACTTTTGGATTAATTAATGATAATGGTAAATATAATAATGCAGCTTTAATCATATCAGATAATAATAGTCTTGGTGGTGTTGATATTGTTAAATTTGGTGATAATATTAATCAAATTTTTGATAGACTTACTATAACAGGTAAATCAATATTTGATATGTATGATGAAGCTTTTGATGTGTTTAGAAAGTATTATACTTATGAAGAAATTGATGGTCCTAATAGAAAAGTTGTAAATAAAATCCCTCTGAATGCATTTAGAGAAGCTTTAGCTAATGCTCTAATTCATCGTTCATGGGACGATACTCCAAATATTAGAATATCTATGTATAACGATAGAATAGAAATAACGTCTCCAGGAGGACTGGTCCATAGTGTAAGTAAAGAAGAATACTTAGAAGGACAAGTTTCTAAACCAAGAAACCCTATACTGGCTAATATATTCTTTAGATTAAAATATATTGAAATGTTTGGTACAGGTATTCTTAGAATTAAACAACTTTATCAAGATTCTACTATTAAACCAGATTTTAAAATATACGATAATAGTATTACAGTTATATTGCCACTATATAATTTAAAACCTATTGTAACACTTGATGAAGATAAGATTGTTAATTATTTAAGTAAAGTTATAAGTGCATCAAGTAACGAAATAGTTATAAATACTAATTTTAGTAAAGATAAGGTATTACGTTTATTAAAATCTCTTCAAAACAAGAGCTATGTTAAGGTATCAGGTGTAGGTAAGGCGACTAGATATAGTCTTTAATATATAATAAAAGCTCAAGTTATGTTTTATACTTGAGCCTTATTAATTATTTATAGTAAACCCTTTAAATATCTAATAGAATATATTAAATCTTCTTTAGATTTAACTTCTATAACTATGTATTCTATTCTTTCTTTAACTTCTTCATAAATTTTATGTATATCTAGAAATCCAGACCCAAATGCTAAATGACATTTCTCGTGGGTTGAGTCATGGAAGTGCATCTCTTTAAATCTATCCATGTTTTCATAGAAGAACTTATTTAGAAAGTTACCACTAGTTACATCATGTCCAATATCATAGGTAAAATAGTATTCATTCTTTAATAAATCAAAAGTCTTTAAGATAAAAGGAAGACTTTCAATATTTTCAAATACACATCCTACTTTATATTTATCACAATAATATTTAATCATCTTAATATTAACCATTAATCTTTTAATATAATCATTAAAATATAGGTTATAAATATAATTCTTGTTACCAGATACTGTTACAATAGGTCCTATATTTAGATGGAAGTTCACTTGATCTATGTAATCATGAGCATATGATAAATATTTATCAAGCAATAAAATATAACCATTAGCTACTTCATTATAAAGGCCAAAGTCGGCCTCATCAAAGAAGTGAAGAGTATATTTAAGTTTCTTACTAGGTCTATTTCCTTTAAGAATATAATTTTGTACATATGGTAAATTTAAATTAAGTTCAATAAATTGAAATCCATTTCTTATTGCAAAATCTATATTCTCATCAACTGATTTAAAATCTATTATTGTCGGCATGCCAAGCATAATATCACCTCATATTAATTATTTCATATTTAATTATATATCACAACAATATTATTTTATGTTAACAAATTGAAAACATTGAAGTTTTTTACTTTATGATCGATAGTATATAAGATATGTGATACAATTGTTTCTAGCTAGGTGGTTTATGTATAAATACTAAAATTTAAAAATATTTTAAATAATAATTTCGGAGGGTAATAACATTTATCATCTTGATGTTAGTATTTAAAAGACAAGGTATAGCACCCTTTGGGTATGGTTCACTTGCATTCTATCGAAACAAATAGTTTATTTATATCCATTCTATATGATAGTAATTTTAAAATAAAAGTTAATGGTAAAGTAGTTAAAAACAAACTTATTGGTGACTCGTTAAATAGTATTAAATTAGAAGAAGGAAACAATTTTATAAATATCCATACTAATTAAATAATTGATTATATTAAAATACCCTATAAAGTAAGAAAAAGATAATCTTATTTCATGGGGTATATTTTATGTTATGTAATTAAAAATCTTCAAAGAGTAATTTATTTTTAATAAACTCATTAAATCTAGGTAATGTAAATATGATAAAGCCATGCTCTGATCCATCAATTAAACCTTTTTTAATAAGTCTAGATCTATATTGAGAAAAATATTCTTTCTTCATATTTAAATAATCAAGGAGTGTTCCAATCTTAACCTTATTATTAGAGTTCATAGCTGTAAGTATTTTTTGTTCTACTTGAGTTAAACCAGACCATATTTTATTATATGCAAATTCCTCTAAATAACTATCGTATTTAAAAAATATGTTTTCATCTAGCGCTTTAGCTTTGCTTTCAAACATTAGGTAACCAAGTAATTGGAATGCAAAGGCATAACCTTTAGTCATTTTAGCACATTTGATTGACTCATCTTCATTAAGTCCTAAGGTTTGTTTGTAAGATAAGGATATTTTACTTAAATTTAATGGACATAAGTAGAACTTAGGAGCTCTAATTAAGAAGGTCATATTATTATCATTTTCTAAAGCAGTGATATTTTCATATAATCCTGTAGCTAAGATAAATAAATCATATTCCTCCCTAAGTAACATTTGAAAAGATAAGGCTAGTTGTTTCATATATTGATTATTTGAAACTTCATCAATTGTAATTAGAACTTTAATATTGTTCTTTTTAAGTTCTTTAAACATTTTATTAAGTAAATCATCTATATTTAAAATAGGATTTTTACCAGTAATAGAAAATGTTAAACCTTGAAATGAAAAATTAAAATTTTTTTCAATAAAAAGATGTTTTACTTTGCCTTGAGTATATATCTTAGCGGCTAAGGCTTCACGCATATCGTCTAATGGATTCAAATCTAATACTATCCAATTGTTTTCAAGATTTATTTGTTTTGAAATAGATGTTAACATAACTGTTTTACCAGAACCTCTAACTCCTGTTATAATGAAACAATGAGACATAGGTGGTTCATCCATTAATTTTTTAATAATATCATTCTTATCATTTTCTCTTGATAAATATTCATAAGGTTTGTTACCAAATGATAATGTAAAGGGATTATTTTCATATTCTTTCATACTTTTATTCTCCTTTCATACTTCTTCATACTTTTATTTTATTTTCATACTTCTTCATACTTTTGTCAATAGAATATTTATAATTTATTAGTAAAGAACAATTAGATGTAGCAAAAGTACTTTCAAAAATGTTGTTTTAATTCTAGGGAACGATTTAAAAAAATTAATAGTTCAAGCCTTGCATCGTGCAGGGCTTTTTGGTTCAATAAATATAAATATAATTTTTAAATTATATTGAATTTTAAAATTTAAAACCGAAATAATTGTTATCACTCAACTAAAATTATGACAAAAAAAGAATTATTAGAATTTTTGTTGACTTTGAAGTGCTTTTTGCTATAATTATTTACAAAAAGGAGAGGGTTTGGTGAAGAAAGTGTTTATTATTGTATTAAGTTGTTTTATTTTGATGATTATTAGTTTTAATAGTTATTCATATGCAAGTAATAGATATGATTTTATGACAACTGATGGAATAGGGTACAATGCTAGTGAAATCATTGTTTACGATTATGAGTTACTTGACGCTCCGGATACACAACAGGGATTGATAGATTATTTTTATTCTATTGGATACAATAGAGTTGAAACTTGTGATTTAAAATACAATGCTTTTGGACATTCTTTAACAATTAGTGAAATCATATTATCTATTACAAATTTTTTGTTTGCAAAAAAGGATATCAAGCATCAGAGGATGCTATAAGTAAAACAGCCGAATTATTTGGATATACTACTGATGATAGTAAAGCTAATGCTTTCCAACATGCTTATTGGGTGGCTTTAATGTATTTTCGCACAAGTCCTTACTATGCTATTGAAGAAGCTAAAGCTCATGAAGCCTATGACGCAAATGAGAAAATGAGTAAGCATATGGATCTATATAATGATAATAGAGGATATGAAGCCTGTGAATCTTATGATCATAAAACTGATGAAGAATTAGCTAATTACATTTACTCTTTAGTTACTGATGGAAAATTAATATATATTATTAGAGATTATAGTTATTTAAAAGAGGAAATATATTATATTACAAGCGGAAGAACAGACTATGTATATGCAGAAGGTGACTTTTTCTGCTATACAAATAGTGATATTCCATATGGAGTTCCGATTCCAACTTTTAGAAAATCTAAATATGAAATTATGGAAGGCTTGGTAATGGAGGGTTAATATGGGATATTTAGGATTTAAACTCAGAACGTATTTTAAAGATTATGAAAGTCTAGAAGAAAATGGTATTAGTAAAGTAAATAAACATTATTACTTAGATAATATTGAATTTGTTGAAGATGCAGTTAATAAAACTAAAGTATCACCACTTAAAATAATATGTACAATCGTATTATCAATTTATTTTCTATTTTGGTTTTTTATTTTCATTTCAAATTGTTTATATGATACTTATATATCGATTTCGACTAATCTACAAGGACTTTTTGGACTCCTTTGTATTTTTATGCTTTATTCAACATTTTTCACCCCATTATTTTACTTTTTATGTTATTTTTGTAAAGGTCAAGAGGAAAATGAAGAAAAATGGCAATTTTAAAATGTAGGTTAATTACTAGCCTCTATCAAGTCCTTAATTCTATATGATGGACCAGTAATTTTAATAACTGTTGAATGATGAACTAATCTATCAAGTATTGCAGTTGCTAATACTGAATCACCGAATATTTCATTCCAGCTCGATAAAGATTTATTTGATGTTATTATTGTTGATTTCTTTTCATATCTCGCATTTATTAGTTGGAAGAATACCTGAGAATATTCCTTGTTAACAGGGAGATAGCCAATTTCATCAATAATAAGAAGCTTGTACTTAAGATAATGTTTGACTATGTTTTCTTGTCTATTTTCATGACAAGCCTTTTTAATTTTGTTTATTAAATCATTAAAATGAATAAAATAAGTACTAATATGCTTACTAGCAGCTTCGGTTCCTATAGCCACAGCTAAATGAGTCTTTCCAGTTCCAGGTGACCCGATGAATAAAATGTTGCTTGAAGTCTCGATAAACCTTAAACTAGCTAAATCGAGTATTTGACCTTTAGATATGGAACTTTGATAATCAAAATCAAATTCCTCGATTGTTCTCTTATAACAAAAGTTGGAAATTTTTATATTTACCTCTCTAGCTCGCTCATTTCTAAATGCTATTTCCTTATCTGTTAATTCTTTTAAAGCAGTTACAAATGATTTATTAGGATTTGTATCTAAGTAGTCATTTATTGAACTTTTAATAGTATCTAGTTTAAGTTCTTCAAGATTTGTTAATAAATCACTATAATCACTCATTTTGTGTTCCTACCTCATCATAAAGCTTAAGCATTTTCTCAGCTATTTCATCTAAATCTTTATCACTTTTGTTTT
>CAVCUQ010000058.1:0-7023 GCA_963605425.1 uncultured Eubacteriales bacterium
CTCCATTTGCTCTAATATCCTTACAAACTTTAATTAGATTAGCTGCTCCCTCCTCAGCTTTATTAAGTCCTAGTTTAATTTCAATTGCGCACCAATTACCATCTTCAAGTTCCAATACTGCATCAATTTCATTTCCTTTATAATCTTGATAATGAAAAAGTTTGGCATTCATTGCAGATGCATAAATAGATAGGTCCCTTTCTACTAATGCTTCAAACATAAAGCCCATAGTATTTAAATCATTCATCATTTTTTTAGTTGTTAGTTTAAGCATTGCACAAGCCATCGCTGGATCTGCAAAATGTCTTTTTTCCATTTGCTTTACTCTAAGAGATGACCTAATATTAGGTGAAAAAGGCTCAGTGTTATTAAAAATAAACATTCTGTTAAATGCATTTAAATATTTTATTAATGTATTCTTACTTATAGATTCAGAATCGTTTTCAATAATATCATTCAGAATACTTTGATTAGAAACTGTAGTTGATTCATTTCTAGCTAATGATTTTAATATTAATTTAGCTTTTTGTTCATTATAATCAACATCCTTATCCAACTTTCTCAAGTCTGTCTTTATAACATTTTCCATATAGCCAGAGGCTAGTTCTGCACATACGTCTTTATCAACTTCAATATTTCCGGGCCATCCGCCACGAATAATTAAATAAGCAAGACGTTCTAAACTAGTTACATCTAGTATTTTTGACTCGAACTTATTTTTACATAGATCTTTTAGTGAGATTAAACCACTTGAATCTCCAGATTCATAAAGTGACATAGTATTCATTCTTATACTTTTAATTCTTCCTGTTCCACTATGCAATATTCCTTTCTCATTTGGGGTAGATGAACCAGTTAATATAATTAATCCTTTTTCGGCTTTTTTATCAACATAAGCTCTTGTAGCATCCCAAAGACTTGGTACCTCTTGCCACTCATCAATAAGTCTAGGCTTTTCTCCCTCTAGAACTGAATAAGGTTCCAATTCCGCAAATAATCTATTTGAAAAATTGCCATTTGGATCTCCAACCAAAAATTCACTTTTTGCATGATATGATGATGTCCATGTTTTACCACACCATTTAGGTCCTTCAATACAAATTGCACCAAATATTTTCAAATATTTTTCTATTTGAGGATCAATAACTCTTTTCTTGTATCTACTATTCTCCATTCTCAAATCAATCCTTTCTGATTTAATTATCGCAAATTGACCCATATTTGTCAATAATATTGACCCATATTTCTATCTAAAACTGACCGATATTTTAAAGTTAAACGGACCAACTTTTCGCCTTATAAATAACAATCATTTAAAACTACAAAATAATTTATTTTAATTAGTTAATATATAAATAGCTTATCTTTCTAATAGCATTCTTCTATTAGACTAGAAATATCTTATCTTAAATAATCTTTGTTTAATAAAATTAAATAAGATATATTGTTTTGTAAAGATAGATATGTATTCTTGTTTAGTAATGTCATCATTAGCTAGAATACATAGAGGAAGACTACTATATCTCATATATTCATATAGTACTGACCTTTTCAAATACAAATCTAATAATGTTAAAAGGTTAAAATCATTTCTAATTAAAGATTATATCTTAACATATAGAAGATGCAATTAATCTTATTTCCTATTTTACATTAAATTCTAAATTAGTATTGAATCATTTTAAACTTTGGGGTTTTTAGAAGTTTTTCTTTCTATAACATATTAAAGAGTAATTTATAACCATTATCATTATCAATTATATCTGCTTCATCTTTATATAATTCTTTTATTCTTTTTATTTCGTTTTTATCTATTAAAGACAAATACTTAACTAAAGTTTTATGAATATCATCAGAGTAATACTTCTTCCCATGAACAAATAAATATTCTTTAGGACAGATACTAAAAGCTACCTTAATTGAATTAGCTTTAATATAACCATTTGCTATCTTTTTATTATTTGAAATTGTAGATAACAAATATTCCATATGCATTCTAAATTGCATATATGGCATAGATATATAATTCATACCTATTTGTTCTAATATCTCTTCAATCCTATCTTTAGCCTCTTTTTCTTTCATACCTTCTACCCTAAAGAAAGACATATATAGATTATATAAATTATCATTTTTATATTTATCAAAATACGGATTAGATAGATCAATTGCTGATAGTTCTATCAATTTACTAACTTTAATAAAATGAAGAGAATTGAGAGTTAGTCTGGTGTCATTCATGTTAGCTAAATATATAATGAATTCTCTAGTCTTACTTGATTTTGATTTAGATAAATTTAATGTTAAATTATCATATTCTTCTTTCTCAAATACTTTTCTTTCTTCTTTAATTGTTTCAAATTGATAAGAATATCCTTTCCAATATAAACAATCATTAATATCATATCTTAATTCTTTATTATTAATATCTTTTTCTATTAATTTAGTTAATCTATTAATAATTTCTTCTTGCGTCAACTTTTCTTCTTCCCATCTAGATATCAAATCAAATAACAAATCACAGGTGTATTTCATTTCTTATCAAACTCCTCAAGTATAGAATAGTAGATTGCTCTATAACCATTATCATTAAATGAATTTAATATTTTATAATCATCATTTGAATAATATTTAGATAATTCTTTTAATTTAGATGTTGAAAATGAATCTCTATGTTTATTAATTAAAGTTCTTGGATTTTCTAAAGTTTTATTATATTCATTATCTTTCAAGTAAGAAGGTTTATATACCAAAAACCTAATTTTAATTGTATTTGCAATCTTATGATTAAGACGAGGACTTGCAAGAAGAGATTCTACATCAAAAGAAAATTTTACAAATGGAAGATTCATATCAAGATTAAATAAAGTATCTATTTTAAAGAAACTATATAATTGTGATAAAAGTTTAGTTTTAAATAAAGAATTAGGTAAATATACAACCTTCATATAAAAATCATATAAGTTAGTTATCTTATACTTGCCTGCAAACTCAACCCAGCCATGATTTATTGCATAGTCTAAGTTTTTAAGTCTTACATATTTCATTGTAAGGAAATGAAGAGGTAAATTGTCTAGTTTTCTTGAATAATTAATGAATACTTTAGTAATAGATTTATTTTTCTTACTAGCATATGCAAGTTCATAAAAATAAATACTATTAAATATTTCGTCTTCTTTAATTATTATTCCTTTATCAGTAAAGAGTACCAATCTTTTAGTATGACAATGAAAGGTCTTTTGTTTATCGATACTCAAGTTGAAAAAGTAGTCAGGCAAAGTATAATTTATACAATCTAAAATATATTTTAATTGTAATGTATTAATTTGGTTATCAATAAAATATTTAAAAGCATCATCAATCATTTTCTCTTTGCTAGTTAATTTTAATGATTCAACAATTTGGTCTAATTCACTTCTTGTCATCTTAACCTCAGGCTATAACATCATTTTGAAATATCTCATCATAATCTCCATCTAAAGAGCTATTATGAAGTTTGACTAATTTAGTGCTTTTTTAGGAGATTTAAATAAATAGAAATTAATATCTATTCCTAGTTTATTAAATAAATCACATAAAGCATCTGCATAGTTATCAAATTCATCATATGATTTAGTGGTATTAATATCTTTAAGTAATTCTTTTAATTTATGATACAAATTAATATCTTTATCAAAATCATATTCACATTCATATATATCTAATATTTCAGATAAATTATCAAGTGTTATTTCTTCATATTTATAATCAGTTATTGTTTCAACTACACTAAGTACATGCTCTTTAAATGTATCATATAATTTATTTATATCATTTGATGCATACCATTGTCCATAAGTTCCTGAGCACATAGGACAAAATCCTAGTGTAATATCTGCCCAAAACAAATATGATTGATCTGTAATTTTTTCTTCCATATCATTTACTCCTTTTCAATTGGCATTTTAGATAATTCCTTGCTTCTAAGTAATAGTTTAATTCTGCGGTATCCATCTTGTAACATACTATCAGTTTCCTTTTCACTTAACCCAAGCTTTTCTCTTGTTTTAATTAAACTAGCATTACTAAAATAAACTTCCTTAATTAACTTATAATTATCTTTGCCTATATAATGTAATTCATCTTCACTAACATTACTTAAAAATTCTTGCATTAGATTACGTTTTGTCATAATTCTATCTGTTAATATTTTTAATAAATTTTCTATAGAAAATTTAAAATTATCACTTTCAGGATTTATTAATATTCCATCAAATCTATCAGCTATATTAAAGAATTGATAAAGGACTGATTTCACATCATAAATAAGCTTAACATTAATCATCTCATCTTTAACATCTTCTTGATCTAAGTATAGTGCTAGATAGATTTTACCATTACTCTCAATCCTCTTAAATTCAGGTACATATTTATTATTATGAATTTCATATTTCATAGGTACAATAATATTAGAATTTAGAAATTCATCATATCCACCATTTTTGAATCTAGATTTAATAATCTCTTTTAGTCTTTCATTGTGCAGTTCATCATTAGAACCTAGTGTAGTCTCAAAGGCCATGTTTCCAGTTTTATAGGTTACAACTGGTATGTCATTAATTTCACATCCAAATTCTATATCAGACATATGAATAATCCTATCAACAATACCTGTATATATTGTAGATTCATCATCAATATAATCAATTAGTGCTACATGGTCTCCTTCTTTGAATTTACCTTCATTAAATGATTGAACAAATGCAATTTTTATCTCTCCATATTTATTTCTACATATTGCAAATTCATAAACAAGTTTGTAAGCTTCTTCTGAAATCTCATCTTTCTTATATTGATATAATTTCTTAATATAAGTACTAGATACTACAAAAGGATCTTTTCCATTAGATAAAGTTAATGATTTTTCATAAGTCTCATTATACATATTAGTAACATTAAATCTCTTGACTGTATAATCATCTACTTTTTCGTTATAAAGTACTACAGCAAGTTGTATATTACTTCCATCCGAGCTATATTCAGCATTTGATCTTAAAACCTTTAATCCTTTAAATTTACTCTCAATATATTCTTTTATATCATAACACAAAAGTGCTGTTACAAAAGGATCAAAACCAAAATCAATAGAATTGACTATATTAGGAAATTCAAATGCTGAATCTGATATATAAAAGTCATAACCTGGAAACTCTTCTTTAAGCTCCATTCTATCAGTTAGTCCTGAATCATATGAATTATTTATTACACCATATTTTTTTGTATCATCTACATATAGAAATGGACTTAAAAGGAAATTATTATAATTACACTTAGGACAGACATGATTAAGATGTTTTAATTTTAAAAAGTCTTCTTTTAAGTTTATATCTTCATTTACGCGAATAACTGTTAAAGTCCTCTCTTCAAAATACTCGCCGCATTTTTCGCATCTAAATGTTAAATTTCTATAATTTGCCATATTACTACCTCTTTTTTAAAATAATTAGAATTAGAAGCATCGAGTGACATCCCTTATTTTTAAAATTTACCCTAATTTATTTCCAATGCCTA
The DNA here is from genome assembly GCA_963605425.1 of uncultured Eubacteriales bacterium. GTDB lineage: Bacteria > Bacillota_I > Bacilli_A > Acholeplasmatales > Anaeroplasmataceae > JAEELC01. Next base: position 5,551 of record CAVCUQ010000058.1, read on the forward strand.
ATCTAATTCTTTAATCTTTATTTATTAGCACTTAAAGGAAGTAAGTTAAGGAAGGTTATTTTAAATGTACAAGAATTTTCTTCAAGTGCTAACCTAAAGACATTTTCATTTTAAGAGATAGTAATCTATATTTAAATAAAACAAGCTAATATAATCTTCCATATATCCTAAGTTAATTGTTAATATATTTATTACATAGTAATAATATATTAAAAGGCAAAAATATTTCTTATAAATAACTTCATTTCAAGGCAAATATAAAGACTATTCAAAACTTATTTGGAATTTTATAGGTTTTGCTTTAGTTGACAAAAGTAAACACCGATAAAAAATTCAAGTTCCAACTATTAAAAAAAGCCTGATATTTTCTATCAGACTAATTATATTATTACTAAATATATTAATAAATTTTAATAACTATAGAGGAATAATTTCAAAGAACTTATAAAATGATCCTCTAACTCTATTTTGAGCATAATTTACTACAAAATTTCTGTCCCCAGTCATAGTTTCTTTAAAAGCTACTGCACCTATTTGATAAGTAAATTCATTCATATAGTATCTAATTTCCCATTTCATACTATTACCTCCTTATTTATTAATATTTTATAGCATGTAAAATAATAAAACAATATGATATAAGGAATTTAAATAATTATTTCCAATAAATAAAAACTTAATTATTTCTATCCAAAACTATAAAAGAAATTTGAGTTTTCTCTATATATTGACCTTTTACTAGACATAAAAACAACTTTACAAAATTTTTGTAGTAGACATCTTTCATATCCCTATTTGATGATTTTCCAACAACCTTTTCTATCAGAACCTATTCTCTCTATATACCCTTTTTCTTGTAAGGATTTCAAATATCTCTCAGCTGTTCTTTTTGTTTTATCTATTTCAAAAGATATTTTTTCGGCACTTAAAGTTGGATCATTTAAAATTAATTCTAATATTTGTCTTTCAACTTTATTAAGATTTACACCGACATTTACACCGACATTTACACCGACATTTACACCGACATTAATTGATTTCATTACTTCAATATCAAATGGTATAGTGACAATAATATGATTCTCAGTGATTTCAAAAACATCACGTCCATATTTTTCAATAATAATAGGCACACCATGACCAGTGTGATTCACAATATCTAAGTCAGAAAATATTTTCATCAATCTAGCATTTCTAGGCTTACTGATACCACGATAAAAGTCTTCTAAAGATAGTGTATGTGGTAATCCACCATGAGATAATATTTCAATTCTATCCTTAAAAAAAGAAACCTGAGGTTCCGACACACTCCAGTCGTTATGAACAATTGCATTAACTATGGCTTCATTAACACTATCATAGTCAAACAAATAAGTATCAACCCTCGGTCTAACTGTAGTATTTGAAATGCATATATTTTCTAAAGCAATTCTATTCATCATTTGCTTAAATCCAAAAATGATAGATTTATTC
>CAVCUQ010000059.1:0-6833 GCA_963605425.1 uncultured Eubacteriales bacterium
CTTTTATCTATTACAAGTACTTTATATCCTTTTTTATTTAGTTCATAGGCACATATTGAACCATATAGACCTGCACCTACTATTAAGTAGTCATACATAATGCTACCTCCTTATTTATTGTTTTCTAACATCAATATTTCTATATCTTTAGAATCTAATTTTAAATTAATAAAACTTGGACTCAATTTATCTTTATAATAAAAAGCTGCAATTAGATTTTTGTATATCTTAAATTCAATGCTATCATCATCATAATCATGATAAACCTTTTCAAAAGCTAATGTAGAGCTATTAGGCTCAAAACTATTTAAAGTGAATATTAATCTTATTTCTTTTTGATATTCATATGTCTTTGATAGTAAATTGAACCAAGATGAAATACGTCTAACTTTTGTATTATATCTTTCAAGTAAAAACTTACAATCATCATAATTTTCAGTATATTCAATGGCATGTAAATGTAAAAATCCATTAAATCCTGACATACAATCAGAATCACCATAAAACTTAGTAAAAGAGCCACAAAGTTCTGTTGAATGCCAATGTAAATGATTTAATACATCCTCATTAATCGTTATAACTGCTACTTTATCGGTTAATCCAAATTTCTCTATAAAATCATTTCTTATTTTATCATCGAATAAATTTTCACGCGTAAAATATGCACAATATGTTTGCATGTAAAGACAAAACATAATTCGTGATTCACTATCCATATCATAATCACTTAATTCTTCACCATAAGTTTTCTTAAATGTATCAATCCACTTTTTAATTTCTTTCAAATCAGTCTTTGATGGTTTAACTTCTAATTTCTTTTTAGAATATTTTGCATAAATTCTATTGGAAAATTTTAATATTTTACCTTCCGATCCTTTGAATTCAAACATAGGACGAGAGAATGATATTAAATTCTTTTTTGCATTTTCTAAACCATTATTATCAACCAATTTATATAAATATCCCATATTTTCTCCTTAAAGTAAAGTTATTACTTTCAATTGAACTATAATAAATAAAAGAGATTCTTTATTTTATATTCATAATTTCGCAGATGACTTCTTGTATTTAGAAAAATCAGTTTTACGTTTACTTTTCTTAAGTTTATTATATTTGACCTTTAGATCTTCTGTAAATACATCTGATTTTTCATATTCTTTATAATCTCTATATTCTTGAATGTTAATATTGCCAATATGAATTAAATCTTTTTCGCCACCTGAAATTGAGCAAATATTAGCATAATTAGGGGAGAATGGACCAACAATCCTTGTATCTCCAATATTTGAAGAATTAATTTGCACTACAAAACAACCATCATCACGACTCGTTGATTCAATTATGTTCGAGAAATATGAGATATCTCGATTATATTCAGGAGCAAAAATAATATCTACATTCGATTTTAAAATTGATCTAGCTTTAATGTCCGTTAATTCAAAACAATTCAATGCAGAGAACTTAATAGAGTTCCATTCAAAGATATAATTAAATGATATTTCTTTTGTTGGATCATCAAATCCACTTTCTTTAATCAATTCTATTTCATCTGGAGCATAATCATTCTTTTCACGCATAAAAATAGCACTATATTTATATCCATTTTCATCTTTGAATGGGATTATCGTAGCAATAGAATTAACCAATTTTTCTTCGCATTTACAATATTTAACACCTGTAATTACACAAATTCCATTTTTTCTAGAGAAATCAAGAATATAATTAAGCCATTCAAATGGAACATATAATTCAGGAAATGCCAAAAAATCTACATGCTTATTATCTTTAAATCTTAAACGTCTTCTCGACTCTCCGCTTCCAAAATCAATCTCATTCTTTTCAATCCAAACGCAATCATTTAACAACTTAAATAAAACCATCTTATTCTCGACATTTTTATATCCATCTAAATTAATTTTGTTACCCTTTATTAATCCATGTTTATTTAAGTTAATGTTCCCTAAAGCAATATAAATATTTGTCAAAGTCTTTTCATCGTATTTATAATTACATTTAACATTTGATAAAATGTATTTATCATCAAATTTTTCATTTGAACTAATATCAAAGAAATCTTGCTTAATATCAAAGTCATTTTTATATTTTTGTATCCAATTAGCTGCAAACTTAGAATCATTCAATTTTGTTATAGACAACAAATTACAACACAACATGTACTCACCTAAATGAATAAATCTAGGAGAATATTCTAGTTTTCTACTATCAAATTTAAGTTCACTATTATCTTTTAATAAATCCGACTCTTGAACATTATATATATCTTTTGTCGAGCATCTATATTGAGGTAAATAATTTGCTAATGGAATTCCTACTAAATTATGATTCAATAAATTTGCATTTCTAATTTTAGAAATATTCTTGTTAGCTCTTTTAACAATTTTATTATTAGTGTTCTCATTACATTTTCTTAAAGAAAGGACAGCGCCTAATGAATAAACCAAGTTTTCTCTTAAAAACTTTTGTAATCGTTTTGTTAAGCTTTCTTTTTGATTTGGATATACATCTGAATCCTCAATAGCAATCAGTTCAATGTTTGAATTTATTTTGTTTATCAAGCTTTCAGTTAATGAAAAACTTGAATTGTTTAAATATGTGAATTCAAATATTTTTCCCCATCTATCCCACAAATAAAATAAATTATAATTATCAAATAATATTTCTAATTGCTTATATGTCTTTTCATCTAATTTATCATATTTGTTTTTCTTACCATCTTTAAAAATAGTATTTTTTCTAGAGATTACATGAGCACTCATAAATCTCATCAATTTATATTTACTTAACTCTAAGCCTTCATTATCTCTAATTTTCAAAGATTCAATTTTTTTACTATAAATTTCCAATAAGAAATTATCTAAATTTGTATTCTCAATGTTTGGTAATAGATTTGCTTCACTAGGATTCGCTATTTCATCTTTTAATGATTCAATTAATGATTTCGAACTATCTTTATAATTTTGAATCACTTTAATTTTTGAACTTTGAAGTTTGCACAATGGTTTGTTTTTTATATAAATGTAATCATTTTCAAAGCCGAAAACATCATCAAAATATTTCTTGAGAAAATCAATTATTTCAAGATCTTTCTCAATTATTGGCATTACTATAAGAATGTCATCAACATACCTAGAATAATACTTAACATTTTCATTACTAGCAATAGTTATATCAAATTTTCTTAAATAATAATTAGCTAAGACACATGAACTAATCAATCCTATCGGTAATACTTTATGATTCTTAATACTTGGTTTAACTTTTCTTAATTTATTCCAATAACACTTATGGATATTTTCCAGTATTGATGTTTCAAAACTGAAATCATAGTCTGCAAAAGAACTTAAAGTGTAGATTGATTTAAAATCGATATCTACAGAATAAAAGTAGCCTGATAAATCCAACGAAAGAATAGAAGAATCTCTCTTTTGGTCATATAACGTAGAAACAGTATTAATAGCACCATTTTTCCACTTTTGATAATTCTTAAAATAAGGCTTATATATCTCTAGACTTTTAAAATTAATGCCTTCAATACCAACTTCATCGCTATATAATTCATAAGCAAATTCATTAGCTTTTACATATTCATTTATATTCTTGTTATCGTGTAAACTTTTACCAAATAAAATCGTCCAAAAAGTATCTAATATATATAACTCTAATGGCATATCAATGAAATAGTTTATTGCCTCAACAATTACATTTTCATTATTCTTTATATTTGAAACAATATCTTTATTATCAATTGACTTATTTTTAATCCTTTTAATTTGTGGAATCCAATCTATTTTATTTATTAATTTATCAAAATATTCTCTATTTTTATCGGTTAAAGCCTTAGCAATTTCTTCGAAAGTTGATTCAAAATTGTTTTGTCTTTCAAATTTAATTATCTTATATTTTGCATGAGTTAAATTATTAGAATAGTAAATATAACTCTTGAACTTTTTGTAACAAGATTTTATTAAATTGGTAAGTTTATTAATTTCCGATTTCTTACTACTCATCTTATAACTCCAATTAAAATTTTATTCTTTGACAAAAAATTATTTTAATACATCTATTAGATCAATCTTTTAAATAGTTCAATATAATGATTTTAGCATTCAACATATAGTAGCATCAATACTTATAAAACTAATTCCTTAAAACGAAGCATTTCTTATATATATGGAAATTTTTCAATTAATTTTTTAAATCAATAATGTATATATCTATTCTATCTTTGTTCCGGGTTTATAAACTTCGGATATACCAAATTTATTATGTTTATAATCAGCATAAGATGTTTTGAGTAATTTATATTGAGCTTTATTAGTAAAAAACTTTTTAAGTATTCTTAATTTTAAATAAAAAATTTCATATAATAAGTGAATCTTAGAATAATGCTTCTTAGTTGAGTCGAGGCTATTACGAACTCCATAATAAGTCTTCCAACTCATTGTACCATTTGATTCATCACAATCATGAAATACATTTATAGAAGGAATGCATAAGATTTTAAAGTTTTCATTAACTCTATTTGCATATTCCGTATCATCATACCAAATAAAATAATCTTTATTAGGAAGACCACATTTATCTACTACTTTCTTAGAAAGAATAGCGCCTACGAAAGAAAACAATCCAATTTCAAAATATTCTTTATCATAATTCGAAATATCACAATCTTTCTCCTTATGTTTCAAACTATGTTTATTTACCATTCTTCTATGAGCAAGGCTTATTCCTTTACGATCACTTACACGTGTACATAAAGCATCAACTTTATATTTATTGATAGCATTCTCTATCTTTTCAAATGCTTCTACCTCTGGATAAGCATCATCATCTGCGATAAACAAATAATCAAATCCTAATACTTGTGCTTTCTTCATTCCATAGTAGAAACCACCCGATCCACCTAAATTAGAATCAAGTGTCACAACTACCTTTTGTGATTTGGTTAGTGTTGATTGCCACTGATTTAAATAATCTTTCGTATCTTGTTTTGATGCATTATCAACAACAATGATTTTATCAACTGTTCTTGTTTGCTTATCATATGCATCAAGTGTTTTCTTTAATTTTTCTAACCTGTTGTAAGTTACAATAACTGCTGCTAGTTCCATAATACTCCTTTGTAATTTAAGTTACAAAGGAGTATTAGAATTAACTCTTCTTATGTTTTCTCTTAAATCCTAATTTTTTAAGAAATATAATAATAGAAGTTCTTAATTCATATTTATAATGTTTTAATCTAGAAATAACACGTTTAAAGAATGTATTCTTCTTTTCATCTATTTGATAGACAGGTTTATATAATATCTTATATTCCTTGTTATGATCAAAATAGACATTCAGTAATCTCTCAGATAAGAAACCAAATACTCTTTGAGCTTGCACCGAATATCCAGTCATATCTGTTATCTTTTCAACTTCAAATAATATATCAAATAACCATTTTGAATAATTATCATATATTTCTTTACTTGTAATTATCATATTACAAGGTGATAATTTCTTCATCTTTTTAAGTTTTAGAAATGAATCATAATATTCAGGATATTTCTCTTTAATAACATTACCGCAATTATCTAAATCCTTTTTATAATGCTTACATTTGTAATCATTATAGATAGATTGATGCATATTCCACTTTTTAGGAAGAATAACATCATATTTAGTCAATTTCTTCTCAATATAATCTGTATCAAGAATCTTATTAAAGTAATAAGCAAATATATTCTTATAAAAGAATCTTCTATAGTGAACTAGACCTACATATTTGCTATCAGTGTTATGTGATATCCAATACTGAGCAGTTAGTTCACAATAGTTTGCATTTTTATTTGCTATATTATCTAAAGTGTTATCTCTATATTCAACATTTAAATCTTTATTATATCCTACACCTAAGTAACCATAGTTTTTTAATTTAATCTTATTATCTATGTTCTTATGTGTAATGATATATATATATATATTACTCATATGAATAAAAACTCCTAATTTATTCTATCTCTTCTTATAATTCTTATCTAACCACTTCATGTATTCGCCACTTTCTACATGACTTAACCATTCCTCATTATCAAGATTCCATTTGATAGTTTCAACAATACCTGTATCAAATGTATGCTCAGGTTTCCAACCAAGTTCAGTTTCTATCTTTGTAGGATCCATTGCATATCTTAAATCATGACCCGGTCTATCTTTTACATAAGTGATCAATGATTCTGGTTTATTTAATGCTTTTAAGATAGTCTTAACGACTTCTAGATTTGTTCTTTCGTTATGACCACCAATATTATACACTTCACCATCTCTACCATTTCTTACAACTAAATCAATCGCGGTACAATGGTCCCCTACATATAACCAGTCTCTGACATTTTCTCCATTACCATAGACAGGAAGTGGTTCATCTCTTAATGCTTTTTGAATCATCAAAGGAATGAGTTTCTCAGGGAAATGATATGGTCCATAGTTATTTGAACATCTAGAAATAGTAACAGGAAGTCTAAATGTTCTGTGATATGCAAGAACTAATAAATCAGCACTTGCTTTAGAGGCGCTATAAGGACTTGAGGTATGGATTGGTGTTTCTTCTGTGAAGAATAAATCAGGTCTATCAAGTGGAAGATCACCATAGACTTCATCAGTTGATACTTGATGATATCTTTTGATTCCATATTTTCTACATGCATCCATAAGGACTTGTGTACCTAAGATATTTGTTTTTAAGAATATCTCAGGATTTTCAATACTACGATCTACATGTGATTCAGCAGCAAAGTTCACAACATAATCAAAATGTTCTTCTTCAAATA
>CAVCUQ010000060.1:0-6754 GCA_963605425.1 uncultured Eubacteriales bacterium
ATGCGTTTTGTACCTAGTGAAATAGAAATTAAAATATATATAAATAAAGGGTAATTACTTAAGTGTAATTACTTTTTTTAATATGCAAATTATTGTATAATTTATTTGAACTTTTAATAAAGGAGGCCTTATTATGGCACTTGAAATGGATGATATTGATGACATTATCTCTGATATTGATGATGAAAAATCTGAATATGAACTAAAAGCTGTTAAGCTTACTATGGAAGGCTTTAAAGAAGAAGCTAAATATTATGATTTGATTATAAAGGTATATAAAAATGTATCTGAAATCTTAGATGATTCATTTGATGAAGAACTTGATATATGTTTAGAGAATATAGATAATAACTACAAATCTTTAAGAGGTAAATATTTACCTAAATTTCATAATTTAGATGATGTAAGCGAAAGCTTTTTAGCAGGTCTTTTTATTGAAACTTTAGATAATTTAATTAGTGAAGTAAAAGAGAAAGTTAAAGACAGTGATAGATAATATGATTAAAATTGCATTTATTTGTCACGGAAACATTTGTAGATCAGTTATGGCTGATTACATATTAAAAGATTATATCTTAAAGCATGATATTAAGGATATTTATGTAGATTCATTTGCAGTATCTAGTGAAGAGATAGGTAATACTATCTATCCAAGAGCTAGGGCTTGTTTAGAGAACCATAATATTAAAATATATAATCATAGAGCTAAGAAAATCACACAACAAGATTACGAAAATTTTGATAAACTTTATTATATGGATGATTATAATAAAGTGTTACTTGATAGAATTATTGTTGATAAAGATAAGAAGATACATAAATTATTAGATAAGGATGTAGCTGATCCTTGGTATACCGGGAACTTTGAAGAAACCTATAATGATTTAGTTAAGGGAATTGAAAATATTATGGAAGGTATTTATGACTAAAGAAGAGAAGAAAGCAAAGAAAGAATTAAAGCATTGGGAACAAGAGAAAAAACTTATTCCACAAATGGTTAAAATTTATTGCAAGGGACATAAGCATGAGCGCGGCGAAGACGAATTATGCCCTGAATGCAGAGAACTTCTTGATTATAGCTTATTTAGACTTGATAAATGTCCATTTAAAAAGAATAAACAATTCTGCTCTTTCTGTAAAATCCATTGTTATAAGCCTGACATGAAAGTTAAAATTAAGGATGTAATGAAATATTCAGGACCTAAATTATTATTTAGCCATCCTATATTTTCTATTTCTCATGTTGTGCAAATGATTAAATATAAGAAATCACTTAAAAAGAAGGAAAAAGAAGAAGGTAAATTAAAAGACTAGGCTTTTGCCTAGTCTTTATTACTCGCTATCAAGTACATCAAGATTCTTAAGGAATAAGTTTTTACTTATTCTTTTTGAATATGATTTACCAAATTTATCTTTTCCGCTTACTCCACCATTTTTATGAAGTTCGTATTCATAAGTTAAATTATCTTTTGTTTCTCTGCAATACACTTTAAAGTTATGAGTATAATATACTTCAAAAGAACCATCTTTATGAGATTTAGTTTCTTCAGTTGTATTAATATATTCATATTTTTTAATCCACTTTTGACCGTTTTTAGCATATTCTTTAGGACTTGGTCGTAAATATACACAAATCCAACATAAAAGAACACCAACAAGTGATAAGGCAAATAGTGTAGACTGATTAGTACCAGTTACACCTAAAATCGTGATAAGTAAGGCAAAGAAGGCTATTACTACGATAAACAAGTATTTTCTTAAGATATAAATAAACACAATATACCTCCAATTTTTACATAAAATAATATAACATAATTATAAATTTTATTAAAGTAATAAATCACTTTATTTTAATTATTAAATCATGTTATAATATTTATGTATTTCTTTGTTATATGGAGGATTATATGGAAGATCTTGAAAAACGTATTATAACTGATGCAGTTATCAATGATGATAATGAGGTAAATGTAGATGCAATTTTCTCACAATATGTAGATGTCACTTTACTTGAAGAAATGGCTATTGAATGGGCTAAAAGATTTAAAGACTTAAATATTAATAAGATTATTACTATTGAATCAAGTGGTATTGCTCTTGCAACTTTACTTGCTACAAAACTTAAATGTCCTGTAGTTATTGTTAAGAAGACACCTGAATTTGAAGTAGAAGATGCTTACACAGCACGTATTTATTCACATCAATATCATCAATCTATTACAGCTTATATTGCAAAGAAGAACATTTCTAGAACTGATAGAGTTGTTATTATTGATGACTTCTTATCAAATGGCTGGGCAGCTGAAGGTATGATTAATATGATTGAAGAATCAGGTGCTAAGGTTGTCGGAATGGGAGTTGCAGTTGAAAAAGGTACTAAGAGTGGTGGAACTAAGATTAAATCACGTGGTATTCAACTTGAAAGCCTTGCAATTATTGATGGTGTTGATGATAAAGGTGTCATCACTTTCCGTCATTAATTTGACATTATTTTAAACTTTGAGTATAATAAGGCAAATCAATAAAGGAGATTTTTATATGATATTTGATGAAGTTAAGGAAATTATCGTTAAAGAACTTAACGTTAATCCTGAAAAGATAACTCTTGAAGCATCACTAGCTGAAGACCTTGGTGCAGATAGTCTTGATGCAGTTGAAGTAATTATGGATTTAGAAGATAAATATGGTATTACTATTGATGATGAAACTGCAAAGGGTATTAAAACAGTAAAGGATCTAGTAGATTATATCGAAGCTCACAAAGCTTAATAATTAATGGCTACCGAGGTAGCCTTTTCTTTTTATAAAATTGTAGCGTTAAGGAGGCAAATATGGACGATTATTCTCAAAATTTGATAAATAAATGGCAAACACGTCATTATTTTAATGCGGAAAACGATAGATATAAGAATAAAAAACTAATCTATAATTCATTTATGCGTACTAATTCTTTTGAATTTAATCCTGAAACTATTTATTCATATATTGCATCTGACGCTTATAATAGATATTTAAAGATGAAAGGTCTTAATGTCTTATATTTAACTGGTGTAAATGATTTGTCTAATTCCTCATATCTTTTTGCAAAAAAGAATAATATGGATTATTTAAGTACTTCAAAAATGTTTAAAGAAAACTTAGATAACCTAGGTATAGGTTATGATTCTAATTATTTCCTAGAGTGTTCTAGTAAGTCACTTTTAACCCTTTCCGATGATTTCTTTACAAGACATTACGGAAAAGAGATTAATCTTGTTACAAAAGATATATATACAAATGAGACATTAAATAGATATTATAATGATTTTGAAATCTATTTTATTAATAATGAAGCCTATTCAAAATATAGTGATGAGCCTCTTGTTTTAAATAAAGTAACATGCCTTACCTTAAAAATTGATGATATTGAAGAAGATATAAGAAGAGAAATAGAAAATCTAGATATTGATACTTGTTATAAAGTAGAAATGCTTGATACCTTACAAGACTATGAGAATGCAATAATAAGTTTTAACATTAATAAAGAATTACATTTAGATATTGAACTTGAACAAGTAGAACTTCTTGCAGGAATATCATTTATAGCCCTTAATCCTAGTTTAATGGATGTACTTCCATATATATTTGAGGAAGAATATGACACATGTTATAAATATATGCAAAATGGATACTCCGATGGTGTCTTTTCTGGTTATTTTGCAAAGAATCCTTTAAATTATAAAGATATATGTATTATTATATCTTATAACTTTGATGAGGCTATTCATGTTGGAATTCCTCAAATAGATGAAAAAGATTATGCCTTTGCAAGTGAATTTGGTTTAGATTACAATTTTGTTATTTCAAATGGTAAACTTATTAATTCAGGTTTTCTAGATTCCCTATCTTTAATAGAAGCTAGAAATAAAATGCTTAATGTTATCAAAGAAGAAGAACTTGGTACTATAGTAAAACATTTTAAAACCAAAGAGATAATAATATCTAATTCAATGAATTCAGGAGCCCCAATACCACTAAAAACCTTAAATGATAAAGGCTATGAAGTACTTGAAAAAGAATATTTACCTATTTATTTAAATAGATTTAATAAGATAATATTTAATAAAACTCCAGATATTAATATCGAACTTGTTAATCAAACTTTTAATAACATATATCAAACAAGTATTACTAAATTATACTTACAAGATGAAAATAATTATTTTGAATCAAAAGATTTTGCATCAAATATTACTGAGGTAATATATAAGGAAGATATCTTAGAAGAAATACTATTTCCAATTATTTTTAGTATTATAGATAAAAAAGAATATAAAAAAAGAGAATATAAAATCTTGATAGATTCTAAACCTAGTAATAATTTAATTAATAAGATTAATAATTTAAATATTAATTTTATTAGTGAATCTTTAGATAAATATAAAGCAGATGATATTAGGCATTATGTATTAAAACATACAAAAGATACAGTTTATGAAAATATGCTTTATCAGCTTGAAGCTAGCTCTAATTTTTTAAAAGATTATTACGAAAAATTTAGTGAAGGATTTGCTGAAGACAATTTTGATCTAGATAATAAGATTTATAATTTAGTATTATCTCTTGATAAATATATCAATGTTTTAGATATGGCAAGTTTCACTAAGACTCTTGAATTTTTCTTCTATAAAGAATTCAATTTAAAAAAATGGACACAAAATCAATCCTTAATATTTACTAAATTATTAAGTATTGTATGTCCATTTATATCTGAAAAAGTATTTAATGAATATTTTAAAGCTGAAGATTTATTGTTCGAAGAATGGCCTACTTATTAAAATGATCGCCTTGATAGATGTTACGCTTTCTTAAAAGCTTATCAATCTCATTCATGACGACCATTTTTTTTATGGTCCATTTTGGTTCGATTAGATCATCTATAGGGGCGTCTGCACAAAGTCTATGCACAATAACATCAGGATTTAAAATATCTAACTGGCTTACTACGATATCAGTGTACTCTTCTAGAGTAGGAAGATGAAATTTTTCTTTATTATACAATTCTTCCATCTTAGTATTTTTTAATATACAAAGTTCATGAATCTTAATACCATTGATAGGTAATTCATTTAAGAATCTAACCGTATTAAGCATATCTTCTTTACTTTCATAAGGAAGACCATTCATAATGTGAACTACAATTTCAATGTTCTCTTTAGCTAGGCGCTTTACACAACTTATAAATTCACTATTTGTGTGACCTCTATTTATAAGTTTTGAAGTAGCCTCATTTGCCGTCTGCAAGCCTAGCTCAATTTGAACAGGAATTCTTTTATTTAAATCGCTTAAGTATTTAATCTTATCATCTTCAAGACAGTCACATCTAGTTGAAATAGAAATACCTACAATATTTGAGTCAAGTGTAATAGCTTCTTCAAATAAAGGAATTAGTTTTTCTAAAGGAGCGTAAGTATTAGTGTTAGCTTGAAAATAAGGTATATAATAACTATCAGGCCATTTTTTTAGCATCATGTCTTTTATTTTTGCAAATTGAACGCTTAGTGGTTCAAACCTGTTTCCAGCAAAGTCTCCTGAACCAAGGTGTGAGCAGTAAGTACATCCGCCAAAGCCTTTAGTACCATCTTTGTTAGGACAAGTAAAGTTAGCGTTAAGACTTACCTTAAATACTTTCTTGTTATATTTATATTTATAATAATTAGATAATGTATTATAGTGCTTTTCTTCTGTAAATAATTGCATATTATCACCATTATTTAATATATCAAAAAATGAATAATTTAAAAAGACATTTGTTTCTCGATGTGCTATAATTAGAATACTTGAGAAAAGGAGACTAAATATGAACAGATTATATTACGCACTAATTCACCCTTCTCGTTTAGGGATTTATTTAAAAGATAAATTTTATATTCCTCTAATTTATTTAATATGTTTTATGTTACTTAGTGTATCTCCTTTAATTATTAAACATAACAATAGTAGATATTATTTTACTCCAAGCGAAACTAATTATTTAGTTAAACAAGTACCTACTGATTCAAATGGTATTTTTGAAAATAACACTTTTACAATAGATAATGCTTTTTCTATTACTGACAGTGATGACGTTATTTATAACTTTGATACAACAAATAGTATAGCTATAAACACAAAATCAGTTGTATTTGTATTTTCATCTTCAAGTTTAATTGTATATCAAAATGGTACTAGAATTATAAATACTAGTTATTCAAACTTTAATATTGATAATTTTAATTTAAATGATGTAAGTACTGATTCTAAAGCTTATTATTCATTTCAAAAAATATTTGAAAATATTTATAATGATTATTTTAAATCTAGTAATGTTTATTTTATAAGTGAAACTATAACAGACGCTATCTTTACATATTTAATTATCATCTTACTTTTATATGTAGTAACTATTATAAGAAATCCTTATTTAAATAGAAGTCAACGCTTTAATCTTGTTATCTATTCCATGACTTATTCATTTGTTTTTATCTTTATAGCTAATTACTTTAATTTAAAGATAATGCCATATATAGGAACATTTATTAGTACTTATTGTCTTTTAAAATCATTAAAAAATATTAAAGTTATTAAACTTCCGGGGGATAAGAGGTAAATATGAAGTATATTGAATATATAAGGGATAATTTTAATATAGATTATAATAAAAATGATTTAACTGTTAACTCAGTTAGAAAGAATACCAATTTACTTTCAGTTAATGTGGATTTAACATTTGATA
>CAVCUQ010000061.1:0-6494 GCA_963605425.1 uncultured Eubacteriales bacterium
GAAAAATGGTCATAAATTAGGGTTTTAGCCCACCCTGTATATCAAATGTGCTTACATCTAATATTGAGAAAAATCAATTCAATATTTTCGAATATGAAATAGATAAGGAGATAGCTTACGAATTTTGTTTTATAATTCCCAAAGAAAAAAATAACCACAAATATAATGATGTTGGTATATCTTTCTTTATATTTAATAGTTATTCACTTGTTTATAAATTTAATTAAAGATTCATGAGAGATAATATTGCTATCATCAATAAATAGTTGAAAAGATAAAATCATTGCATAAAAACAATGTAAGTAATATGATAATTTTGAAAAACAAATTAATTATATTTAATACTAAAATTAAAAATACAAGGCTAATACTAACCTTGTATATTTTTTTCTTTAGTTTTATCTTTTTTCTCTAAAGGGAATAAATATTTTAAATTAGGGTCATCTTTAATTTCACCTTCAAATACTATTAAACCGTAGATGAAGAATAACATAAATGTAATTTCAAGATATGAATTATCAAGCATACCATATAGTCCTGGGAATAGTAAGAAGTTGAAGAATATAAATTTCTTAAAATCCATTTTATAGAATACACGAGAATATTTTTCAACTAAATGATATAAAAGACAAATAAATCCAAATAAACCTGAAACAGCAAGTGATTCAACAAATGTATTGTGGCAGTATTGATAAGATGGGAAAGTAACAGAAACATTCCAACCCATCGGAGCTATGATACCAATACCAAATAGTTGATTACTTGAGAAGACTTTAAGGCCTGAGTTCCAAATATATGTTCGATTGAATAAGGTATTAAGCTGAAGATAAATACTAAAATCAAATCCTAACACACTAAGTATTATTAAACCTATTACGCCAACGGCTACTAGAGCACCTACGAGAATAAGGATAATCTTTCTATATTCTTTGAAGTAATAAATTAAACCAATAATTATAACGATAGATCCAATTAAAGCAGCTAGGATTCCACCTTTACATACAAGGAATACTAATATTCCCATTTGCACTATATAAGCAATAATATAATACCAATTCTTTTTTAAGTTTAAAAATGCTTTATATATACTTAGCGGCATGCACATTAGAATTATCATACCAACTGCGTTATGAATCCCCCAGCCTAAATCTACACATTTATTTTGAATACAGTATAAAGGAGAATAACCGTTTCTTATCATAAAGAATATTAATTCAAAGATAATTAATATAGTAAGATATAGAGAATCATCTACTAGTTTTTCTAGTGTTCCACTTGTTGTAGAAGTAAAATAAATAATTCCATAAACAATTAATGCAAATCCTACAAGAAGAAGAGGAGTAAACCACCAGTAATAACATAATGTAGTATAAGCATCATTTGTTCTTGAAAACATACCACCAAGTGATAAACCTAAGAAATAGATAGCTAGTCCTATTGTAAATTTACCTAGTTTTAATGTAGGTTTATATAATCTTTTGTTGATTGCTATACCTATAATTAAAAATATAATAGGTATAAACCAACTTATCATTTGAATATAATCATTTTCAAATCTAACTTTGCAAATAGTAAAAGGTTCAAGCAAAAAGAATAGAAGTGCTATTGATGTATCCTTGCTTGAAATAAGCATTAATAGTAATATTATTCCATATATTGTATACATTACAAAGTTAACAGGTGGATTTCCATAGGCTGATACTATGTAACACAAAAATGTAAATATTGTTAGAATCGGTTTTATATATTTATAATTAATAATAGAATTTAATTTATTCATACTAAAATCCTCTTTAAAAAACATATGTATATTATATATTAATTTAAATTAATAAGATAGATTAAAAAAACTTTTAGTTTGCTTAAATGTATACGCTTTCTTATAAAATGTTTAAATTTTTACTTGATTTAAAAAAATAATTGACTATAATGATTAACATAATAGCAATGAAAAGAAGTAGTAATTAAATGAAACTTTAAAGCGAGCTGTAGTAGGTGTGAGTATGGCATTGTATAATTTAGTGAACGTCTCTTGGAGCTGATATCCGAAAAAGTAAGGATTATCCGGGTTCGCCCGTCAAAGCGTCTGAGTTTGATAGAACTCATAGAGTACTTATTAAAGTGATTTAGTAAGTGACTAAGGTGGCACCGCGATTATTTCGCCCTTAGACTTTATTTTAAAGAGGTTTAAGGGCTTTTTTATATTTTAAAAGCTCTTAATCTGAAAGTTTCGATTAGGAGGATTTTTATATTATGAAACTAAAAACATTATCAACATTAACTTTAGCACTAGGGGTAGCAACAATTAGTGCAAATCTTACAAGCTGCTCAAACGATTCTGCAAATGAATTAGTTATGGCTACAGAAGCTTCTTTTGAACCATTTGAATCTCTAGATGAAAATGGAAACTTTGTCGGTATCGATATTGAAATAGCTAAGAGCTTTGCAGAAAAACAAGGTAAAAAATTAACTATCAACAATATTGAATTTGATGCAATCTTACCAGCTATTCAAACAGGTAAGGCTGACTTTGCAGCTGCAGGTATGACTGTAACTGAAGACAGAAAACAAACTGTTGACTTCACTGATACTTATTATTCAGCTAGCCAAGTTGTAATCGTTAAGAAGAATTCTACTTATGCTAGTATGACTACTAAAGCAGAAATTGAAACAGCTTTAAACCAAAACGGTATTAAGATTGGTTGTCAATCAGGTACTACTGGTAATTCATACATTGTAGGAGATGAAGGTATGGATTTTGCTGGCTTAAAGAATGCAACATGCACACCATATTCTACAGGATATCTTGCTTGTCAATCTTTAAAAAATGGTCAAATTGACGCTATTATCATTGATAATGAACCAGCTAAATTATATTTAAAGAATTATTCAGATCTTATGATTTTACCTAATGTTGTATTAACTGAAGAAGAATATGCAATGGCTGTTAAAAAAGGTAATACTGAATTATTAGAAAAGTTAAATTCATTTATTAAAACAATTAAAGAAGATGGCACATTAAAGAAAATTATCGATAATAATTTAGGTGCTTAATCTATTTTAGAGGTGATTAAATAATGAAGACGAAAAGTAAATTAACCAAAATTAAAGAATTAATCTATAATCCTAAATTTATTACTATTTTAATGGTTGTAGTTATTTGTTTAATACTTTTAATTTGTTTTGGTGTTAATTATAACGCAATATCTGATAGATACTTAAAAACATTTAAATCTGAAAAACAATATAATATGATTTTAAGTGGTTTAGGTAATACTCTTCTTATTACTTTACTAGCCTTTGTTATGGGTATTGCTTTAGGTATCTTAACTTGCTTAATTCAAAATATTAAATCAAATAATCCTTTTGTTGTAATACTTAAAAATATATCTAGATTATATGTGGCTATATTTAGAGGAACACCAATGGTTGTTCAATTACTTATTATTTACTTTGTAATCTTTTCCACTTCAAGAATTAATCCCCTTTATGTAGCTGTTATTTCTTTTGGTTTTAATTCTGGTGCCTACGTATCTGAAATTATCAGAGGTGGAATTAATGCAGTTCCTTATGGACAAGTTGAAGCAGGTAGAAGTCTTGGTCTATCTTACTCTCAAGTTATGTTTAAAGTAGTAATTCCACAAGCCTTACGTAATTGTCTTCCTTCTCTTGGAAATGAATTAATTACTTTAATAAAGGAAACATCTATTGTATCATTTATAGGAGCTACTGATTTAACTAAGGCTTTCCAAAATGTAGCTTTAATATCTTATGATTATATGCTTATTTATGTAATGATGGGAATCTTATATTTTATCTTAGTTTTAATTGCAACAAAACTTATCAAATTAGTTGAAAGGAAGATGATGAAACATGCTAGAGGTTAATAATATAACTGTTAAATTTAAAGATAATATTATTCTTGAAAATGTTTCACTTACAATCAATTCTGGTGAAGTTGTATCTATTATTGGTCCATCAGGTTCAGGTAAATCAACACTTATTAGAAGTATGAATCATCTTGTTGTGCCTGTATCTGGTTCAATTAGTTTTGAAGGTGAAGAAAAAACTGAAAAAAATATCAATAAAATGAGAGAACATATTGGTATGGTTTTCCAACAATTTGAATTATTTCCTCATTTAACTGTACTTGAAAACATGACTTTAGCTCCTGTTTTACTTAAAAAGATGACTAAAGAAGAAGCTAAAACAAAAGCTTTAGAACTACTTGAAAGAGTAAATCTACTTGATAAAAAAGATGCTTATCCTCTAAGTTTATCAGGTGGTCAAAAACAAAGAATTGCAATTGTAAGAAGTTTAATTTTAAACCCTGAAATCATGTTATTTGATGAACCTACATCAGCTCTTGACCCAGAAATGGTTAAAGAAGTACTTGATGTTATCAAAGAACTTGCTTTAAGTGGTATGACTATCTGTATTGTAACTCATGAACTTGGTTTTGCAAAAGAAGTTTCATCTCGTGTACTTTTTGTAGATCAAAAACAAATATTAGCCGATGGAACTCCTGAAGAAGTTTTAGTACATCCTACTAATCCTAGAATTCAAGATTTCCTTGAAAAAGTTGAATCATTCCATATGTAAATTAATTAAGCTTTAAGATTCTTATATGTCTTAAAGCTTTTATTTTGTATTTTAGGACAATTATTGTTATAATTTAATTAATTTTTAGGAGGTTTTACTATGCTTGAAAGAATTAATTCTAATAAAGATTTAAAAGCATTAAAAATAAATGAACTTGAAGAACTTGCATCAGATATTAGAAAATGTTTAATTGAAAAGATGAGCCAAAAAGGTGGACATTTAGGTCCTAATTTGGGTACTGTTGAACTTGAAATAGCACTTCATTATGTATTTGATTCACCTAAAGATAAATTTGTATTTGATGTATCTCATCAGTCTTATACCCATAAAATCTTAACTGGAAGAAAAGAAGCTTTTACTAATCCGCTAAAATATGATACAGTAACTGGTTATACAAATCCTAAAGAATCAGAACATGATTTGTTTACCGTAGGTCATACTTCAACAAGTATAGCGCTTGCGATAGGTCTAGCTAAATCAAGAGACATAAACCACGAAAAGCATAATGTTATAGTTCTTATAGGGGATGGATCTTTATCAGGCGGAGAAGCTTTAGAAGGATTAAATATTGCCGGAGACCTTAATTCTAATTTAATTATTATTGTAAATGATAATCAAATGTCTATTGTTGAAAATCATGGCTCTTTATATAAGAATTTAAAACTTTTAAGAGAAACAAATGGTTTATGTCCTAATAATATATTTAAAAATTTTGGCTTTGATTATGTATATCAAAAGGATGGTAATGATATAGAATCTTTAATTTCTACGTTGGAAAGTGTTAAAGATATAGCCCATCCTGTAGTTGTACATGTTAACACTTTAAAAGGATGTGGATATGAACCTAGTCTAAAGGTTAAATCTGATTGGCATTACACTATGCCATTTGATATTAAAACAGGTAAGGAAACAAGACCTTATATTAGAGAGTCTTACTCTGATATTACTGGTTCTATAATAAAAAAGAGAATTGATAGAGGCGAAAATATCTTAGCTATTACAGCAGCGCTTCCTTTCTATCTAGGTTTTAGCGAAGAAGATAGAATAAAATATAAAGATAATTTTATTGATTGCGGAATAGCCGAAGAAGCAGCTGTAGCTATTTTAAGTGGGGCAGCTAAAGGAAATGCTAAGGCAGTATTTGCAACTGCAGGTACTTTCCTTCAAAGAAGTTTTGACCAAATTTATTCAGATTTATGTCTAGATAAGAATCCGGCAACTCTTTTAGTATCTAGCGCTTCAGTTTATGGCGGAAGAGATTCTACTCATTTAGGGATTTCAATTACTGCAATGCTTTCAAATATTCCTAATTTAAAGGTTTTAGCTCCTACTAGTAAGGCTGAATATATTGCAATGTTTAATTATTCTCTAGATCAAAGAGATGAAAGTATTGCAATACTTGTGCCTGCTAAGGGAATATATGAGGATGAGAGAATTCCATTCAAATCTTATAAAGAAGTAAAAAATAGGGTGGAAATTGAAGGCAGCGATGTTGCAATCATCTCAGTAAATGATTTCTATCCTTATGCTTTAGAAGTTAGAGATTTATTAATAAAAGATAATATTTATCCTACAATTATTAATCCAATATGTTTATCAAGCCTTGATACTGAAACTTTAGATTCGTTAAAGAATTATAAGCTTGTAGTTACAATAGAAGGTTACATTCTAGACGGAGGATATGGTCAAAAGGTAGCTTCTTATTTAGGCGATACTAATGTAATAGTTAAGAATTTTGGTTTAAAGAAAGAAATTATTGATAGATTTAAACCTGAAGATGTGCTTAAAGATAATCATATGACTATAGAAGACATCAAAGATTATATAGAAGATATTTGGTTAGTTCCAGAAGTGAATTCCGCTAACCCAAAAATTAAATAAACAAAAATGAA
>CAVCUQ010000062.1:0-6279 GCA_963605425.1 uncultured Eubacteriales bacterium
ACTTCGGTAGAAACTATGGTCCATATCAAGAATACCATGCTGAAGTTTCTAACTATGATGATGAATTTGCAACTAAGATTAAGACTCAAAACTTCTGGACTAACCTAGGTTATAAAGAAGAAAACGGTTGGACATTTGATTTAGCAACTTCAACTATCTACTTAACAAATTCTAAATAATAATAGGTACTCAAAGAGAGAAACTAATCTTTCTTTGAGTATTTTTTTATCTTTTAACTTGTTGTATAATAACTTAAAAATGAGGATTATTTATGAATTTTCTAAATATATGTAAAACAGGTTTTAATAAATATCAAAATATCTATAAATCATATAAAAAGACATTCTTATTGCTTCTATCAATACTTACAATAACTAGTGCAGTTATATTAATTTATTATAATGCAATACCAAATACTTTTTATAACTGTAATTCAGATGATATAGTTCAGTATTACCCATATGTAACTGGAGTATTTAGTAAAATAAAAAATGGAACCTTCTCCCTCTATGATACATCTTTATACGGTGGATCATCTGGCTTCTCAGGACTATACTATATTCCATTTGATATATTTTTACTAATAGCTTTTCTATTTTCTTTTATAATGGAAACTGAGTTTGCTCTATGGTTTTCATTTATACTAAAAGTCTGCTCAGGTGCTCTCTTAATGTATCTTGTATTTTACAATAAGAGATTTAAAACAAAGGTATCTTTATTATTATCCCTTGCTTATGCATCATGTGCTTTACTTGAAGCTTATGTAATATTCCCTGTTTATTTAGGTATTATTTTCTATGCACCATTAGGTATGCTTGTTGTAGATATGTTTTACAAAGACAATACTAAAAACTTATCTTTAATTATTATACCGATCTTTGTACTAGTACTAGTTTTATTTGATTATTACATTGCCTATATGTTACTTGCTTTTGTATCAATATATTTTGTATTAGAAGGAGCATTAAAGCATAAGAAGATATTTGAGAAGAACTTTGTCCATGATTTTATATTATTTTATTGCTTTATATTATTAGGTGTTCTTGTAAGCTGCGCTATATTACTTCCTAGTTTCTTATATATCATGCATCAAACAAGTAGAACATCAACCGAATTTGATAATTTCTTTTTATTCTTAAATTATAATTATAAAACATATGGAGTAGGTATTAGTTATAAACATTACTTTACTCAACTTATGAACTTCTTTATTCCTAACTATCCTAATGCATTATGCTTAAGCCCTGGTGGAGGATATGTAAGAGAACATGCAAGCTTCTATATGACATGCGGATTCTTAATTTATTTCACACGCTTTTTCTTTATTAAAGATAAGAAGTTAAATACTATTAAGTTCTTTGTATTCCTCCTTAACTTTATGTTTGCTATCCCAATGTTTTCCTTTATATTCTCAATTCAAAAGGTATCTTATGTAAGATGGTTCTTTATTCCTTATACATTTAATATCTTAGCTGCGGGTTATTCAGCTAATTACACATTTAATCTTAATAAAACAAAACTTGAAAACATTATACCTATTATTACACTAGAAGTGGGATTAATATTATTAATCTTTGTATTTAATACTAATCCAGAAATATTTGAACACTATGCTAAGGATAGCACAAATTCAATTAATAAATCTTATTTCTATTTATTATTAATAGGTGAAATCATATTCATAAGTATTTACCTTCTTAATTTAATTATTCCTTTTGTTATTAAACTATTTAAACCTAATCATATTCAAAAGATTAATTTTATACCACTTGTAATTGCTTGCGAATTAATATTTGCTTTATATGTTATATTCTCAACTACAGGTTCAACTAGTTATAGTAGTAAATATTCTTATAGATCAAATTATAATATTAATTATGTAAGAGATAATTTTGATTATAAATATAGTGAGATTGAAAGAATTAATTTATATAACGATGATAAAGCTATGGCTAACGCGGATATAATGTATCAAAATACTAATCCTTATAGTTTCTTCCAATCATTCTATACCACAAGTTTAGATGATTATTGTTATTATATTCATGATAAGAAAACAACATTCTGGTCAAAGAGAGGTCTTTATGGTTATTCACTTGTAAACGGACCAATGCTTAATGTCAGATATATTATTACAAATTCTAACTATACAACATATTTAAGGGAGCCAGATAAGGCAGATAATGTAGCTGAAATGTATTTACCTAGTAAATATTATTCATCTAAACATTCAACTATTTATGGTAAAGATATGGTTTATTATAAGTTAGATAATAATTATCCATTTATTGTTTATGATACTTTAATTTATAAATCTGTTAGATCTACACCAAATAACAACTCTTTATATAATGATTTAGCATTACTTAATTATGCTTATGTTACTTTAAATGATGATTATTTTAATGATACAGTTAACTATAAAAGAGAAACACTAGACGATGTTGTAAATATTGAAAGATATGAATCATTATCAACTGAAAGTGTAGATTGTTTAATTAAGGCTAAAGAGTTAAATGATAGTATTAAAAATAGTATAACTATGAAAGACTATTATACAGCTTTAAATAAAACTGATGATACTTATATTTATACAATGGGTGAAGGAACTAGCCTTTCTAGCAACTATGTAGAATATGATTTAACTAGCTTAGATTCATACACTTATAATAAACTAATGAGTTATGATGCCTTATATATAATACCTGCAAGTTCTAATTTTGATGGTTCTACACCTACTGTAAATATTAGAAGTTATATTTATGCTCATGATAAAACAACTGATACTCTATACCCATTCCACTATAATGTTGGATATTTAAAGGAATTAAATTTAGATATTGATAAATTATATGTTTATCAGCCTAAGAGTTATGATACTAAGAGAATAAAATTATGTGGATTTAATTATTCTTTATATGACAGTTATTTAAGTAAACAAGCAGAATATAAGGACAGAAGTTTCTATTATAATGATACTACTATCAATTTAAGTTTTACTAATACTGATACTAGTGCTAAGATTGTTAAATTGCCTCTTGCATATTCAAGTGAATGGAAATCAGTGTCAAGCGAATATAAAGTAGTAAATATAAATGGTGGATTCTTAGCTGTTATAGTACCTGAAGGAATAACTGATGTTAATATTACTTTAAAATATAATCCTGAAGGATATAATACAGGATTTAAAATTACTACATTAGGTGGTATAATTTACATAACTATATCATCATTTGTATTACTATATGATGTTAAGAAGAAAGCAGAAAGATGGTGTTTATAAATGGAAACTATCTCTATAATTGTCCCTGTTTATAATGAAGAAGATACTATTAAAATATTTTATGATACATGCACTAAGTATTTAGATAATGATCATCAATTTAATATTATTTTTGTAGATGATGGATCTAAAGATAAGACTTTAGAAATATGTAAAGATTTATCAAATAATGATAAGAGAATTAAATATGTTTCTTTTTCTAAGAATTTTGGTAAAGAAGCTGCTATGTATGCAGGACTTGAAGCTAGTAAGAGCCTTTTAAGTGACGCGGCTATAATAATGGATGTAGATTTACAAGACCCACCTAGTTTAATTCCTGAATTTATTGAGAAATATGATGAAGGATTTAAACTTATTTATGCTAAACAAAAAGATAAGAAGAAAGCTAAATTCTTATCTCGTTTCTTTGCAAAATGGTTCTATAGATTCTACTGTCACTTTACCGGTGACAAGCAAATGACTGATGGATCTCGTGATTTCTGTTTATTAGATAAAAAGGTTATTGATGCCTTTTTATCTATAAAAGATACGAATAGATTTACTAAGGGTCTATATCATTTTGTTGGTTTTAAAACTACAACTATTGAATTTGAATATCAAACTAGATCAGCTGGTGTAACTAAGTGGAGTTTTAAGAAATTACTTAAATATGGATTCTCTGGTATCGATGAATTTTCAAATTGGTTACTAGTAGTGCCTAAGGCTGTCGGATTTATTTGGCTTATCATCCTAATTGTTGATTTAATAAAGCAAATCGTAAACAATGTTAATTATGGTGTGTTTAATACTATGCCTATAAGAGTGGATGTAGCTGTTATATCAGTAGCAATAATTAGTTATATTATTGTTCGTTTAGGATATCAAATTCTAGATGAATCAAGAAGAAGACCTATTTATATTTGTGAGGAATCTAATATTGAAACAAAGTAAGAAAGATATAATCTTTGAAATAATTAGATTTTTATTTGTAGGCGGAATGGCTACACTTTGTGATTATCTTGTGTTCTTTATATTTAATAAGTATGTATTAAAGAGTTTAGATGCACATGTTAACACAGCCATAGCTACAACCCTTGGATTTTGTACAGGATTGCTTATAAATTGGTTCTTATCTAAGTTTGTTTATAAGAATATAGAAAGTGATATGTTAAAAAAGAAAAGTGTTTTTATTAAATATTTAATTCTCTCTTTATTTGGATATTTATTGACACTTCTTGTAATGACTGTTACGACACCTATACATAATAATTTAATTATTAATATTTTTAATATTGATATAGCAGTATATAAATGGCTATTTAAGATTCTTATGACATTAATTGTACTTGTAATTAATTATCTAGGAAGAAAGTTTATAGTATTTAAAGATAAGATAAAAGAGTGAAAAGGTTTTCACTCTTATATTTTTTTATATAGTATGTTAATATTTATTTATAATTTTAAAAGAAGGTATATTGTATGGAAAAACTTGTCGCAAATGTTATATCTGAAGGTGTTGCATATGGTAATATCGTAAGAATTAATGATGACAATTTATTTGTCTCAGATAAAAAGTGTGAAAACAAGGATAAAGAGAAGAAAGAAGTGCGTAAGGCTTTATTAAGTGTTACTAAAGATTTAAAAGAATTAAAAGAATCTTGTAAGGATGATTTTTTAGATGCACATATAATGATTTTAGAAGATCCTCAACTTTTAAAAGAAATTGATGAGCAAATTGATAATAGTTTTGAAGCTACAAAAGCCTGTGATGTTGTATTTAATAAATATATTGAACAATTTAAAAGTTTTGATTCTGATTATTTAGAAGAACGTAATTTAGATTTTAAGGATTTAAGAAGAAGAGTTCTTCAAACTTTAAATAAAGATTATGTAGAATCTTTAGCTCATGATAAGGTTATTATTGTATGTGAAGAATTATATCCTAGTTATCTATCTGATTTTAGATCTAATGTAGCAGGTGTTATAGCTCATAAGGGTGGTACTACAAGTCATGGCGCTATATTATGCAGAGCTCGTGAGATTCCATTTGTTCTTGTAGATAATATTGACATAAAAAATAGTTCAAACTGTGTAATAGATACTAGAGAAAAAGCAGTTTATGTAGATTGCAATTTAGATTTTATTCAAAAATATAAAGATTATAAGAATTCTATATCTTTAAAGGTTAGAATTAGAGATTTTTCAGAACAAGGTATTAGAATACTTGGTAATGTATCTGAGAATAAAGATTTATATAAGGTAAGAAAGTATAAACTATATGGTGTTGGTTTATATAGAACTGAATTTATCTTTATGAATAAGTCTAGAGCTTTAACTGAAGAAGAACAATACCAAATCTATAATGATGCAGTACTTGAGATGAAACAAAGACCTATTACTTTTAGAACTTTTGATATTGGGGATGATAAACAATTATCTTATCTAAAAGCTTCTAAGAAGGGTGTTAGAAATTATAGAAATTATCCTGAATTGTTTAAGGATCAAGTAGTAGCCTTGATTAGAGCTAATAGATATCAAAATATGAAGATAATGTTCCCAATGATTGAGACTGAAGATGAATTTAGATATTTAAAAGATTTAGTTGTTAAATATAAGAATGAATTAGGTAATAAGTCTTATTTAAGAATTGGTATGATGCTTGAGACTAAGGAAGCTTTAAAGAATTTATCTGATTTTATTGATGTAGATTTTATATCTTTAGGTACTAATGATTTAACTCATGAATTATATAATATTAATAGAAATGAAGTATCTAATTATAAAGTATATTTTGATAGTTTAATTAAAGAACTTGAAAAGGTAGTGGATCACTGCAAACGTTATAACATTGAATTATCTATTTGTGGGGAACTAGCAGGTATTCCTGAAGTCACTAATAAATTACTTGATTTAGGTATTAGAAATTTCTCTGTTTCAGCTCCGCTTTCTAAAGGTATTGAAGCTTCAATATGTAAATATTACAATTTAAAATAATTTTAAAGAAATCTTGAATTTTT
>CAVCUQ010000063.1:0-6090 GCA_963605425.1 uncultured Eubacteriales bacterium
ATACAGTAAGAGTTCATTATTCTTATGATTTAAATGAAGGAACAGGTAAGACTGACAAGTATGTAGATAGTAAATGTATCACATTATCAAAGACTGAACCTACTATCGAAGTAAAATTAGACTCTACAAAAGAATCTATAAGTTATAGTATTTCATCAATAGATCCTGATAATTTAGTATCATTAACTAAGATAGAGTTACTATTAAATAATAAAGTAGTAAAAACAATAGATGATTTAACAAATGATAGTGGAGTTATAGAAGAACTATTAAGTAATATAGAATATACAGTAAGAGTTCATTATTCTTATGATTTAAATGAAGGAACTGGTAAGACTGATATTTACAAAGACTTTAGTTATACAACTTTAGCTGAACCTGTTGAAATTGAAAACATTAGTTTATTATCAAATTCAGCTATTAAAACAGAACAGGAAATTAATCTCAATGTTAAATTAATAAATCCAAGTAATATTCATGTTTCAAGTGTTATTGTCAATGATACTGCTTATGATGTTATAGGCGGAGATTATGTTAATAATATTATTTTTAAGATGTATGCAGGAAAGAAATCAGGAGTAATGAATATCTCTATTGATGGACTTAAGTATGAATTAAGAGGACACGAACTTGTTCAAAAGGTAACTACATCAAATATAATAGAGTGTAACATAGAGTCTAGATTAGGTATTGTAGATGTCTATACTGTAGATCAAAGCGACTTAGTAAATAGTAATACTTCTAGTGGTGTCATTTTAGAAATAGATAATCCTACAGGATATATTGTTGATAGTGTTGAATTATCTAATTCACAGTATACATGGGATACTAGTTCTACTACATATGATAATTTTGTTATGATAGATAATGATCATATCTATATTAATACTAGTTTATACACTGGAAAAAATTACTTTAAGGTTGTTAGTATTAAATACCATTTAGGTAATAATGATATAGTTAGAAATTACAATGATACATTTAGTTTATTCGTAAATAAGTTAGATCCTGATAATAATGGAGCTCTAAAAACAAAATATATTTCTACTCCTGAAGAATTATTAAATATGAAATCTAATCAATCATATGAATTATTAAATGATATTGATATGTCAGGATATTTATGGAATCCTTATTCATTTAGTGGTTATTTCGATGGAAAAGGTCATACTATTTCTAATTTAACTATTTCTTTAGAAAATGAATATAAATATACTCAGTATTTATCAATGTTTACCTCTTTAAGTGGTACATTTAGGAATGTTTATATTAAGAATGCTTATTATAGTATTGAAACTAATGGTCAAGTAGTAATAAATGTTCTAAGTAATAATAATAGTGCAACTATTGAAAATGTAGTGTTTAATGGAAATGTATCTATAGGATCTATTGGCAATTCATATAGTTTCTATAAGGATGTAACATATATAGCTGATGATGTAATGATTAATATCAGTAATGCAAGTACAGTAACCACTGAAAATAAAGTTTTAGCAAGTGGTACTATAACTAGTGCACAAATGGAAGATGAAACATTTGTTAAAGAAACATTAGGTTGGGAATTTGTATCTAAGACTTTCTATGAATATAATGGATTTAAGTATTATGAAGTTGATGATTCTTATATAGTAATTGATTCATATAACGGAAGTGAAACTAATGTTACTATACCTGATGAGATAGACAATAAACCTGTTGTTGTAATATGTGATTATGCATTTAAAGATAGTTTAAATATTGAATCTTTAGTTATACCTGAAACTGTTTTAACACTAGGTGGAGGTATGTTAACAGGATGTACTAATTTAACATCATTAACTATACCAGCACGTCTAAATATGAGTGATATATTTGGTTCTACAGGTCATGATTCGATTAAGAAGATTATATTAACTGCAGAAACATATAGTTTAGGTAGTAATAACCAAATTAACTTTAATGGATGGTCTGAACTTGAAAATGTTATATTACCTAATGGACTAAGTAATATTCCAAGTGACGGTTTCCGTAATTGTTCAAGTCTTCAAAATATTGTAATCCCTGATAGTGTAACAAATATTGGCGATCAGGCATTCTATAATTGTTCAAGTTTACAAAATATTGTAATAGGTTATGGTGTAACAAGTATAGGATATGCTGCTTTCAATAATTGTTCTAATCTAACAAATATTTATTATGATGGTTCATTAGAAGATTGGATTAATATAAAAACTGAAGGATATTGTTCAAGACCAAATGAACTAAATGAAAAAACTAAACTATATCTACTAGATGAAGAAGGAACAATTGAGTTTAATGGTAATAAGTATTCTTTATTAACAAATGCTGTTATAGCTGATGGAGTAACTGTAATTGGTGATTATGTATTTGCTAATCTTTCAGATTTAGTAAGTATAGAAATCCCGAATAGTGTAACAAGTATCGGTAACTATGCATTTAGAGGTTGCTCTAGTCTGCAAAATATTGTAATTCCTGATAGTGTAACAAGCATTGGTAACTATGCATTCGAAAATTGTTCAAATTTACAAAGTGTTGTTATCGGTGATAGTGTAACAAATATCGGATCTGGTATTTTCTCTGACTGTAAAAGATTGCAAAGTGTTGTAATAGGTAATAGTGTAACAACTATCGGTTATTATGCATTCAATAATTGTTCAAATCTAACAAATATTTATTATAATGGTTCAATTGAAGACTGGATTAATATTAAAGCTAATGAATGGAGGTCAAGACCAAATTCAGTAAATGAAGAAACTAAACTATATCTACTAGATAAAGAAGGAACAATTGAGTTTAATAGTAATCATTACAATTTATTAACTGAAGCTATTATACCAAAAGGTATAACAACAATTGGAGATTATACATTTGCTAATCTTTCTGATTTAGTAAGTATAGAAATCCCAAACAGTGTAACATGTATCTGTAACTATGCATTCAGATGTTGCTCTAGTCTGCAAAAAATTGTAATTCCTGATAGTGTAACAAGTATCGGTGAAAGTGCATTCATGGAATGCTATGGTTTACAAAGTGTTGTTATTGGTAATAATGTCACAAGCATTAGTAATGAGGCATTCTATGGTTGTTCAAGATTAAATACTGTCATTATCTCAAATAGCTTAACATCAATAAATGATAATGCATTTGGATATTGCTACAACTTAAATAACGTTTACTATCTAGGTACTCCTGATGAGTGGAATAACATTACTATTCTTAAAAATAATGATTATTTAAGTAATGCTGCTAGATATTATTATAGTGAAGAAGAACCAACTGACACTACGTATAATTACTGGCATTATGTAGATGGTGTTCCTACTAAATGGGAAATTTAATAAAATAGGCTTACAAGATTAATTTCTTGTAGGCTTTTTCTATCTAGATAGATAATTTTTCCTAAACTAATAAGTTTTTGTAATATAATATTTAAAAAGAGGTATATATTATGAAACTTACCTATGACTTTTATGCTGACAGTAATAATAAAAATAAAGAAGCTTTTAATGATGCTATACCTATTGGTAATGGTAAGATAGGTGCTATGGTCTATTCTAATCCTTATGTAGATAAATTAGTATTAAATAATGATTCACTATATTTGGGAAAACGAAATAGAAAAAGAGAACCTGATAACTTTTATGAGACTAATAATTTAGTTAAGAAATTATTGATGGAAGGAAAAATTAAAGAAGCAGAAGAAGTTGCTCAAAACTTATATTCATCTCCTAAAGGTGAGTGCATTTATTCTGTATCTGGCACCTTATTAATTAGATATAAAAATATAAATAAAATATCTAATTATAAAAGAGAATTAGATTTAGAAAATGGTCTATTAACTAGTAGTTATCTAATTAATGATAATAATAATTTTAAAACTAGTTATTTTGCAAGTTACAATAAAGATTTAATTGCAGTAAATATAGAAAGTGATAAACAAATAGATTTTATTCTTAACTTAGATAGAGAAAAATTAGTTGATTCTATTAAAGCTTCAGACACTAGCATCACATTAAAGTATGAATATTCTCATAATATGTATTTATATATTAAATTAGTTATAGATACTGATGGCCTCTCTAGTCATATATCAGATAATATAATAATAAAAGGTGCTACTAAGACTAAAATATATATTGCTTTAGATACTACATTCTATCAAAAGGAATTAATTTATCATGTAGATTCTTTATTTAATAATTTGGATTATAATTCTATATTAGAAGAACATAAAAAAGATTTTAGTTCTTTATATAATAGACAAATACTTAAGACAAGTGACTACACTATTAATTCTCTATATAATTTTTCAAGATATCTAATGATATCAGGTTCTAGAAACAATGGACAAGCTTTAAATTTGCAAGGTTTATGGAATCAGGATATATTTCCATCCTGGGACTCTAAATATACTATTAATATTAATCTTGAGATGAATTATTTTAATGTATTTAATTCTAATCTAATTGAATGTTCTCTTCCTTATTTTGATTTGCTTGAAAGAGTTCATAGAAAAGGTAAGAGACTGGCTAAAAATATGTAT
Organism: uncultured Eubacteriales bacterium; assembly: GCA_963605425.1. GTDB lineage: Bacteria > Bacillota_I > Bacilli_A > Acholeplasmatales > Anaeroplasmataceae > JAEELC01. The sequence goes on from CAVCUQ010000063.1 coordinate 4,544, forward strand.
CATTCAAATGGTTTTGTAGCTTTTCATAATACTGATATATATGGAGATTGCTGTATACAAGATAAATATATGCCAGCTTCATTGTGGCCTTTCGGTGGTGCATGGCTTAGTTTAAAAATTTACGAATACTTTGAATATACAGATGATTTAAACTTCTTAAGAAAATATTTCTATATTCTAAAAGATGCTGCTATATTCTTTAAAGAGAACTTAACATATATTGATAATACCTATAAAATGATACCATCCCTATCTCCTGAAAATAGTTATATACTAAATGGAGAAGTATGTCATTTATGCAAAGGTGCTACATTAGACACTATGATTCTAACTGATTTATTTAATGCATATTTAAATAGTTTAAAGGCATTAAATATGAAAGATAAATATAATATTAAAGATATATTAGAAAGCTTACCTAAGATAGAAATTGGTAAGTATGGTCAGATTGTAGAATGGGATGAGGACTATACTGAGAATGAGCCAGGTCATAGACATATATCACAACTTTATGGATTATATCCTTCTAGAATAATAAATGAAAATACTAAAGAATTATTCAAAGCTTCAAAGAAGACTATTGAAAGAAGACTAGAAAATGGTTCCGGTCACACAGGTTGGTCTGCTGCTTGGCTTTTAAATATGGCATCTAGATTAAAAGATAAAGATTTATTTGTTAGATTATTCAATAAATTTAAAGATAATTCTTTATCAAGAACCCTGTTAGATTTACATCCACCTTTTCAAATTGATGGTAATTTTGGTGTATCAAGTGCTATATTTGAATCTTTAATAAATGAAACAAATGATTATATTGAATTACTTCCTATAAATATAGTTGAAAATGGAAGTATTACAGGTGCTAGATTAAAGCATAATGTAATATTATCTTTTTCATTTGATAATCAAATTGTTACCTATTTAAAAATAGAATCTAAAGATAAAAGAAAACTTAGAATTAAATGTAAATCTGCCTTTAAATTAGAAGATACAATTGAGATAGAAAAAAATAGTTATGTAGAATATAAATAATAATTAAAGCCCTAAAGATAACTTGTATAAGTTTTTTCTCTAGGGCTATATTATATTAAATTTTTATTATCTCTTTTAAGGCTATGTCAATTTGAAGCTGACCATAATTAGAAGGATGAAGTAAATCAGTAGTTAGACTTGTCATATCTACTAGATTAGATGGTTCAATATAATTTACAAATCAGATATTTTTTGCAATATCTCTAAACTTTATTAATTTAGATTGTTCCTCTTTATCTAATAAATAATGATTATTAAGAATAGAAGTAAAATATAAATTGCAAGTTAAATTATCAATAATATATTTAATATGGTCTTGATACTCATCAGTATCATATAAATTTAAAACATTAACTCCAAATAGTGCAAATGTAGCTGAAGATTGAATAGATTTTAAATAATCTATCATTATAGACTCGGCTTGGCATGAACCAGGTATCGATTTATTTAATACATTAATATTTAATAATCTAGATAATAAGAAAGCATAAGAGTCTATATAATCTAAAGCCTGG
>CAVCUQ010000064.1:0-5659 GCA_963605425.1 uncultured Eubacteriales bacterium
TATCATTCTTCTAATTTATCAACGATACAATAAATGGTATAATCTGATTAAAGATAGTGATTGGTGGTGATTACATATGTCTTTTAAATTAGATGATCTTGAAACATTTAAAATACATAGAAATAAAGTCTCTGAATCATTGACAAATAAATTCGTAGGTAGAGAGAAGGAAACTTCAGAACTTTGTGATTTATTATCTAGTTATGATTTTATTGCTATAACAGGTTCCGCTGGAATAGGTAAAAGTTGTTTAGCAGTGGCTACAATAGAAAAGTACGTGTTAGAACATAAAAATGTTACAGTTTTATGTGTTAAAAGCTTTGGTGATTACGTTTCTGCTATCGAAGAATCAATTGAGGGCTCCAAGGAATATCTTTTTCTAATTGATGATGCAAACAACTATAAGAAACTTGATGAATTAATAGATTGCTTAAAATATCATAATCAAGGTAACGTAAAAGCAATTTTCACCATAAGAGATTATCTTAAAGGATGTATTGATAATAAGGTTGAATTTATTTATGAAATAGGCTTTCTAAGCGATGAAGACATCAAGAAAGCGATTAAAGAAAATACCCCAATTAGAAACGTAGAGTGGCTTAATAAAATTGCAAACATCTCGAAAGGTAATATGAGATTTGCTTTTGTAATAGCAGAAGTTGCATTAAAAGATGAAAAAGGATTTGTTTCACTTTTTGATGTTAAAGACATAATGAACGCTTTCTATAAGGATCAAATTACAAAGATGAACAATTCTGATCACTTAATTATTACTGCAGGAATTATCTCTTTTTTTAAAAGTGTCTATCTTAATCAATTGTTCTATATTTCACCAATCTTAAAAATTATTGGACTTACTAAACAAGAATTTTTGCTCGATACTGATGTTTTATTATCCATGGAACTTCTTGATGAATGTGTAGGAGTAGTTAAATTATCAGATCAATGCTTTGCTGATTTCCTTTTATATTATGTTTTTATTGAGAAGAAATATATCAGAATTAAAGATTTAATAGTTCAAACTTATAAATACTATAAAAAGAGAATTATCGAATCTCTGAATTCTATTTTAAGTATGAGTCTTACTGAAGAGGTTGTTGCTTACGTTAAAAAGGAAGCATTTGAAGCTTGCAAGTTAATAGAAGATATTGAATTAAAACATGATATTGAAGTAGCCTTTGCACCTTTAGATTTAGATTATGCTGTGATGGAGTTCAAAAAGGGTGTTGAGGATTATAGCGAGAAAAAGGATATAGAGTGGTGTCTAAGATTATTCAAAATACTTGCAAAGTCTAAATATTGCAAAGTTGCTATAGAAGGTATTTTGATCTTATTAAAGAAGACAAATGAAAAGAAAGAAGATATTTATAAGGTAATAGATGAGGCATTTATACTTGACTATGAAAGTTTGAAAAACTCATTTAAATATCTTGCTTTATTTGTAGATTACTTAAATGATAGAAGTATCTTTGATGTTCATTTTCTACCCTTAGTATCATCATATTTAAAATATTCATTTAGAAATTCAAAATTTATAAATGTTGGTAAACTTGAGTTTGTTTCTTTTAATATAACTGACGACATAAATGGAATTATCCCTTTTAGAAGAAAATGTTGGGATTATATTTTTCATTATGGAGTTAATGTGGCTTTAGATACTATCATAGAATTTGCTCAGTCTCATATTGCTCAAAATGAACAAGGGATTGTAAGTTCGGATCTTGATGCTATAAACTTTCACTTGCAAGGTTTAGAAGAAAAAGAATTAATTCAAGCTGTTTTATATGAAGTACTTAAAGTCGATGCAAAGAAATTTGACTTTGAGGAAAAAATATATTCTAGTCAGATTTATAGTGAATTACTTCATGTTTTATTAGAAAGAAAAAGTATTGGTCAAAAGAGTGAAACTTTTAAAATACATCATGTTGAACATGTAAATGATTTTTATAGAAAATACAAAATGAAGATCTTTGAAATGATTACGGGTATTAAACCTATTGCAAAATATTACTTAGAAAATATTAAAGATTTACTTTTAATTATTCTTGATAGTCTTAGTGAATTTCCGAAAGTTGTTGTAGATATATTTATTGAATACAAAATTTATCCAGTATTTGTTATAGAGAAAGCCTCAACAATTACAAATCTTAATGATTTGTATGAAATGATAAAAAACATTCATGACACTTCTTTAAGGGATGAATATTTATATACATTTTATTCATTTATAAATGATTTAGATGATAATTATAAATTTGAGTTTGATAATTGGATAAAATTAAAAGATGACTGCAATGTTACAGTATCTTTTCCAAGAAATGCTTTTTCTTTTAGAAAAATAGCTGAAAATTCTAATATTTCTTATTTGAAACTTATAAAGATAATTTTTAAGAAAAGAGAATATAATGCAATACTTGCAAAGACATATTTATCATATCTGTTCTATAAAAATGAAACTTTTAAAGAAATACTTGATTTAGATAAGGATTTGGCTATAGAAATATATGAATTTTTGATTGAACAAGGAGAAAATGATTATAGTAATAGAGTTCTTAATGAGATTATCAAAGTTAAGAAAAACTATATAAAGGAATTTGCTAAACGGTATGTAGAAAAAGGAATAGTAGATGAAGAAGGTATAGAAGAAATTATATTTGATGGAAATAATTATAAACCCTTTTTTAACACTTGCATAGAAGTTGGGAAAACTAAACAAGGCTATTTTATACCTTTCGCTTTACAAAGATTTATTTCATGTAATTTAGATAGACAAGAGATGATTAATTGGATTATTGATTATATTGATAAGAATAGGAATGATGATGAGTCAATGGAATCATTGTTTTCTATTCTGGCTGGAATAGATGATAATTATAGAAACAGTTTCATTGTTAAATATTATGAGAAAGGTAAAAATGAAAAAGTTTTAAGATGTGCTTTGTTAGGTACTTGTGAATCTTATTCAGTTGCTTCTGCCGAGTCTTATTTTAATGCAAAGATTAGAGGCCTTGAATCTTTAAAATCAGATTTAGTTAAGTGGACTAATTTGAATTTAATTTCATTTATTAATGAATTAATTGAAGAATACAATAATGAAATAATTACTAATAAAATAAGTCAATTAGTTGAACATGTGGATACAGATTTGATGACGACTCTACGTGAAATTGATCTTAAAACTGAAGTTTCTCTAGGTGATGCTTTCAAATTATACTGTGAAGATGAAAAATTTCGCAAGGTCATTTCATCGGGATATGTTGAATATAAAGAAGGATGTTTTGTTTCTAATTCTAACGTTCCTATAAAATTTAAAGATGTTTTAAGTAATAAAAGAATTTTAGGCATTAAGATGGTTCAAACAAATGAAAGTGAACAAGTTAAATATGAGAAGTATTTATCATCAATGAAAATAATTGAAAACAGATTTAATAATGAAAATATTGTTACTTTAGATGAATGTTTAATTAAACTTTTTGATGAACGTTCTTGGAGTCTAGATGATTTTGAAAGAGAAACTTCTTTAAGTAGAGATATTTTTAGTAAAATTAAAAATAATAAAAGAAATAAACTTCAAAAAGTTACACTTATAAAAATATTAATCGGATTAAAATTATTAAAGCCTGAAAGAGATTTTTTGTTAGAGCTTAATAATACTCAATTATCTAAATATGATGTTAATGATGTTTTATATAGTTTTATTCTAGACTCTAAAATTGATATAGATATGGCAGATGATTTACTTAAAAGTTTAGGAAAAGAAGGATTTATTAAAGAATTTTAAAATTAAATTATTTTGTGAAAATACAAATTGACTTTATATTAGGAATAAATAATGAATTAAGCCATATAAAGGCTATAAATGGTGTATTTTGATGAAATACAGGCCTTTTTAAACCTCAAGTATAATAAAAACAGAACGAATTAGACACGTTCAATTTTATTTACAGGAGGTTTAAAATATATGTCTAAAACAATTATTGATGATGGTTACTCGTCATACCTAGTTGATGGTGCTACATTTGTTGGTAAGTACCAAATACCTGCTCTTTCAAAGCACGATGTGCTTATCATTCCCAAGGATATGATTCCATTTGATAAGAGACACACAATAAAGGAAAAAGATCTAGCGATCAATTTCTATATGCATGATGTGAAATTTAAACAAATTCTAAACTCCACAAGTAAGTATCTTGATGAACTTTCAAGATACAAAGCAGTTATTTCACCAGATTGCTCTCTTTATAGAGATATGCCGTTATGTTTACAGATTACTAATACGTATATGAATAGGGCAGTTGGCTTCTATCTTCAAAAACATGGTGTTTATGTAATACCTAATGTTAGGTGGGGTGATGAGAGGAGTTTTGAATTTTGCTTTGATGGAGTTCCTACTAATGATATCGTATGCATTAGCACACATGGTTGTATTCGTGGGTATGAAAACAGGTTTTATTTTAGTCTTGGTCTCGAACAGATGATTAAGATTCTAAAGCCACGGGTTGTACTAGTACATGGCTCTATGCCAGATGATGTGTTCAAAGAATTTTATTCTAGGGCGAAGTTCGCTAACTATGAAAGCTATATCTCCAAGATGAAAGGAGGTAAGCACAATGGGTAGTGGAATATCTGGAAACTATAGTGGTACAAAACCAATAGAATCATCACAAATATATGCAGAGAGTTATGGTGTTACTCCTGAGATGCTTCAATTTGATATTAATCGTGGTGTTTATGATGGAACATATGAAAAGAATCCTACAGCACAAAAGATAGAAGATGTTATAAATGGAGAGTATATAATTTCTGAATCACGTGATCGATATTTAACATATGTCATAGATATGAATGATAACATTATTGTTGCTGAAAGAAATGGAAATGGATTCAAAGGCAAAGCAACCCCTCATCCAACACTAATTGGAGGAAAGAATCCAAGAGTAAAAATGGCAGGAATTTTACACTTAGATAAAGGTAAAATTGTTTCATATGATAATATGAGTGGTCATTTTAAACCAAATATTAAATCGATGGATGTTGCCAAAAAGGTATTTGACAAGTTACCTAGTTATTTATTTAAAGGAGGAAAAAAACAATGAAAACACTTGATTTAAGTATATGCAAAGAACTATTTGCACACGACTTTTTGAAAACTAGTCATGAGAAGTTTGTAAAATTGGATAAACTATCAGAAGAAATTTTGTCTAATAACAAGTGGGATGAAGTATATACGTGTTTTAATAAATATTTAAGAGAGAACTGTAAAACGGAAGATGATGTGATAAATTATGTTCTCTTTTTTAATCGATATACCGGATTAAAATTTTCTATTCCAAGCGAATATGATCCATATGATCTTGTTGGTTACATCTATTCAATGGTTGATTTAGAAAAACGTTGGGAAGACTGTGGTGGTGATTTTGATGATTTTGCAAACGAGGCTTTAAAAATTGACTTATATCATGATCCTTATTATCAATTTTGGAGAGATCCTAAAATCATTGAAATTGCTGATAAATACAAGAAGGAAAGGATTAAGTCAAATGAGCCTAAAGGCAATAACAAATCAACTATTTAGCATAAATTTTGATAAAGATCTTAATGAATATAATATATCTAATGCATATCAAAATATGGCAGAAAATTTAATTAGGAATAATAA
>CAVCUQ010000065.1:0-5627 GCA_963605425.1 uncultured Eubacteriales bacterium
TATGTAAGAATTTTAAATTTGTACAATTACCAACTTTTTAGTTGAACATAGCAAATATATTTGAAATTTTATATTCTTTATTATTAAATGATACTATATCATTAACCTTCAAATTATTCTTTACTGCAAAATAATCTGATACTTCTATTGAATATAGATCAAGTGTATTATCATACATTATATAAGTCGATACTGTGGAATTCGATTTTTGGATTTCAGAATAAATTAAAGGCTTCACATCTAAATTACTTGAGACTAAATCATTATACATTTTCTTTCCTGTATATAAATTATTAGTGAAGTCTTCATAAAATTCATTTGTATAGGACACATTATTATAAAGTACATAATAATTATAAAAATTCTTATCTAAGTATTTATTAATTGATTTTTTATAATCATAACTTGTAAAAAATAATAGTAACATTGAAAATGTTAATAATATAGAAAGAATGATAATATTAAATATAAAAGTTTGTTTATTATTTTTAATAAGCCTATTTGTATAAATATGCACAAATCTGCTGGAAATTGCCTTTGAATCGTTTATATCTACTAAAGATAATTCTTCATGAGAAGTTTTCTCTTCTATTTTGATAATATTTAAATTTATTTCTTTATTTGTGTTTTCACTAATATAATTCAATAGTTCAGATGGCTTCATCTTAATATTATTTACTATATAAGTTGATTTTTTAACTTCTTTGTCAGATACTACTTTTCCATCTTTTAAATCAATAATTCTATCACCATATGTTTTAGCTGCTTCTAAATCATGAGAAACAATTATTACTGAATGATCTTTAGAAATTCTTTGAAAGATTTTATAGATTTCATCTTTAATTCTTTCATCTAAATTTCCTGTGGGTTCATCTGCTAGAATAACTTCAGGATTTTTTAATAGTGCTCTTGCAATTTGAACTCTTTGTCTTTGTCCTCCTGATAGTTCATTTGGTTTTCTTTCTAGTATATCCGAAATTCCAAGGTCTTCAGCAAGTCTAAATAAATCTACTGGATCATTATGACTTTTTTCTAGTGGCATTCTTATATTTTCGATAACTGATAGATTATTATCTAGATAAAACTCCTGGAAAACAAAACCAAAGTAAGAGGCACTAATATTAGAAATATCATTCTTATCTAATAATGAAATATCTCTACCATTTATTACAAGATTTCCGCTTGTAGCTTTGTCTAAACATCCTATTATATTTAATAATGTAGATTTTCCATTTCCAGATTCACCTGTTATAAATATTAATTCTTTTTCATCAAAACTTAGATTTACGCTATCTAAAGCTTTTACGCCATTATCATAAATTTTGGAAATATTATTTAAATTTATCATAATTAACCAATTACTTCCTTTAAATAATTGTTTACAATGATACTAGAAAGGTTTTGCTCAAACAATTTTGGATATTGAGTAGCACTTTCAAAATCAGACGTAGTATAAAATATACCACTATGATATCGTGACGGACCATAAAGTATTCCAAGTGTATCTTCTCTAGGTGCTGTAGTTTCTATACCATATTCCATAAACTTTTCAAACTTTTTATTGCCATAATATAGAAACATTAATTTATTATTTCCTTCTAATATTGTATTTTTAATTGTTAAGTAGTCTTCATCCCTCATTACAGTTTCAGTGTACAAATCATTTACAATTAATACATTGTAATCGCTTGATAAATCTAATTCTTCAAAACTAGAGATACTCCTAGGATTCAAATACTTAAAATTTCTTTTTTCTTCACCATAAACATATATATTTGTATTATATTTATTTATAATCTCACATTCTTTATAATAACTTGTATTTTTAATTACTTCTTCATTCTTGCGTTTTACAATTATACTATGAATTATTATTACAGAAGCGTATATTAAAATAATAGTTGAAATGATACTTAGAAATATAATCGTTTTCTTTTTCATATTAGATAAAATTTAGTCCCCAAGTTAATGTAAAAGTACGCCATACATTAGGATTTTTTTCCGGCAAATCCTCAAGCATTTGATACTGAAGAATTACACTTACTTCTTGTTTTAAATACTTAGTGTCAGTTAAACAATCATATCTAAAATAAAACCAATTTTCTTGTGCCATTTGTTTCTTAGACTGTGCATTATCGCAAGCTTTATTTCTTGAAACTTTTATATCTATATTTTTATCACTTGAATTTGTTAAATTAGTGATATCAATTGCATTTTCAACAAATGATACACTTGCACTAATACCAAAATCTACTCCGCTTATACCCGCTGATACTTGACTACCTATTGAATAGGAAGTACCATTAGCAACATATTTTGGATTAGAATCAATTACTTTTGCATTAGTATCAGTAATTTTAGACTTTACATTTATATAACTTAAAACTCCATACTGCAAAACTTCTTCATCCCATCCATGCCATAATACTTGATGATGAATAGTTCTATTGATATTTCTAGGCATAGTTTTAATTGCATAAATAAGTGAAGTTCTATATTGTCCATTAATCTTTTCTTTATAAAATGCTTCACCGATATGAATATCAGTAATACCGTATATTGCATCATCCCATGTTGTTAATATACAATCATAATTATTATTCCATCTTACTTCCCATAAATCTTTATCAATTGATACACCATATAATGCAGCCTGAGCATCATAGTTAGAAGCCATTTCAATATAATTATTTTCTTTTTTTTCAGCCTTAACACTTTTAATATTTAAAGCAGATAGTGATACCATTCCTAATGATATTACACATATTAAATTTACCTTTTTAAACATATACTTTCTACCTTTCTTTAAGGTATTATAACGAAAAGCCTGGTTTATTTCAAGTAATTTAAAATTTATGAAAAAGGTTGACTAATGAAGTCAAACCTATTAAAAATTATTTGGATAATCAACAATTATGATTATATTTTATTTTCTAAAATCAGTATAAACATTCTTAAATTAGTGAGCTTCTATTTATACTATTATTTATAAAATACCAGTAAGATTATTAAAATATTCTTGAATCAAATTAAATGCTTTTGATAATGGGTAACCATCTACGAAGCAATGATTAACAGTAATATTTAATGTCATAACCATTCTTCCGTTTTCTTCTCTATATTTATCCCAACATATGCGAGGACATGATAATGATTCATAATCATTATCAATTAAAGGATGAGTCATTCCCTCAATAGAAAGCCATGGAATACATGTAATGTAATATTCATTATATAATTTTGAATCATTATAAGTTTCTTTAACGCTTGTTTGTAACTTAACAGTTTCAATTATAGATTTAGCCTTCTTATAGAATAATTCATAATCATTGATCATTTCAAAACCTGTATTTTCAAAGATTCCAGCTGATGTCATAACGGTAAAGGCTGGATTAATTTCATCATAAAGTCTAATTTCACCATTAACCTCACGAAGTCTCATTTCTTCTACTTGATTTAAAGCACTTGTAATTAAATAAAGAGTATTAATGAAAAAACTTTGATGATGATCTTTAGTATATTTAATTAAATTAGTTACATCCATCTTAACATTAAATCCATAACAAGGATTTGAAAATGATCTGAACCATTTATATTGATTTATTTTCTTTATTTCTTCTACTTTTATTATTTTGTAATTCATAATTTCTCCTTTAATAATTAATTTTTTATTTTTAAAGTTAATAGTTTAAACGTTACCTACATAATTTCAAGATTATCATAGTAAACCACTTAGATTTTCAATTTTGATTTACCAATTAATATATTTCTTTAATGTCAAATTTAAATTTTATTTAACAATTCTTTTTTAAACTCATATGTATATAATCAAAAATATATTATCTCTATTTAAACCATAAAATATACGAGTTACTTACTAATTGCAAGCAACTGAATTTTATAGACAATAATAAAATAATTCTAAAATAATTATATCTAGAAACACAACATTTGATACAATTTCGTACCACTTTATAAAAGTTCGTACCCTAAAGCTGTTTTTCTACCAATGTTATTTATATAGAATTTAGCATTCCTTCATTCTTGTTAGTTATAGAAGTCTTATTAGAAAGTTACACATCACTATTTAATGTTTAATCTACTAATTCATTATTAACCCATTCACCCTTTATCTTTTTACCATCAGGTTTGGTCAAGACACCTTTTCCTTGTATTTTCCCATTAGCCCATTCACCATCATATCTAGATCCATCTGCCCAAATGTATGTACCTTTGCCTTTTTCTTCATCATCGGCATATTCACCAACATATTTATCACCATCAGCATAGACCATAACACCTTTCCCATGGCGTTTATCATTAAACCATTCGCCATCATATCTAGATCCATCTGCCCAAATACATGTTCCCTTTCCATTTTTTACACCATCAGCCCATTCACCATCATATCTATCACCATTAGTCCAAAAGTATGTGCCTTTGCCTTGTCTTACATTATCGATAAATTCGCCAACATATCTATCACCATTGGCATAGGCTATAACGAATTTTCCTTGTTTTTTATCATCAACCCATTCACCATCATATTTATCACCACCAGCATAGACCATAACACCTTTTCCATATCGTCTATCATTAAGCCATTCGCCGTCATATCTATCATCATTAGCCCGTATATATGTGCCTTTGCCTTGTCTTAGATTATTGTTAAATTCACCGACATATTTATCACCATTTACATAGGAAACAACAAATTTTCCTTGTTTTTTATCATCAATCCATTCACCATCATATCTATCACCATCAGCACAGACCATAATACCTTTTCCATGTCGTTTATCATTTAAAAATTCACCATCATATCTAGATCCATCTGCCCATATATATGTGCCTTCGCCTTGTTTTAAACCATTGACAAATTCGCCTTCATATTTATCACCATTATGATAAACGCATAATCCGTGACCTGATGGTTTGCCGTCTTTTATATCACCAGTATAGATTCCAAATCCAATATCCAATTCAACAGCAAAATCTTCGGAATTCTGTGCAATAATTTTATTATCTTTAAAAATAACAGTGGTTTCTATTTCTTTATTTTCGCCTTTGCTAGGTGTTGTGATTTTCATTATACCTTGTTTGTTATCGTTTTCAAAAACACCAGTGTATTTTTCACCATTACTTAGAGTAAGTTCACCTTTTCCATTCTTCAAGCCATTATTAAGAAGTCCAACATATTTATCCCCATTTGCATAATTAACAGTGAAAATATTTTGTTCATTTTCAGAAGTTATCACATTTTCACCTTTCTTGGAACGCATTATTTTTGTGAAAAGTCTACCGTTAAAATCACCCGAATACTTTGTTCCGTTATCGTCACAATATTCACCAGTATGAACACCCGTCATCATATTTGCCTTACCAACAAAACAACCATTTGGCAAAATTATTTTTTCGCTAGTATAGACTTTTCCTCCACACACATTTTTATAGGTCATTATATACTCGTTCTTTCTACACTCAGTGCCTAGAAAATAGCTAGGTTTATCACTATAAAAATCTTTATTAATTGTTCCATCATTTTCTAGCAAAACACCAATTCCATATGGAGTCTTCTTGAACAAGCCTTTAACTTCTCCTGAAAACATACCAAGTTCAGTCTTTTT
>CAVCUQ010000066.1:0-5226 GCA_963605425.1 uncultured Eubacteriales bacterium
GCTTTGCGTCATATGATTGCTCATATTTTGCTAAAAAATTAATTAAGTCTTGATTATCATATAACAAAATAAATTAAATTTCAACACTTATGCATAGTAAAATTTAATATTTTGTAATATTATTCATTTCTAATAAAAATTTAATAATGAAAAAGTCCTGTAGACTAATTTATCCACAAGACTATTAATTATATTTCTACTATTTCTATCTTAGTATTATGTTTTAATGTTTTAGAATTATAACTAATACCTACAAGGATTACTTTTCCATGATAATCACCTAAAGCATCAAAATATTCTTTGCTCATAATTTGTTCTATATCCTTATCTGCATTATCATCAGTTTTAATTTCTATAATGAATGGTAAATGAGTATTATCTCTAGATATAAAACTTACAGTAGTACTTTTTTCTTTATAATCATATTTTGAGTTTACATTGTAATACTTTCTAGCTTTATAATATAAAGTTTTAACAATAATACCTAGATCATCATTTTCTTTATCTTTAAATATATTTTCTAATTCTTTGTGATATCTATCAAATACATCAGTAATATAGTTATAATTACACTTTAAAGTTTCTTCAAGTAATCTATCTGAACTTAATAATGGTTCAGTAATAATATCTATATGTGAGTCTTCTAATGCTAGTACAAAGAGTTCTCTAATCTCATTATTAGTTATTCTGCATGTTCTCATTTCTTCATTATAACTTAAATAACCATAATGAACGAGTAAACTTAAACTTGCATCAAAGTTTTTTATTTTATTCAAATCACTTTCAAAACTTCTTAAATCAACTCTAACTTCTTTTCCAAATATTAATCTTAATATCGTATCAACATGACTACAGTTATCAAACTTGATTGCATCACACAAATTTTCTCTTGAGGCAGTTTCACTCCAATATGGATAACATTCATTATATGGAATAGACCATGCAATATCTAAAGGATTATAAATATGCTTATTATTCAATGTATATCCATCAAATAAGTATTTATATTGATTAAAATCATCGTTATATTTTAAACATAATTCTTTTACTTCTTCTTCAGTAAAACCTAATTCAGTATTTAAACTATATAAATCAGACATACTATATTCTCTAAAATTATTTAAATCAGATTGACTTGTGCCATGTCTAATAGGAAGAATACCAGTCATGTAGACTAAGTCAAAAGAACAAGAAACATTACTAGATTTAAATAAATTTCTTAGAAGCATCATATACTCATTAATTAAATCATAGTTATTTTTTTCTTCTCTAATCAAGACATCCCATTCGTCAATTAAAAAGATAAATGTCTCATTTAGTGTAGATGTGATTTCTACAAATGCTTCACCAAGAGTTAAATCAGTATAATCGATACTTGGAAATAATTCCTTTAAATCTCTAATTAAATATTTCTTTAATTCTTTTACAAAGTCATCTTTATTCTCAATTTCAGTATATAACCCAGCCATATCGAAAAAAATAACATTATGTTTATTTAAGTGACTTAAGTATGATTCATCTTTAGAAATATTTAATTCATCAAATATCTCTTTTGAATCACACCCTTTAGAATAATAAGCATTAAGCATTGATAAGGCCATAGTTTTACCAAATCTACGAGGCCTAGTAACACACATGTATGAATCTTCAGAGTACAAAAGACTATTGCATTCTTTAATAAGCATGGATTTATCAACAAAAATACGCGAATTTTTATACATTTTAAATAAGTCATTACCTTTATTAATATGAAACGACATAATATATCACCCCTTCATAATCGTATTTTTATTCTAACATAAACATTTAATGATAGTCTACAAAGAAATTAAATAAAGCCTCTAAGTGTTATCTTAAAGGCTTTACAATATTATAATTTTTGATTTAATTCTTTTGAGTTAGATTCTTCAACATTATCTACTTTAATGTCAATATTATTATCTAAATCAACAGCTTCAATACTCCTACGGTAACCATCTAAATTTTTAGGTTCTTTCTCAGTTCTAGTTAAGATATCAACTTCACTAGATTCTATACCGAAATCCTTATCTATTTCTTTTACTGTATTAGTAATAGTATTTGATATTTCTAATGCCTCATCAAAACTATGTGACTTAACAGAATCTTTATTTTCTTTTAAATCTTTCATTGTTTTAGAATATAAAGTATCATCCTTTTTAGCAAAGTACATCTCTATTACTTCTTTTTCTAAATTTAATTTACTTGAAACTAAAGTAATTGTATCACTTAAAGCCTTCTTTTCCTGTCTATAAGCCTTATTATGAATAATAAAATTAACAAACCAATTCTTGTTATGTAATCTATTCATTGCTTGATATACTTCTCTATAACTTTGAAGGAATGCTTTCTTATTATTTGAATCAATATTTTGATCAAACTTTTCTAAAGCTTTATCAATTTTAGATTTAGCTGAATCAAACATATAGCATTTATCTGTATAATTTAAATTCTTATATCCTTTTTGATTTAATGATCTAAATGATTCATTGTTATAAGTAACGTTTTCAATTCTATTAACACCAAAACATTTTTCAAACATTTCAATCTTTTCTTTAGAATTCATCTCTTCTAAAGGTGATTTATTATCTTCTTTTGTATAATCATTAATTGCAATACTTGCTATGTCGTTAAATTCCTTACTAAAATCTTTTAAAGCGTTAATATCAGTAAGTGGTGTGCCATCTTTAAATGTTTTACCATTATCATTAAAGTATACTTTATCAAATAATTTAATAAATTCATCCTTAAAGAATTGTTTTGAATTAAAATTGATTTGTTTAGTAGCTTCTTCAAACACCTTTGAATCTAAATCTAGACCATATTTTTGATTGAATGAATCTAGTTTTTGATAGAATACTGATGCTTCTCTAAATTTCTTAATAGAACTACTTAATACCTTATTTTTCGCAAGCAAGTCTAAATCATCTTGAGCTAGACCACTTTCAGCCATTACTTCTTTAATATTAGTTGAAAAATCTAAGATTTGATTAACTTCTGGTAATGTTAATTCTTTTAAATTAGCTAAATTAAATAAAGCAAGAGTAATATCTTTATAATATGGTCCTACAAGTACTTCATAGTCTTGTTTAGTAAATGGCTTATCAGACTTCTGTCCATTTAATTTATATAATCCATTTTCTTTTAATTTAGTAATTTCTTTAAGTAAAGATTTTGCATACTCTATAGAACTTTCGACATCTAGTCCATTCTTTTCAACATATCCTTTAATATCAAAGGCAGGGTGGATATGCATTGCATCACGAGTTTTAGTGTTTTCACCGTAAAGATCAGTAAAAGCAATATTATCTTTATTTGTAACAATAAGATTAGTTAAAGTTTTAACTTGATTATTTAAGAAATAGAAATCACCATATTCAAAACTTGTAGCTGTATTTGCATCATCATTTGATACAAATAACATATTATTTAAAGCGTTCTGTGCATTAAACTTAGGTTCATGACAAACAAAGTTTTCAACAAAACGGAATGTAGATCTTACAGTCGCATTCTTACTAGCAGCGTGAAGTCTTAAGATTTTCTCTTCTCTTGATACATTATTAAACACTAAATCTGTTTGATCTTGTGAATATAATTTTTCAACAATATTCTTACTTCCAAGGATTGGATTTTCTGCAAAGTCTTCAATCTTTATGTTAGAAGCTTTTAAAGATGAAAATACGTAATAGAACCCATTTAAAGTAGCATTAACTGGTAAGTCTTCTGAAAATTCACGTGGAACATAGCTTTGTCTTAAGTTAGACATATTACCAGGGAATGATAAATAGTCTGGATTAATATTTTCTTTAATATAAGAATATATTTCTTTTAAATTATTATATTCCTTAACATAATCTTCTTTAGCTTTCTTTAAAGAAGTAAAATCTTTATTAGTAATTACTTCTTTTAAATGAAGTCTTGCATCATAGAAATGTCTAAATCCATAGATTTTAGTTCCTTGTTCTGTAATAAACTCGCTATCAAGTAAACCTAGAGAATCCATCTTATGATATACATTAATAATCTTTTGTTTATAACCATCACTAAAAGTCATCTCATGAGGCTTAATCTCCTCCTGAGCCTTAGGATTTGCAAAAGCATTATCTTTATATACTACCTTAGTATCACTAGCTTCTATATATTCTTCTAATTTATTTTCTTTTACATATTCTTTAACATGTAATCTAGCTCTTTTATTAACTAGTGAAGAACAAGTTTTTTCAATTGAATCGTCTTGAGCCTTAGATACATATTCTAGTTCATTAGCCTCATCTAAAATAGTAGATAATTCTTCTTTTTCATCATTAGATAGTTCTGATACTTCCAGACTATTCTTAGCTTCATTTACTATCTTTTCAAAATCATGAGAGAATCTATTTTCTACTGGATCATTTTTTAAAATACTATCTACAAGTTCATCACATTTAGCTTCGCCTACAGACTCAACTGTTAAGTCTAGATAATCTATAATAGAATCTTTAAAGAAAGCTGATCTAAATTCATTATAGATTTCCTTTAAAGGTAAAGTATTATAATCTCTATTCTTATATTTAGGAGATCTTTCAGTAATGAATTTTCTAAACTCATTAAACTTCTTCTCATCTTTTTCAATAAATTTAGCTTGTAACTTTTCAAATTCATCATCATTTAAGTTTTGACAAATAACTTGGAAAACATTAATTAATCTTTCATAATATACATTATTAACTTTATTTTCAAGTACTACCTTAGATGCTTCTGCCTTAATAGATTTATCAATATCAGTTGAATTTATATCAGTATCATAAGTAGTAAGTTCATTCTTAGCTTCTAGATATTTATCAATTATATTTTTCTTAATTATATCATTAAATTTACCCATATTATTACCTCTTAAAACTAATTAGATTCTATCATAACTTTAATTATAAGAGAAATCTATCAACTAGTTTTTCATATCTTTTTCACATTTTTTATTATTTCTTCTTTTCTTTAAAATAACAAGCATTGAAACTAGTCCATATAAAATCATAAGAACACCAATTCCTATAATGAGTAACATATAAGGTAAAACCTTATTAAATTTAGCAGTTGAAAATGAATTATATTCTAATATAAGCCATACAAGACCAATAAATAAAACAACTATTCCAATTAAAATCTCTTTGATAGATCCTTTAAATGTTGTAATTTCTTCTTTACTCTCCATTTTATTATCCTCACTTAAAT
>CAVCUQ010000067.1:0-5203 GCA_963605425.1 uncultured Eubacteriales bacterium
GAATTATTAGCTCCTGCTGGAGATTTAGATTGTTTTAAACAAGCAATATATAATGGTGCAGACGCGGTGTATCTAGCAACTGAACGCTTTGGTGCAAGAGCCTATGCAAAGAATTTAACATTAGATGAGTTAAAGATAGCTTTATCTCTAGCTCATCAAATAGGAAAGAAAATATATGTTACAGTTAATACTATGCTTAAAGAAAGTGAAGTCGAAGATTGTAAGAAATATATTAAGGCTTTATATGAACTTGGAACTGACGGAGTTATTGTAGCTGACTTTTCAATGATTAATTTTATTATTAAACATTGTCCTAATATGGAAGCTCATATGTCTACACAAGTAGGTATTAAAGATTTAAATGATGTCTACTTCTTTGAACATCTTGGTGCTAAAAGATGCGTACTTGCAAGAGAAGTTTCTATTGAAGAAATAGAAAATATAAAAAAGTGTTCTAAAATGCCTCTTGAAATATTTGCTCACGGAGCTTTATGTGTATCTTATAGTGGTGGTTGTCTCTTTTCTTCTATGTTAACACTTAGAAGCGGTAACAGGGGAAGATGTGCACAAAACTGCCGTAGAAACTATAAACTATATAAGGATAATAAACTTGTTGAAGAAGGATTCCATCTATCAATGAGAGATTTAAATGTATCAGATTATCTAGATAGACTTAAATTTGATGGTATAGATAGTTTAAAAATTGAAGGTAGAATGAAAGATGCTGAATACGTTAAGATTGTTGTATCTGAATATAGAAAGAAATTAGATGATAAGAATTATACTACTAAAGCATTAGATACAATATTCCATAGAAACTATACTAAAGGATTCTTATTTAATGAAGATAAAGGCTCTATAGTTGATATTAGAAAGAAAAATAACGAAGGTGCTTTAATTGGTACTATTGATTCTATTAAAGGAAAATATACTAAATTAAATCTTAGTCGTTCTCTTAGAGTTGGTGATAGAGTAAGAATTGCATCTAGTGAAGACTACTTCTTTACAGTAGATTCTATGTTTAATGATAAAGAAAATGAAATATCTTCTTCTAGTTCTTCTTGTTTAGTAAATATTTACAGACAATTTGAAAAAGGAACTCAAATCTTTAAAATGATTGACTCTTCTATTGATTTAACTATTTCTAATGAATTTAAAAGAGGAATCGATATTGAGTGTTTTGGCTCATGTGGTACTCCTTTAACCTTAAAAACTACAATAGATAACAAGGAATTTACAGCTACTAGTTCATCACTTTTTGATAGTGCCAAATCAAGACCTATTGATACAGCTGCACTTACTAAACAACTTGCTAAATTTGGTGATACTTCTATGTATTTAAATAAAGTTATAAATAACTTAGAAGGAGATTTATTTATGACTGTTTCTTCTATTAATGAAACTAGAAGAAACTTAATCGATCAAATTATTAAATTCTATCAAGGTGAAAGAAATGATTTCATAGATAACGAAACTACCTTCCGTATAGATTACGAAGAAGATACTCAAGTTAAGTTGACTGCTTACTGCACTACTTCTACACAAGTAGATGTATGCAAAAAACTTGGAATTGAAACAATCTATGACAAATCCAATTATTCTCCTTATGTTGATGCAAAATACAAAGAGAGTGGAGATGCAATCCTTGTTGGTTCTTATGGTGGTATCTATTATTACAAAGGTAAAGCTAAATTAGTATCAGATTATTCATTTAATGTATCTAATAGCGATTCTATTTATTATCTTCATAAAGAGGGTATTGATGTGGTTACTATGTCACTAGAAATGAGTTATCTAGAGCTAAGAAATACTCTTGAATCTTATAAGAATAAATATAAGTCAAATCCTAATGTAGAGATTATTGTTTATGGTCATCAAAATCTAATGACTCTTAAATATTGTCCTTTACGTAGATACGGAGAGTGCGGAGACTGTGCTAACCATAAATATGAATTAGAAGATTCATATTCCAAGTTCCCTACTTCAAGAAGTAATTGTATTACTCATATTTATAATGATAAGGCTTTAAATTTAATTGATGATTTATCTGATGTATTAAAATTAACTAAGAGAATCAGATTACAATTTACAATTGAAGATGAGGCTGAAACAGCTAAAGTTATTAAAGAATACTTAGACAAGCTAAAAAATACTTCTTCTAATAAATCTTATTTTAACAAGAAAATGGATACAAGAGGATATTATAAGAGAGAAATATTATAAGACTTAATAAATAAAAATGCAGACATTAAATGATTGGGATTCCAATTATATTGCCTGCATTTTTCGATTTTATTATAAGCTTTTTAAATTTTCAATTACAAGAAAATCATTTTGTTAATTACTAAATAATTTTCCCTTAATAAATTGATATGTCTTTATCAGTAATAGAAGTCAACATATCAATAACTTTTGTACCATATCTTTTGATTTCACATAATTCTTCAACCTTTTTAACATCTGTTGTTTCCTTATAAAATTCGCAAAAAGATATATATTCATTTTTTTCAAAATCTATACCATATGTAATTGAAAATTTTTTACCTTGCCATGTAAATTCTATTTCATGACCATAGTCAACTAAATGTTCTAATTCTTGTTTTGTCATTTTATTTGTCTCCAATTCTTATCTCGTTTTCTTTCGCCAGTTGGAGTTATTATCCAATGGTGTTCATGAGGAACAACAGGATGTTGTTTAGGATTACCATGATCAGTATAGTCAATATCTAAATATGGAAGTCCATCTTCATCATAATAACGTTCTTGGTGTACTATTCCATTTTTTTAAAACTCCTAATTTGCAACTGGGTGGTACTAAATCCCTTCACTATCGTCTTTTTTTCGCATAACATCCCTATATTTCACTCTTCGAGGTAACGAAATAGCGATTTTAATAAAATTCTCTATCTTCATATATACATTTGTAGGTGGAGCTATAATAAACCATATTAGATTCATCCAATCTTGTAAATTATCTCTATTATAACCACCATGATTATTCATAAATCGTCTAATTAGATAATGAATTCTATTAATTGAATTTAAAGGATTCTTTGAATCATTTAAGCCTTTTGTAGATTATGAAGAATGTGTGGTGCTTGTTAATTTTAACTTTTCAATTAGTATTCCATGAGATTTTTCTTCATCATGTATTAAATGAGATCCAGGATCTATCACATTGCCTAAAGCATCCCAAGTGCTTTTCTTTGAAGGTTTAGAAGTAGGTTCAACTTTGATGTATATGTTGTTATCATCTATTCCTACAACAACACAAGTTTTATTTCTAGATATTCCTCTAAGTTTCTTTCCATCTTTAAGTGTAACTTTTGATTTTATTACAGTAAAACACATTTCATCAATATATATCAAAAAAACTTTAAATTAACTACACTATAGAGAGCAGATTCACTATCTCTTCGGTGTACTTTAATAACTTTGTACTCTTCCATTCAACTTCTGAAACCTTATATTTTTTTAGTTTAGAAAGATACATCATTATTTGTTTGTAAGGATATTTTTCATTTAATTTAACTGAATTCAACTTGTTTCTAACCTTACAAGAAATTAAAGTAGAAATAAAATTAATAAACTCGGTTGCGTATATACGATAATCAGTTTGTACCCTTACTTTTTTCAAGCTGATAATGTTTTTATAGAATTGGAACATTAATTCTATTTCCCATCTTTTTTCATAAGCTTTATAAATATCTATAGGATCTTTATCTGCGTTAGATTCAAATACAATTAGACCGAATTTACATCTTTCTTTTTCTAATTTTGTCTCATCAAATGTACCTGCTTTAGTGTGTTTTTTTATATAAGCATTTTGTTCAACATTAGCTATATTATCATCCTTAAAAGAATATAAATATTTTGAATCATCTATTTTTGTTTTCTTGAAATGGATGATTTTTTCTTTGTAATCAAGTATACCTTCGTAATCTTTATCCGCTTTATTATTAACAATTATTTTTGATGTTTTCTTCAAAGGTAAAATAAATTTTAATGAATTAGTTTTCCTAATTTGTTCTAAAGTATCATTGTTATAAAATCCTTTATCTAATACAATTAGACCATTATTTACTTTAAATTTATTAGTAAAGTCATCAAAAGAGGTTAAATCTAGCATATTTCCTTGGTATACATGAGAACAAACAGGTTCACATGTATTTAAATCATAAAGATATAATAATGATAAATCCTTGCTTCCTTTTGTACCTCCTTTACGTGAAAATTCACTAAATAAATTGGTATCACTGTTGTTATCTTTTAATGTTCCATCTAATACACAGCTAGAATTTTCGCTTAATTTTGAAACTCTATTTTTCATAAAGTCAATTATTCTGGTGTACGCCATTCCTATAGTTTCTAAGAACTTGCAAACTGAAGCTTCTGATAATGCTATACCGGGAAATAATTCCGATACAAAAGAAGTATCATATTGAAACTTTAAATCTCTATCAGTTATATTTCCATAAGCTGCACGAAGTAAGGCAATTGTGTATATAGTTTTTGATGTTTTATCATCATAAATAGCAGATAATTCTTTTAGAATTTCTTCACTAAATAAATTACATAAAGCTATTTCACCATAATCTTTTATTGTGATTTCATCACGTTTGATTCGTTTAGGATCACTCTTTTTCTCTAGTGGAACATAAACACCATTAATGATTTTACCAACAGTTCCTAAGTCCTTTGGAATACTTTTACCATTCTTATAAACTGACGTTCTTTTTATAACATAATAGACATTCCCTGTTTTTCTTACAACAGTACTAGAAGGTCTTTCTATTTCTAATATTTCCTTAGGTATAGCCATAATTTGTGCCTCTTTCTATAGTATATTACTACACTATATATTTTATCATGACAACCATTATTTTTCAATAAATAAAAAAAGATACTATTTTCTAGTCTTTAAAACAGAAAGATAGTATCTTCATTATCATTATTTAAATTTTATGGTTGAAATGGCCATTTTCTATAGTGTAGAGCGTTAAAGTTTTCTTAATATATTGTTCCTTTTAATTTCACTCCACTTTGGCAATTCTTTAAGGTTGAAAAGGCTTTTTTCTAACCAATAAGGGGCTGCGGACAAAATCTTGAACCATTTTATTCACTATATTTTACATTCTTTTTTTCTTCCTCTACAAGAGACCTTACTAGATTTAGATATCCATCCGTATAATATATCACAAGT
>CAVCUQ010000068.1:0-5186 GCA_963605425.1 uncultured Eubacteriales bacterium
TTCTAAAGCAATTCTATTCATCATTTGCTTAAATCCAAAAATGATAGATTTATTCCCATAATCACTTCTTTGTGAAATACTTGCTTTATTAATACCATTGAATTTAACAAATATAAGTGAAAATCTATTATTATCTGATAGCAATTCTGCCATTATATTATAATCGCCATTATTATTTACTAGTCTTCTTTAATAACTTTAGTTAAATCTAAAATGTTACTCTTCTCTGTTTCTTGATTACACTGATAAATTATAAAAGGTTTATTAGAATTTGCAAAACAGTGTTTTAAAAGCTCTGTTTTTCCAAGACGTCTTCTACCATATATTAACCCCGATGAGAAAATCATCCTTCTCAATAATATAATTTAAGGCTTCTTGTTCATTTTCTCTTCCATAAAATGCCAAAAATATCACCTCAATTAAATTTTAATGTTTTTGTTGGAAATAAGCGACAAGAAAACTTACAACAAAAAAATGGTTGAAGTTTACCTAATTTCAAATATATAAGTAAACTTACCATAAGTAATTAGCTAGTACATTAGAATATCTTAAAAGTTTAATTAAAAATCCATAAACAAAAAAAGTTGCAAATCTAATTAAGTAGAAATACAACTAATTTATATTATCAATTTAATGTAGTTAATTTATAATTTTTGACCACAATTATCACAATATTTAGCATCTTCGCTATTAAGTTTACCGCAATGAGAGCATCTTATTTTAATAACCTCTTTTGTATTTACATTAGCAGTCTCTTTAAAATTATTATATGCCTTTCCTAAAGTTGAACCACTTTCTTCTACAAATGGTTTTACATAATCTTCATGTACTTCACAGGCGATAGGGAGCTACAGAATTTATATTATAGGCTGCGATTTGCCTTCTAAATGTAAAAATTAATAAAACAATACCTGCAACTAGCGGCATAGCAGAGAAAACCATCATTATTAAAAAATTATAAGAATTATCAATAGGCATATCATTCAAGTTTTTTATATGATAATTAAACCAATTATCATACCATTCATTATATTGTTTGGTGTAATATTTTTACTTACAATAAAGCCTATAAGACAAAATATAAATAATAATACTCCAATAGATATTAAACATATTGAAACAATTCTTAATACTTTATTAGTTTTTTTATATTGTTCTTCACCTATTAAATCTAAATTTTCATACTTCTTCATACTTTTCCTCCTTATGCACTAGTCTTCAAAATCAAGATACTTTAAGTGCAAACTGTTACTAGAGTAAATTATAGTTTAATCACTTGCATTAACTTGTTATTTCATAATTAATAATAAATGTATCTTTGTCATCTTCTATAGAAACTGAATCTAAAACCAAATTAGTTATTATAATATTCATATTTTGCATTTTTTAAAGCACATAATTCCACTACTTTTCCTATTTCACTATCTTTAACTTCAACATTCTTAGAACTATATAAAATGTAGAGTATCTTTCTATTTCATGGCATAGATTGAAATTCTATATTTTGTGAAATTTTCAGGTTTATAATTAATTTGAAATTCACCAGGATTATGAATGTCTATCACTGTTTAAGTTATATCAACATTCATTTTCAGTAATAGGAAGAAAATTAGCGTAAGCAAATGCATTAAGAGCATTTTTTCTTGTAATATCAACTAGATCTTCTAGTACTTCAATATTAGTGATGATCTTGTCATCAAACTCAACTCTCTAGTCTATATACTGATTAATATATGCTCTTTCAATATTAACTAAATTATAAATATTATCTTTGATTTTGTTGACATCTAAATAATTAATTTTTTAATCTATAGCATAAACAACTATTTTTAAACTGTTAATAATAGATCTTAGATCATATACAAATAATTTTTCTTTGAAGGAACTATGATATGAAGTACTATTTCTTTTCTTTCCTCGTTAACTTTATAGAATATAATATTTCATTTTACATATTAATGCCCTATATCCCTGTTTAGCAATAGGTTGATATCTTGGTATAACACCCGCATAAGAAAATTCGATAAGATTATAAACTTATATTTCTAAAAAATCTAGACATTCTATAGCTTTGTTTTTAGAAAAAGTATTTATGATATAAAGAATAACATCTTTTGATTCATCGTTAAACTTATCAGTTCTAATAACTGAACATTTCATTATAATTCAAGCTTCTTTCTAATATCATTCAATGTACCAGTAACAGGTTTGACTCTATTAATTCTAACATCATCTTCAGATTCGGATAGCATTTTAAATAATTCTAATTCAGCCTGCATTTGATTAAATTTCTCTAGAGTTAAAATTACTGTATCACCATGACCATTTACTGTAATATATACTGGTTCTCTAGTTTCTTTACATAAATTAGAAATTTCATTATATTTATTTCTTAGTTCTGCTGATGGTCTTATATTTTCCATGCTTATCATCTCCTATCATTATTATATCATGATTATGGTATATTAGAAGTTGATACTATTTTGATAATATAAAAAATAAAACAATCTTGATATTATATTTCTTTTAGGTTGTAATTGTCTCGGGCCAGGTAAAACCAATAGAATAGCACCAAACGCTCATATTTGGCTTACACGCTCTTCTTTGGTTGTCCTTTGGTATTTATTCAAATTAAAGCAAACTATCGAATGTGAGCCAAATTTGAAAGCATACCACAATAGCTTGTATTTTCTAAGGGCAAATGTATTAAGTTAGAAAACTTAAAATAATTATGATAATCATAACTACCCTAAAAAATAGTAATCTTGTCCATAGGCTAGTCTCTATGTAATGATTCATACATTAAGTTTAGAAGGCACATGAGCAATAGAACAAGGCCTACAACAAGAATAAAAGCAAGGATAACCTTGCCCATATAAAACATCATCATATAAAATTCTAATTTGCAAAACCACTCCATTGCCTTTATTCCTTCCATATTTGCCCTGTGTTGCGTTCTTTTACTTCAAGGCATTAATTTATCGAGCCTTTAAAACAAACGCTTGGAAGGCTTAATTTCTAGCATTTAACCATTCTTTAAAGTCTCTATCAGTATAGCCCTTGCTTTTCATAAACTCTTTATGAAGTTTAATTAAGTCCCTTTGTTCCTCTATATACTCGTTTGTTGCATTCATTGACTTGATAGTGTCCCTCAAGTCTTCCCACTGGGTAAGTATATTTTTAGAACCACACATAAACTTGTCGTGTTCTTTTTTTAGGTTCTTTTCTATAAATTCATTTAACTTCTCTTCAGCTTTAGTCATATAATTCTCCTATTTTGTTTTAATGTCATATACGATTACAAAGGTTAATAAACCAACTAGAAAGAGGAAGATTAAACAAACGAATAATACTTCCCATATTTTTTCTGACTTCTTCATGTATTCCCTCAAGCAAAAGTACTTTGAACCTTTATGCCCCTAGTCTATTAAGCCCCATTCAGCGAACTTCTCAAATCCACCACAATTTTTGATGTAGTTTCTTGCAATTTCTACTATGTCCTTGTATGGCTTACCATCAATTTCTTTGTCTCCAATTGCACATTTATATTCGACAGGATGTCCTACAATCTGAGCGTTAATAAAAGCATAAATGTTTACTGATACATCGGCTTTAGATAAATCTTTACCATGAAGGCCACCACCAGTTACAGCTCTTCCCATATCAGAACCAAGTTTTCTATTTGTAGCACCAGTGTCAACACTAGTTCCTCCTGTCCATTCGCCAAGTGGATTTATTGTTGCATTAGGGTATGCAAACTTTAGAACCTCATTTTTCACATTGCTTTGACAAATAATTAAATCATCTTTATCTATGATGTATTTACCATCATAAGGAACTTTAGAGTAAATATCACGAGCAATTCTTGTTAATTGAAATTCCTCGTTATCCATTGGTACTCCTCTAAATATTCCGTTATCGCCACACTTGATTTCGCCTTCTTGGTTATTTGATAGATGTAAATCTTGTGCAACTTCGTGATAGTCTACATCTTCTATTCCTGATATTCTTAAAACTGCTGCTTCATTATTTCTAGGATTATTTTCATAGTCTTTTAAATCACTAGTTTTTATTCTATTATTTTTACCATTTATATTCCTTTCTAAGCATTAAAAAAAGAGCCTTGCGACTCTCTTTGTTATTTAATTTCTTCTATGCTTACTATTTCATTTCTTCTAAGAAAAACTCGATCATAAGGTTTAAAATAATTACCTTTAATTGGTTTAATCTTGTCAATTAAAATGTATGGTTCATTATAATATTCACTATCTTCATCCTCTTCTGAACCATCATCATAGTCAAATACATAGCCTTCAATTATATTACCGTTTATGTCTTGTATTCTAACATTTAAATCTTCAAATTCTAAAAGATTAATCATTTTTTCACCTTCTTAATTGGTACACTATGAAAACCTTTCTTTGAAAAATGAATCTTAATCATATTTGTTGAAGTAATTTCATGTGTCTTTTCACTGACATTATATGCGATGTCAAATTTATATTCAAGTGTCCCCTTGAACTCATTTTCGTTTAAACCTTTTAGCCATTCAATATTATTAAGGTTACTTAATACAAACTGATTTAATTTATCTGGAGTAATCTTTGTTTCATCAAAATAACTTTTATGCTCACCATTTGCTAGAGCTTGTTTATATTCTGGTGTGTTTCTAAAATGTTTGTTTTGGCTATTAATTGATTTTTGAGTATGAGGATTAATTGCATCAGGATTGTCTTGCGTAAATTTAGTAAACTTCTTCTCGGTTTCCTTTTGATATTTTACCGCTTCATCCTCTTGTTGGATTTCTTTCTTAACTTGATTATTTAAAGCAATGCTTCTATCAGGATCTATGTAAGGTTCTTTAAGGTCTCGTTCGACCTGTTTCATAGTCCCACGCTCTACCACACCAATAGATGTTCGCCATTCATTACGAACTCTATTATTAGCTTTACAAAAATGTGAATAATCAGCTTGAAGCTTTTTAGATCTAACCTGCCACTTCTTACGCTCCTTTGGAGTCAAGGCCAAGGTTTGTCTTTCTTTGGCTCTTCTGATGTTTTGTTCCATTTGCCTCATCTTTTGGTCTACATTTGAGTGTTTGCTTTCCTCATCCGGATTGTAAGGCAGTTGTTTTGGAACTTTTACACCAGGTTCATACTTGATAAATCTATGCCTACAATTGTAAC
>CAVCUQ010000069.1:0-4837 GCA_963605425.1 uncultured Eubacteriales bacterium
ACCTGTTCCCATCCCGAACACAGAAGTTAAGCACTTTTACGCCGATGGTAGTACATGAGAGCATGTGTGAGAGTAGGTAGTTGCCAAGCTAGATTTTCTATATTGTGTTTATCTTAAATGAAAGAGTGTAAACTCTTTTTTTTATTTTCTTTAAATTTAAATCAATATAAGATAAAATATTAAAGGTATAAAAAGGTGATAAGATGGATATAACAATTGTAATTTACATAGTATTTGCAATAATAATTACTTATGATATTTTAAGTTATTTATATGCATTATTTTTCTCTAATGATTCAAAACGAATTCAAAAAAAGAGAGAAGACAGTATTATAAGAGATTCTAATTTCGAATATGATTTATTTGATAGAAATGCTATAATCAATGCTTTTAATCAGGATGTAATTGATACAAATATAACAATTAATAATAAAGTAATTAATATTATCGATATTAAGGATGAAATTTATTGTGATACATTTATTATTGGTAAAGACATAAAACTAATAATAAATTTAAATCTAAAAGCGGGTAATGTAATTTCTAATTCAAATTTATTCAAAGTAAAGGATGACGCTATCTTTGATTTGAATGATAATTTGATAGTGATTTTTAAAGATAAGACAAAGGAAGAACTTAAATATTTAGCAAGTTCTTATTCTATTTCTAGCAAAGCTTTAAAATATTTTACTAATGCTAAATATGCACAATTTGCTGTTTATAAAAAGAAACAAGAACTTAGATTTTCTAAGCCTTATTATGATAAAAATGAAGATTTAGAAGCTATAGTGCCTGATGTTATTAATAATAAATATGTTGAGGCTATATGTGTTAATTATGCAAATGTTTTAGACATTAATATACCAAAACATGTATCAAGAGTAGTAATAGAAAAGAAATCTAACTTTAAAAATTTAAATATTGATGATGAGAATTATAATTTTGTAATTTATAATAATACTTTATTAGATATTAATAATAATATGTTTATAAATGATGGATTTAATACATTTAATTATATTGATACTGAAAACAAAAAGAACTTAGTATTTATATATAAGAGATTATCTAGAAACTACTTTAAATTAAATAAATTAACCTTAAATTATCATTTAGAAAGTAACGCAAGCGAAGTTGCAAGTGATTTGCAATAAGGCCTAAATAGTGCTAAAATATTAAAGGATTTTGAAAGAAGGAATTAATATGATAAAAATTGATATTATCTCAGGATTTTTAGGTGCAGGTAAAACTACACTAATTAAGAAATTATTAAAAACAAAATTAACTAAAGAAAAAGTAGTGTTAGTTGAAAATGAATATGGAGAAATTGGGGTTGACGCTAGTTTCTTAAAAGAAGCTAACGTTAATATTACGGAATTAAATGAAGGTTGCATTTGTTGTTCACTATCTGGTGATTTTGAAAAAGCTTTAAATAAGCTAGCAAGCGAATATAACCCAGATAGAATTATTATTGAACCATCTGGAGTTGGTAAATTATCTGATATTGTTAAAGCCGTAACTGATGCAAAGGTACCAGATTCTAAGATTAACGCTCTTGTTTGTATGTGTGATGTAACTAAGGCAAAAATGTATTTAAGAAACTTTGGTGAATTCTATATTGATCAATTATCTCATGCGAAGACAGTTATTTTATCAAGAACTGATATAGCTGATAATAGTAAGGTTGAAGAAGCCCTTGAAATAATTAGAAATGCTAATGACCATGCAGTTATTGTTACAACACCAGTTGATGAATTAAGTGAAGATAAATTACTTGATGCTTATGAAGCAAGCGATGATGACTTTGAGGCTAAATTGCTTGAAGAAGTTAAGAATATGAAGACTCATCATCACCATCACCACCATCATCACCACGATGAAGACGATGACGATGACTGCTGTTGCCATCATGACCATGACGAGGATGAAGATGATGATTGTTGTTGTCATCATGACCATGATCACGAAGATGAAGACGACGATGATGACGAGGAATGTTGTTGTCACCATGAACATCATCATGATGAAGATGAAGAAGAACATCATCACCACCATCACGATGAAGATGAAGAATGTGACGATCCAAACTGCGAGTGTCATCACCATCACCATCATGAAGGAGATCTTGATGCTGATGATGTATTCACATCTTATGGATTTGAAACTGCCAAAGTATTTGATAAGGATACATTAGAAAAGAGCCTTCATGAGCTTAGTGCAACTGATAAATATGGAATTATATTAAGAGCTAAAGGTATTGTTAAGGGTACTGATTCTTGGTATGAATTTGATTTAGTACCAGGACAAGTTGAAATTAGACCTACAACAGCTATTTCAACAGGTAAATTATGTGTAATAGGTTCTAATTTATCTAAGAAAGAAATTAAAGAATTATTATTAAAATAATAAAGAGGAGTAATATGGTAGAAGTTCCTGTATTTTTAATAAATGGATTTCTAGAAAGTGGTAAAACTACCCTAATTAGAGATGTAATTTCTTCTAACTATGGCAAGCAAGCAGGTACAACTTTGCTTATTGTTTGTGAAGAGGGAGAAGTTGAATATGATGAAAAATTCTTAAAAGATTTTGCAGTCGAAGTTGAATATATTCATAGCGAAGATAAATTAACTAAGGAATTTTTTGAACAAATGGATCAAATGTATGAACCTGCAAGAGTGGTTATAGAATATAATTCCTTCTATACATTTGAAAATATCGTACTTCCAAGCCATTATGTAATGGGACAAGTTATATCTTTAATTGACGCTTCTACATTTAATATTTATTTCAATAATATGAAACAAATATTTAATAATGTATGTAAGGAAGCAGACTTAATTATCTTTAATAGATGTACTGGCGAAAAAAATCTTGCAAGCTTCAGAAGAATGATTAGAGCTTTCAATTCTAATGCTCAAATAGCCTTTGAAAACAACGATGGTTCTATTACTGAAACACTTGCTGAAGATTTACCTTATGATTTAACTAAAGATTCTATTACACTTCTAGAAAGCCAATATCCAACATTTTATATGGATGCTTTCGATAATTACGAAAGATATTATAATAAAGAAATAACATTCCTTGCATGTTTACAAGAACTTGAAGGTGTTGATGACTTGTCACGTTTCTTACCTGGTAGAAAGATTATGACTTGTTGTGCAAATGATGTTAGATTCTTAGGATTTGAAACTGTTAATGAGATAAATGCTACATTCAAGCCTGGAGATTGGGCTATGGTTACTGTAACACTTACTCATGAATATTCAAATATTACAAATCAAGATGAAGTAATACTTCATTTAAAGAAATTGGTTAAAGTAGCTCCTCAATCTGAGGATGATGTATTATCATTAGTTTAGAGGCTTATATGTCAAAATTTGCTGGTTTAGAACATCGTGTTCCACTTGAATTAGATAACGTATCTGTTACTTGTAATGATGCTTTATGTAAAAAGTGTAAACTTTGTATTAAAGCATGTACTCAAGATGCAGGCGTTTATCCATTATATGATTTAACTAAAAACGGAGACCATGGAGTTTGTATTAATTGTGGTGCTTGCCGTATTGCTTGTCCTTTTAATGCTATAACTGAAGTATCTAATATAGATTTAGTTCAAAAATTTATAGCTGATAAAGATTTAATTACAGTCTTTCTAACAGCTCCTGCAGTACGTATTTCACTTGGAGATGCATTTAACATGCCAAGTGGTACTAATGTTGCATCAAAAATGGTTTCAGCTTTAAAAACTTTAGGTGCTAATTATGTACTTGATGTAACAATGGGTGCTGATTTAACTATTGTCGAAGAAGCACATGAATTACTTGAAAGAATTAGAAATGGTGTAAAAGGTCCCATGTTCACATCTTGTTGCCCAGGTTGGGTGAAGTTTGCCGAATTATTCTATCCTGATATGCTTTCTAACCTTTCTAGTTGTAAGAGCCCTATCGCTATGCAAGCTACAATGGTTAAAACTTATTTTGCAAAACAATATAATTTAGATCCAAATAAGATTAGAGTAATCTCAGTTACACCATGTACTGCAAAGAAATTTGAGTGTGCAAGAGAAGAACTTAATGCCGGACTAAAGAGTCAAAACTTAAGTGGTAGAGACTGTGATGTTTCAATTACCACTAATGAACTAGCTAATATGATTAAGTCTTCTAATATTAACTTTGAAACTCTTGAAGATAAAGAATTTGATACTTTACTTGGAGAAGGTTCTGGAGCTGGTCTTATATTTGGTAATACAGGCGGAGTTACTGAAGCTTGTCTTAGAACATTATATTATTATGTAAATAAGAAAAATCCTGATGCTGATAACTTTATCAAATTTGAAGCTGTAAGAGGACTTGATTACGTTAGAGAAGCTAATGTTAATATGGGTGAATTTAACGTAAAAGTTTGCATTTGCAATAAAATGGCTGAAGCTAAGAAGGTTATTGATGAAGTTAGAGAAGGTAAAAGAAATTATGACTTCATTGAGGTTATGGCTTGTGCTGGTGGCTGCGCAAACGGCGGAGGTCAAATTAAAATATTAAGAAAACCTCTGATGGAAGAGGCTAGGAAAAATAGAAATAAGACTCTATATGATATAGACTCTAAAATGACAGTTAGATATTGTCATGAAAATCCTAACATTAAGGAATTATATAAGAATTTCTTAGGCAAAGTAGGCAGTGTTAAGGCACACGAATTATTACATACTACTTTTATTGATAGATCAAAAGAGGTTAGTGGTAAATAGATAAAAATGGGTTAATAGATTACGGTTCTTTAAAATTCGCGACGTGTTGATAAAAGAGGTGATAAACATATCACCTCTTTTATGGCCTTA
>CAVCUQ010000070.1:0-4681 GCA_963605425.1 uncultured Eubacteriales bacterium
CCTTTACGAATTCCACTAATATTAGTCTTAAAACAATTTGTTTCCATTTCGCTTACCTCCTAATATTAATTTATTGTTTAAAAAATAATATTAGCAGAATATTAAGACTAATAAATATTTAATTTTAAGCATTAAAAAGGTACCTCCTTTGTCAAATAATATTTGACAACATGACGCACCCATGATAAAATGAATTTGCAAAAAGTGATTATCACGGGAGTCGAGACGCCAATCTCGGCTTTTTTTATTGTCTTATTGTCATCGATAACAAAAAGCAAATATATTTAAGATATAACATAGGCTATGGAAATAGACTACAACATTACAACTCTTTAAAATACAATTTCTTATTTATTATCTTACGATATTTATTATAACATACTTTTTCACACTTTCAAAAATAAATACGTGAAAAAAAGATATAAGTTATGTATACACAATTTATATCTTTAATAAAAAGTTTAACAATGTTTTTTCTTTTAAACTTAAATAATCCTAGTCTTATTTTCTAGTATTTTTAATTACAAATATTCAATTAATTTAATGTCAGCCATTGCTAATTTAATATTCTTTAATTTTTCTAAACTCACAAACTTATATTCGGTATGCTCGCTTAATGTTAGAGTATTACTTATAAGCTTACATTTGTAAGCATATAAAGTAATGGAGAAGGGATCATAATCATCAAGATTAGTATATTCATAGTAGGAAGAACCTAAATACTTTATTGGTTTAATATCCGCATTAAGTTCTTCTTTAATCTCTCTTACAATAGCTTCTTCCTTTGTCTCTCCTGCCTCTTCTTTACCACCAGGAAACTCAAAGAAACCTTCTAAAGCTCTTCCCTTTCCACGTCTAGCTACAAATATCTCATTCTTATCGTTATATATTACTGCACATACTACTTCATAATGTTTCATTTTTTTGGATCCTCTTTAATCTCAAAATCTGCAAAATATTCTTCTTCAACTTCATTATCTAATACTATATCACAAAGTAAAGTATTATGTTTAGTTGAATCTGTATCTATTGTATAAGAAGGTCTTATATTTGTAAATTTACCTGTACCAAAATATGTAAAAGGAAGGGTTATTCCATCTTCGCTTTCAATCTTTCTTACAAATAAATGAACAACCTTAGTATTTAATATCTTCTTTCCTTCTTTATTATCTAAAGTAGTATCAGTTACAGATTCCCATTCGAATATCTTACTTGATATAAATTTATCTTTATAATTAAGTCTTAAATTATCTTTCACATCTTTCTTAAGTCCAACATAAATATAAGTTTCTCCGTTTACTGTATCATACTGGGTTCCTTGCATAAATGATAAACTTGGTCTTAAAAGAATCATTTGTACCTGTTCTTTATAATAATTATTCATAAGTTTAAATTTAGTATCATATGTTCCAAACTCTATATCATACCTTTTCATTCCATAGGTAAGTAGATCAAGTAAATAATCTTTTAGCTCAGGGCTTATTCTATCAACATTTAATTTATCATCTTTAATTATATTCTTTTTAATTAATACATTATAAGCATGATTTAAAGTATGCACGTCAACTTTATAAGGAATGTTTTCAAGTAATTGTAAATTTAAATTATTCTCAAGCAATTGATTAATAATTAAATATTCATCGAGACGAACTAAAGGTAAAAGTTCAGACATATTATCTATAAGGCAAGTTTCTTTATCATTAAATATAGGTATATTTTCTTCTCCTATCTTCTTTAAGAAAGAATAATAGCTTTTATTTTTACCTTTAATACTAGATTTCATAAATCTTATTAAATTAGGTGCTACATCACTATCTAAATAAGCTACATGAGATGGATATGTCTCAAGTTTTAGATATGATTTGAAATTCAAATAATCACTTTTTAAGAAATTACTTCTATTAAAATTAATACTATCTAATTTATCTAGCACTTCAGTTTTAGATAAATCATCAAAGAATATTTCTACTCCTTTAATTTTTAAATCCTTAAAATCACTTCTAACTAAACTCTTAAGGTATTCTTTTTCTAGATATACTGTCTTAGATAGAGTGCCTAATGCAATAGCTATTTGTACAGATCTATCATAGTTATTGCCTATGAAATCAAGTACAGTTAAATATTCTTTGCCTTCACACTTTCTAAGACCTCTACCTAGTTGTTGTAAGAATATAGTACTAGATTCGGTAGGTCTTAAGAATAAAACCATATTTACTTTAGGTATGTCTACACCTTCATTTAAGATGTCTACTGTGGTAATTATTTCTAAAGGATTATTCTCATCTTGCAAGTCCTTAAAAGCTTTAATTCTATCACCGGTATTATCCTTACCTGTTAAAGATAAACTTGTGTATCCTTCTTGTTCAAATAAATTAGCCATTCTATTTGCATGTTCAATTGATGTGCAAAAAGCAATACATTTTAGTTTTTCATCTGTTTTCTTATGTAATTCTATTTGTTCCTTAATAAAAGATATATTAATAGATTTACATATTTCATTTGAAATTATTCTTTTTTCATTTGAAGAATAATCTATATAATTATCCTTTATTGCATAATAATGGAAAGGTACTACTAAATCATTTGTGATAGCATCTCTAAGCCTTAATTCAAATGGTACATTATTTTCAAATAGTGAATATACATCCTGATTATCCATACGCTCAGGAGTAGCGGTTAGACCTAAAACAAACGCAGGTTCAAAATAATCCATAATAGACTTATAGGAATCAGTGGTTGCGTGATGACATTCATCAAAACAAATATAATCGAATTCATCCTTATTAAACAAACTTAAATGTTTAGATATCATTTGGCTAGTAGCAAATACAAAATCTTTATCTATTTCTTGTCTTGTACCAGTATATAGTCCGCACGTTCTAGCAGAGCCAAATACATTCTCAAAACTCTTTTCTGCGTCTACTAAAATAGTTTCTCTATGTACTACATAAAGTAATCTTTTAGAGTCAAAGTTTTTTGCATCAAAGGCTGAAAGATAAGTTTTACCTGAACCTGTGGAAGCTATGATTAAACACTTTTTTACACCTAAATCTCTGTTTCTTCTAAGTTCTCTTAATGCCTTTCTCTGCATCAAATTAGGCTTTATAGTAATATTATTCAAATCAAAATAATCCATATCCCATTTTTCAATTGCATATTCTATTTGATAAGAATAATTTTTAATAATGTCATTATCAAGTATCTTTGTCTTACCCCATAACAAATCAAATTCTTTATAGGCATTATCTATAGATTCTAATGCATTTTCAGAACTTAATGCTAAATTCCACTCCATATTTTTAAGTAATGCAAAGTAAGTTATATTAGATGATCCAATTACCGCTTCATAAGAATCTTTATAGGTAAATAAATATCCTTTAGTATGATATCCATTATCTAGAAAGCAATTATAATCAATATGGCATGAAAAATTAGTATATGTATTAGTTAGTTTAAATAAATATTTTAAGGATGCAATATCAGTAAAATTTTGATATGTAGAAGTTATAATTTTACCACTAGCTCCTCTATCTAAAGCTTCTTCTATATCCCTAGATAATAGTTGTAATCCTCTCATTTTGATAAAACTTACTGTAAAAGAAAAAGAAACGCATTTTTTAAGTGAATCTTTAATTTTATCCAAAAATGTTATATCAGTATAATTAGTTAAGAATAAATCATTCATTTTATCACCTAGATCCAGCTTAACAGAATAGGATCAAAAGATCAATAAAATTTAGAAAAAGACTACAATTTTTATCTTGTAGTCTTCTAAATACTAATCATTCTCATTTAGGAATGATGCTAAATTAGACATATATAGATCATGTTCTTCAAAATAAGTTCTGTGGCGCGAATTTCTATATAATATCCACTTCTTTTTAGATTTAATGGTATCATACATTAATTTATTTTGATAAGGTGTAGATTCATCATTAGCACCTGAGCATATTAATACAGGGCAACTAATAGATTTTAATTTATCTGTATATTCATAATTTTTAAGAGTTCCGGTAGGCCTAAATTCACACTTTCCCCAAGCAGTCTCATAACACTTGCTTGAATCTGGTTTAATTCTAGTTAAACATTCAGGATCGTTATCAGTTTTAGAAAATACAAATTTATCATAATAGTAATTTAAAGCTTTTTTTGCTTCCTTTGAAGAAAAGTCATTTAAGGCTTCATACTTTAATAATGCTTCTTGTACCTTAGGGTCAATTAATTTTATAAGTCTGTGACATTCATCGTCCCAAAGAGAAGCACTTGATAGTGTTGATGATAAGGTAACAGATTTAATTCCACTAGGATTATAATCTGTCATATAAATAATCGCTAGCATTCCTCCCCATGAGTGTCCTAGCAAATGTACTTCATCAAGTTTTAATTCTTTACGTAGATTAACAAGTTCTTCTGCCCATGTCTCTTTCTTCCATAACTCTTCATGTCCATTTGGAATGACTGACTTACCACAACCTATTTGATCATACATTATAATAGGTCTATCTGTTTCATAGGCAAGATTATCAAAAAGTTCAAAAGAATTATGCGTTGAACCAGGTCCACCGTGTAACATTAAAAGTGGAGTCTTCCCTCCATTTGGGTTAACTATTCTATAATATGTTTTATAGTTTAAATAATTAATATATCCTTCTTTAATTTCCATAATATACCTCTTAAATAA
>CAVCUQ010000071.1:0-4375 GCA_963605425.1 uncultured Eubacteriales bacterium
GGCTATATAACTTTATGTCTTTTTTAAATTATACCTTGAAAATATTAATAATTTTGAATTATAATTCTTTTGATATTTGAGGTATAAAAATGATAAAAGAAATATTTTATGTGCCAAAGTATTATAAAGAGTTTAAATGTAAGGGAAATGATTGTCTAAATACTTGTTGTAAGAATTGGAATATTACACTTACAATGAAGGATTATGACAAAGTAAGTTCACTAGATTGTTCTCCTGAACTTAAAGAAAAAATAGATAAAGGTATATCTATATTTAATAATGCAACTAAAGATAGATATGCTAAAATTGATTTGAATTATTATGGTGAGTGCAAGTTGCGTCTAGCTAACGGTTATTGCGGTCTTCAATGCGAGATGGGAGAAGATAATATTCCATCTGTTTGTAGATATTATCCTCGTGCTCCTAGAATATATCCAGCTAAACAATGCGTTATATCACTATCTTGTGAATGGGTTGTAGAATATATTTTTTCAAGTGTTCAAAAGTTAGAATTTGAAGAAAGAGAACTAACATTTTATATTGAAAGTGATGATATCAAACTTAAACAGGCTAATAAATATGCAAATTTAAGAGATGAGTCAATTAATATTATTACGAGTAGAGATTTATGTTTGTTAGATAGATTTAAAGTCTTAGCAGATAGATTTAATATAACTTTAAATTTTGATAGTGAATATAATAAAAAGATGATTAATGAATTATCAAACTTTTATTCACATTCGTTTTCAATTGGAGACTATATAAATTTAGATAATATCAAGTCTTATGAATTGATATTGAATACATTAAATGAAAAGATCGAAAATTATGAAATATATTTAGAAAAGATTCTAGTCAATCATATTCTTTATGTGTTATTTCCATTTGTATCATATAAAGAAGACCCTAGTTATTCAGTTAATGGTTTGTTTTATGTATTCCTATTCTTAAATCAATTAGTATATAATATGCTAGATAAAGATAATGTAATTACCGTAATATCTAACTATTTTAGAGTTGCAGAACACGCTAATATGTACGATGTCATCTTTAATTTACAAAAGAGAATAGACTAAATATTGAAAAATACACTAAAATCACATATTTTGACTATAATTATAAATTATAATTATGATATAATTTAAGAAAAGAAAGGAAGTATTTAATTATGAAAGTTACAAATCCATATTTTAAACAAGCATGTTCCGGAGAGGATACTTTTAACCCTAGTGAAGTAAACACTCAGGTATGCACTAAAAAAGGTATTGCATTTAAAACATTATTCTGTATAGTAGCTGCTATCATAGCTGGTCTTATCGTAGCTATGTCATTCAATAGATTAATCTATTTAACTGATGCTCAAATTGATTCAATGTTAACAAGAATGGTAGGATGGCTAATAGCTGCGGTAATAGTATCATTATTCGCATCTATTATTGGTCGTATATTCCCAAAAACTGCTGTAGTATGCGCTCCTCTATATTCAGTTGGTGAAGGTGCTACAATAGGTTTATTATGTGCAATGTGCGAACTATATGTTCCTGGAATTACAGTTATTGCTGGTCTTGGTACTGGTTTAGTATTTGGTTTAGCATTACTTGCTTATGTACTTGGCTTAAAGAATAAGATGGGAGCTGTTGTTACATTCCTTACAGTATTCTTACTAGCTGCCGTGCTATCAAGCCTTGGTCTTGCAATATTTCATTTAGTTAGACCTAACACACAAATCTCACTTGGAATCTTACTTGCAGTAGAAGTATTATATTTAGCATATGCAACATTCTGCTTACTTGCTAATTTCAAGGAAGTTGAATTAATTGTTCAAAATGGTTCTGATAAGAAATATGAATGGACAGTTGCTTTAGGTTTAATAATTTCTATATTCTATATCTTTGTAGAATTACTTAGAATTATTTTAATCATTGCTCAAATGACATCTAAAGATTAATTATTAAAGGAGCCTTAAGGGCTCTTTTTTTAATCCTAAATTCTATACTTTTTGTGTGCTGATGTCTTTAATTAAAGTTTTTTTATTTTATTAATAAATTAATTTAATATATAATATAAAAGGAAGTGAAAATAATGCAAATATCAGAATATAGATCTAAAAGTCCAATTAGAATTGTTGTCTCAACAATTTTAACCATAATCTTTTTTATAGCTCAATTAGTATTATATGCATTCCTATTTTTTGGAGTTAACTTTCTAAAAGCTGATTATTACAATGCATATCGCATTATTTATTTGATAGTTCAGTGGATAGGAATTATTACAGTTTTTATTATGTATGGTAAAAATATGAATAATGCTTTCAAATTGTCATGGACTATATTCATATTATTATGTCCATTCCTAGGTACAATGTGCTATTTAATTTTTGGTAATGGTAGAGTTTTACCTAAGAGAAAACTTAAAAAGATGGAAAACTTTACTACTGCATTTAAAATTGAAAGAAATTCAATTATTACAGATGATTTAGATAAAGATGTGGCACTAATATCAAAGGCCTTATATAAAGATTCATCATTCTCATTATATAAGGGAGCTAATCTTACATTCTTTAACGATGCTCTTTTGAAGCACAATAAGATGCTAGAAGATTTCAAGAATGCAAAGAAATTTATCTTTATGGAATATTTTATCTTTGGTAAGGGTGAAATAATGAAAGATTTAATTTCTATCTTTAAAGAGAAGTCAGAAGAAGGCGTAGAGATTAAGATTATTTATGATGATATAGGTAGTTTTAAATCTCAAGATAAAGCTAATTTGATAGCCTTAGAATCTATTCCTAATGTAAGTGTTATAAATTATGATCCTATCGGACTTTCTGTAAACCCACGAATTAACTATAGAGACCATAGAAAGATTGTAGTAATAGATGGTAATATCGCCTATACAGGCGGAGATAATATAGCAGATGAATATATCCATTTAAAAGAAAAGTATGGATATTGGAAGGATTATGCCATAAGAATAGAAGGAGAAGCTGTATTAAGTTTTACTACTTTATTTATTCAAATGTGGTATATGGCAAGCAAACAAAAGTTAATATTTAATAATTATCTTCCTACTATAAAGGTAGAAAATGATAGTTATATATTCCCATTTGGTGATGGTCCTTCTTATACAAGAAACCCAGGTTATCATTTATTCTTAAATTTAATTAATAGCGCTAAAGAATCAATTCTTATAACAAGTCCTTATTTTATTATTGATACAGAAATGATTAATGCAATTATTAATAAAGCTCGTCAAGGAGTAGATGTTAAAGTATTAATTCCTGGTGTTCCAGATAAAAAAATAACTTATTCAATGACTAAATCACATGTAGGTCTATTAATTAAAGAAAATGTTAAAGTATATACATATACCAAAGGCTTTAATCATGCTAAAGGTATTGTGATAGATAACAAGTATGCTTATTTAGGTAGTCTAAATATGGATTATAGATCAATGTTTATGTCTTTTGAGGATGGAGTATTCTTTTATAACGATAAGGCTGTTCATGATATGTATGATGATTTAATTAATACTTTTAAAGAAAGTGAAAAGATTAATATCAATGATTATTTAAA
The DNA here is from genome assembly GCA_963605425.1 of uncultured Eubacteriales bacterium. Lineage (GTDB taxonomy): Bacteria > Bacillota_I > Bacilli_A > Acholeplasmatales > Anaeroplasmataceae > JAEELC01. The sequence goes on from CAVCUQ010000071.1 coordinate 3,576, forward strand.
GAGAAATATATTATTTGTTTTACTAGATTTTGTACTTCAAGTTGTATCTCCTCTATTTTAAAAAAGGTTCAGGATTGTCTCCTGAGCCTTTTTAAAGTCCTAAATTTTAAAGATGATACCAATTAATAATCCTAAAAGAGCAGATGATAATATAAAAAGTATTGTATTCATTTTCTTTTTAAATATAAGTTTATATAAGATAATTAGTGCGATACAAGCAATAAGTGTTACTAGACCTTGCAAATTAAAACTTATATTTTTAAAGTCGTTTATACCAAGCAAAGTTAATAATAAAGTGATTCCAGCACCTAAAATTAAAGCTACTGTACAAGCTTTTATTCCAGTTAAGAAATATTTAACATATTTATTATTAATAAAATTATTTAGTACTGAGGCTATAAGTAATATTATTACAAATGATGGAATAACTACCGCTATACTAGCAATTATAGCACCTCCAACTCCGTAAGTAGTATATCCTACATATGTCGCAAGGTTAATTGCTATAGGACCGGGAGTACATTCACAGATACCTATAAAGTTATTGAATTCAGTGATATTAATCCAGTTATGAGATACAACAGTTTCTTTGATGAGCGGAATCATTGCATATCCTCCGCCAAAAGTAAAGAGACCTATTTTTAAGAATTCAAGAAATAAAATAAGTAAATCCATTATTTATTATCTCCTTTCTTAAATTTAATAATATTATAGATTAATGATATTAAACCGCATATTAGAATATAATAAATAGAAGAGAAACTAAAATTAATAAAAGAAAATACTAAATAACAAGTTAA
>CAVCUQ010000072.1:0-4313 GCA_963605425.1 uncultured Eubacteriales bacterium
AATAAAAATTATAAATTTTCCTTATATGAATTATATCGTTCTCTTGATCATATTGCAGACGCTGAAGATAAAATTCAAATATATTTAAATAAAGTTATCAAAGAAAAGATTGGAAGAAACACTACTGAATGTTTTTATGATTCAACAAACTTCTATTTTCAAAAAGATTACGAAGATGAAGATGAGTATGAAGAAATAACTCCTCTAATTACTGATAAGAAAGAAATTAAGGGGCTAAGATTAATTGAAATGATTGATGAAAAAGGTGAAAAACATCAATTTAAGAAAATAACTGGATTATTAAAAAGAGGTGTTAGTAAAGAACATGTTGTAGACCCAATTGTACAATTAGGTCTAATGATGGATAACAATGGTATTCCAATCAGTGTTAAAGCCTTCCCAGGTAATACTTCTGATTCTCTAACTTTAATTCCTATTTTAGATAATGTTAAGAAAAATTATGATCTAAATAGAACAATTATTGTAGCTGATAAGGGTATGAATTGTAATGCGAATATCGATATCATATGCAATAATGGTGATGGATATATGTTCTCTCAAATCCTAAAGGGGAAAAAAGGTAAAAGATATGAAAGCAGGTTATTTGATGAATCATTATATACTGTTGTAAATGATGATTATAAGTATCAAATATTTGAGGAAGATTACGATGGATTTGATAAAGATGGTAATAAAATCAAAAGACAAAGAAAGGTTTTAATTTATTGGAATGGTGCGGCCGCTAGAAGAGAAAAGATACGTAGAGAAGAAAAATTAAAACGTGCTGAAAAAGCTTTACTTAATAAAGCTTATACATGTAAACATGGTGCAGATAAGTATGTTAAAACTCAAGCTATTGTTGCGGATACTGGAGAATTAGCTGAAGAAAATATAACTTCTATCGATTATGAGAAAGCTCAGCTAGAGGAAAAATATGATGGCTATTTTGCAATTGTAACATCAGAACTTCATTATGACGAGAAAAAAATCCGTGAGGTTTATCACGGATTATGGAGAATTGAGGAATCTTTTAGAGTAACTAAAAGTGATTTAATTGCTAGACCAATGTTTGTTAGAACTGAGAAACATATTAAAGGTCATATTATGACTTGTTTTGTAGGTTTAGTTATCTTAAGGATTTTACAATACAAAATGAATTATTCATTAAGTGTTGAAAGAATAGTAAGAGCTCTTGATATGTGTACTTGTTCTGAAATATCTAAAGGTATAATTCATGTACTTAAAAAGGATACATTTAAAGATTTTAAGACTAAATTAGATAATGATGGAATTGAATATTCAACTTTACAATTATCTGATTTAGTGAATGAAACGGTTAAAGATTTTAAGACTATATTAAATTATTTTGAAACAGGTCAATTCACTTCTATTATGAATAAAGCCTTATTTGATAAACAATTTAAGAAAATAAAATTAAAATAAATTAATGGTTATTTAGCCTACATAATTAATCTAAGCACAACAACTGCAAAACTCGGGTAGAAGCCGTTTTTTAAGTTTACAAAGTAAAATTCATTTGTTATAATAACAAGTGGTGATAAAATGGCTTTAGATACAGAAGTTAGCAATATGGAACTTGTGTTTGACACAATAAGTGAATCTATCGAAATCATGTTTGATGAGTTAAAAGAAGATTATTTTACATTATATAGTTATACTGTTAAAAACATCTTAGAATCAGACATTTTACAAGATGAACTAAGTGAAGAAGCAAAGTCTAAACTTATTTCTTGTTATAAGAAATTAGAAGGAAAAGATATTAATACTGAAGATATCAGAAAAGCTATTCAATCATTAATGCTAAGAGGCCTTCAAGAAACAAAGAATAATAATGGAAATATTACACCAGATACTATTGGTATATTATTTGCATATTTCATTTCTAAATTTGAACCTAATGTTAGAAATGTTAAGATTCTAGATCCGCTTGCTGGATTTGGTAATTTATTATTCACTATTGAAAACCATTTAACACTAAATACTGAATTATATGCTGTAGAACATAAAGAAGCTTTAGTTAATTTGATGAAACTAAATTCTAACCTTTTAAGTACTAATCTTAATATATATTTCAGTAATACTTTTGATGCTAAAATTAATGGCATGGATTATATTGTAACTGACTTTGACTATTATGACTTAGTTGATGGTTCTTACTTCCCATATGATGTCATTTTATATCATATGCAAAGTTTAAAGGATAATGGTGTGTTTCTAGCATGCATTCCATCTGATTTCTTTAATTATGATAAAGATCAAAATTTTAAAAAGAAATTAATGGAAACAGGTTCAATCATTGGACTTATTGAATTACCTGATGAATTATTCAAAGGAGAGAAGAAGTCCATTCTTATCATTAGAAAAGAAGTTTCAACTGATAAGAACTGTTTAATGGTCAAACTACCAAGTTTCAATGATGCGAAAGAATTTAATAATACTTTAATTAGAATTGAAAAGTGGTTTGAAGAAAATATATAACAAAAATAAGTGAGGATTTAATTATGGCAAAGATTATGGCTGTAAATGCTGGTTCAAGCTCAATCAAGTTCCAATTACTTGATATGCCAGCTGAAGAAGTTATTGCTTCTGGTGTAATGGAGCGTATTGGTACTAAAGATGCAGAAGGAAATGCTTTAAATGGTATTTTCACAATTAAGTACAATAAAGATGGTCAAAAGGTTAAAGAAGAAACTCAACCTTTACTTCCAACTCATGCTGAAGGTGTTGAATTATTACTAAAGACTTTAGTTGATAAGCACATCGTTGAAAAGTTAGAAGAAATTACTGGTGTAGGACACAGAGTAGTTCAAGGTGGAGAATACTTTAAGGATTCTGCTTTAATTGATGGTCCAGATGGTACTGTAATTGAAAAAATCTTAGAACTTGCAGACCTTGCACCTCTTCATAATAGAGCTCACGTTGTTGGTATGCGTGCATTCATGAAGGCTCTTCCTTCAGTTCCTGAAGTTGCAGTATTTGATACAACATTCCATCAAACAATGGCTGAAGAAGCTTATATGTATGCAACTCCATATGAATGGTATACTAAGTACGGTATCCGTAAGTATGGTGCTCATGGTACAAGCCACAAGTATGTTTCACAAAGAACTAGTGAATTAATCGGTAAACCACTTGAAGAATCAAAGATTATCGTTTGTCACTTAGGTAATGGTGCTTCAATTAGTGCTGTTAAGGGTGGTAAGTGTATTGATACTTCTATGGGTCTTACTCCACTTGAAGGTATCCCAATGGGAACTCGTTCAGGTAATATTGACCCAACTGCTTTACAAGTTGTTGCTCATCATGAAAACAAGAGCATTGATGAATTAATCAGCGTTCTTAACAAACAATCTGGTTTACTAGGTATGGGTGGAAGAACTAACGATGCTCGTGACGTAACTAAGGGTATGAACGAAGGAGATCATAGATGTATTATGGCATTCAACGTTCAAGCTAAGAGAATCGTTGACTATATCGGTAGCTACTATGTTTACATGGGTGGTGTAGATGCAATCGCATTCACTGCTGGTATGGGTGAAAATCTTACTCACTTACGTGAAAAGATTTGTAACCGTTTAGCTTGCCTTGGTGTAACTTTAAATAAGGAAGTTAACAATGCAACTTATGGTGCAGAAGCTCGTATCTCTGGAGATGACTCTAAGGTTCAAGTTTGGGTTGTTCCAACAAACGAAGAAGTTATGATTGCTCGTGACGTTGTTCGTATTGCAAACGTTAAGTAATTAAGTATTTTTGTGAATTAGTCTCACTTTAATTAGTGGGACTTTTTTGTGTTTAAAAAATTTTAAAAATTTCTTATATTTGCAAGTAAAAATGCAAATATTTGGATATTATATAGTGTCAGGACATACTGACTAAATTTTTTGGTATAAGGAGCATATATGAATTTTATTAGTTCAAGGGTGACAATGAACTAAAGTTAGGAGGTACTCCTAGTGGAGTATTTAGTTATCCTAGTGATTGCATTATTTCTAATCACTAGAGATGATCGAATAATGACGACGATAAGAAGTAGTCATTAATCTTCTAACTTATTGTTCCTTGTTACCTAAAAATGAGAAAAAGCAGAGATTACCGTCTCTGCTTTTTTGTTTGAAGTATTCTTCTAACTATTGTCCTTCAACTATAATTATAATTAATTTTATATTTTTGTAAAGTTTGAAAATATAAATTGATAAGATTTCTATAAGACATGATTATTTTATATTAGGTATTATACTTGAGAGTAACATAAAGTTTGTGTAAATATAAAAATAGCCAGGACCATATGTTCC
>CAVCUQ010000073.1:0-4264 GCA_963605425.1 uncultured Eubacteriales bacterium
ATTAACCTACATTTTAAAATTGCCATTTTTCTTCATTTTCCTCTTGACCTTTACAAAAATTATAATAAAGATTAATAAAATCGAATTATAATTGACAATAACTCTCTTTTTGCTATAATTGTTAAAAAAGGAGAGGTATGATGAAGAAAATATTTGTTATTGCATTAAGTTGCTTTATTTTTATGATTATTAGTTTTAATAGTTATTCATATGCAAGTAATAGATACGATTTTATGACAACTGATGGAATAGGGTACAATGCTGATGAAATAATCGTTTATGACTATGAGTTGTTAGACGCTCCTGATACGCAAGAGGGATTGATAGATTATTTTTATTCTATTGGATACAATAGAGTTGAAACTTGTGATTTAAAATACAATGCTTTTGGACATGTTTTAACTAAAAACGAAATTAAATTAAATATTAAATATTTTTGGTTTGCAAAAAAAGGATATCAAGCATCAAAGGATGCCATAAGTAAAACAGCAGAATTATTTGGATATACTACTGATGATAGTAAAGCTAATGCCTTCCAGCATGCTTATTGGGTGGCTTTAATGTATTTTAGAACAAGTCCTTACTATGCTATAGAAGAAGCTAAAGCTCATGAAGAGTATGACTCAAATGAGGAAATGAGTAAGCATATGGATCTATATAATGATAATAGAGGATATGAAGCGTGTGAATCTTATGAACATAAAAGTGATGAAGAATTAGCTGATTACATTTATTCTTTAGTTACTGATGGTAAATTAAAATATATTATTAGAAACTATCAATATGTTAAAGAGAAGATATATTATATTACAAGTGGGAGAACTGATTATATTTACGCTTCTGGTGACTTTTTCTGCTTTACAAATAGTGATACACCTTATGGTGTGCCTGCTGCTAAAGAAAGAAAATCTAAATATGAAATTATGGAAGGTTTAGTAATGGAGGCTTAATATGGGATTTGTAGGATTTAAACTCAAAACATATTTTAAAGATTATAAAAGCCTAGAAGAAAATGGGATTAGTAAGGTTAATAAAAAGTATTATTTAGAAAACACAAACACAGCAAATGAAGCTGTTAAGAAGAGTAAAGTATCAATATTAAAAATTATATGTACAATAATGGTTTTTTGTTATATTTTATTTTATTTTTATTTCTTTTGCACAGGTGTTATTTTCCCAAATTTTCATCCTAATTTTCCAAGTCAAGTTAATGATTTGCTTGACGATTTAGTCATACTAATGTTTTATTCAACACCTATAAGTGCCATATTTTATTTTTTATGCTATTTTAATAAAAGTATTAGAAAATCTAATTTCTTAAGAATATTCTTTATTCTATATTTTGGTTACTATGCTTTAGTTATTATCAACTTAGCAATAGGACTTCATGGTGTACCTGATTTTGATTAATATATAAGAATGCAAGTTTTAAAGCTTGCTTTTTATTTTGCACAAAATTATATATTGATAATAATATAAATGATATAATTAATTAAAGAAGGTGATACCTTTGAATAACAAATATGTATCTTTAATACAATTATCTAATTTAGTAAATGATTATGATTTATCTTGCTTTTACGTTCGTTATATAGCAGGGCTTTCTAGTAAGAGGGAATATAAACATCAAGAGATAAAAGATATCTCAAGATTAATTAAATATTTAGATTTAGCTTTTACATGTTGTGAAGGATTTATCTATGGCTATACAGTACCTCATTTAAATAAAGAATTTGATTTAATAAAGTTAACAGAAGAATATGTACTTAACATTGAATTGAAGAGTGCACCTAAAGATTTAGATAGTATAGCTAAACAATTAAGACAAAATACTCATTATCTTAAATTATTAAATAAAGATATTAAGTGTTTTACTTTTGTATCTAGTAATAAGCATTTATATAAATTAGAGAATAATGTTTTGGTTAAGGCTGAAAGAGAAGAATTAAAAGACTTATGTGCTAAACCTTATATCGATAATATTGATTTAGATTTAGTATTTTCGGTAAGAAATATCTTAGTTTCCCCATTTAATGATACTTTAAGGTTTATAAATAATGATTATTTATTAACTGAAAACCAAGAGAATATCAAGAAGAGAATACTTAAAGCAGAAAAGCCGTTTAAGATTGGATTAACTGGAGGTCCTGGTACTGGTAAAACATTACTTATTTATGATATTGCTAAAGACTTAACTAAATTAAATAATGTATTAATAATTCAAAATTCTAAGGTAAATGAAAGTCATAAAAGATTAGAAACTTATATTAATAATTTAAGTATTATAGATGAAGCATCTATAGATAAGATTAATTATAGTAATATTGATTATATATTAATTGATGAGGCAGAAAGACTTAGGGAAAATATATTTGATTTTATATTAAATAAAATTGAATCAAATAATATTAACGTTATATTCTCTTATGATTATAAACAAAGATTAACGTATGAAGATAGTTGTGTAGTTATTGATAAAATAGAAGAGATAATAAATAGTAAAGAAAAGCTTACTATGAGAATTAGACTTGATAAAGATTTAGCTTTATTTATAACTTATTTAAAGGATTTAAATAAATATGATAATAAAACTAAATTTAAAAATATTCATGTTTATTATGAACCTAAAAAAGAAAGAGTTATTGATCTAATTAAGACTTTAGACTTAAAGGGATATAAATATATACCTTTTGATAATACATATATTAAGGATATAGATTATTTAAAAGATTATATTAATTCGTATACGGTAATAAGAGGGGAATTTGACAAGGTGGTAATGACACTTGATTCCAACTTCTATTATTTAGATAATAAATTAAAATCAAAGCCACATCCTGACTTGCGTTTTAGTTATATGAAACTACTTTATCAAGGTATAACTATAGTAAGAAATGAACTTGCATTTATTATAACTAGTAAAGAGCTATTTAAGAAGATAAGTATTTTATTTAAAGAAGATTAACTAAAGATAAATAATAATTTTTTGAAACATTGAAAACGCTACCAATTGGGTCTATAATATAGTTGTATTAATAAATGGAGGAATTTATATGTCACAAAGATTTATGTTAAATGAGACTTCTTATCATGGTCATGGTGCTATTTCTAATATTGTACCTGAAATCAAATCAAGAGGTTTTAAGAGTATACTTGTATGTACGGACCCAGATTTACTTAAGTTTGGTGTTACTAAGAAGGTAACTGATTTATTAGATGAGGCTAAGATTAATTATACTGTTTACAGTGATATTAAACCTAACCCAACAATTGAAAATGTTATTCATGGTGTAGAAGAAGCTAAAAAGGTTAAAGCTGATGCAATTGTAGCTGTTGGTGGTGGTTCTTCAATGGATACAGCAAAGGCTATTGGTATTATTATTACTAATCCTGAATTTGAAGATGTTAGATCTTTGGAAGGTGTAGCACCTACAAAGAATAAAACATTACCTATTATTGCGGTAGCTACTACAGCTGGTACTGCAGCTGAAGTAACAATCAATTATGTTATTACCGATGTAGAAAAGAAGAGAAAGTTTGTATGTGTAGACGCTCATGATATGCCTATTGTAGCTATCGTTGACCCTGATATGATGTCTACAATGCCTAAGGGATTAACAGCTTCTACAGGTATGGACGCTTTAACTCATGCAATTGAAGGATATATTACTCGTGCAGCTTGGACTATGAGTGATATGTTCCACATTAAAGCTATCAGTCTTATTGCAAATAATTTACGTTTAGCAGTCCAAAATGATCCTGTTGGCAGAGAAAATATGGCTTTAGGTCAATATATTGCAGGTATGGGATTCTCTAACGTCGGTCTTGGTATTGACCATGCAATGGCTCATACATTATCTGCTTACTATGATGTGCCACATGGTGTAGCTTGTGCAATGTTACTTCCTATTGCAATGGAATTTAATAAAGATGTAACAGGTACTAAGTATAAAGATATAGCAGAAGCCTTTGGTATTGATACTAAGGGAATGAGAACAGAAGAATATAGAGACGCCGCTATAAAGGCTGTTAAGAAGTTATCTAGCGATGTAGGTATTCCTACTAAGTGTGAGAAGATTAGAGAAGAAGATTTAGAATCTCTTGCAAAGGATGCATTAAAGGATGCATGTTACCCTGGCAATCCTAAGGAAGCTACATTAGAAGAAGTAATTTCAATGTTTAAGCAATTAATGTAACAAATAATATGGATGATATCTTAGATAGGTATCATCTTTTTAAGGTTCTTTAAATTTCGCGACGTGTT
>CAVCUQ010000074.1:0-3953 GCA_963605425.1 uncultured Eubacteriales bacterium
CCTAGTTGTATTTAAAATGTTTATTATAGGTAAAATAACCTTAATATTTATTTTGCAATAAATAATAATTTTAAAAGTATTACTTTGTTTTATTGTTCAGACCAATGTCTTATCTACTAATTCTATTTGTTGATTTTAATAGAAGAACATTAAAATTTCTAGTTTTTAACTTAAAAATCGTCTATTTTAAATATTTTATATAATATCCACCGTTTTTTTAGAGCCTTTAAATTCTATATAATTCTTTATATCTCTCTTAATTGTGATTCTTATTATATTTAGCGTTAATGATATATATATTTGTCTTTTAATTCATCGTAGATTCCCTGAACTTTGATACCAGGGTTGTCATGAATTGTTTTTAAAATCACTAAATCCATATCATTTATTTGGTCATTTATTTGGTCAGTAGAATTTTCACTATAGTTTAAATTAGGTAAATAGACTATAAAAATTTTTCACTATTATAGAATTCTGGCTTTCTAGTACAATTACTATAAGCTTCTAATGTTCTCGGAATGCCAGTACCAAAATTTTCAATGTAATTGAATTTATCAAGTAAATGAACTAAACGTTGATTTCTATATGTTTGAACACCCTTTAACATATCATCAATGTTTGATTTAAATACATTTTAATGCATAGATAAGATGTTTGAGTAAATTGTTATATTTGCTCCTATAAATACAATAAAATTGTATTATCTGGAGCATTTGTTTTAATTATTGCTTATATGATAAGGCTTAGTAATTCTTATGTTTTAAATTACAAATGAAATAACCAATTAATTTGCTTTTAAACTGTCGAGTGTTGAGATGAATAATTCTTTATTCCATAAATTTAAACTTTCTTTATTATTAATGAAACTAGACACATCTTCCTTAGCTAATTCATAATTAACTGTTTCAAATTTTTCTTTCAATAGTTGTTTTATCTTGTTAATTGTCAAAGTTTCGTTATCTAAAATTATTCCTTTGGTATTTTTTAATTTGTTTTCTAAATATATCAAATTTATTTCTGTTCCTTTTCCAATATAAAATAGATAATCATAATAGTCTCTACCTTTTACATGGTCTTTGTAATTTCTACATAATATAGCGTGAATTTTACCAGCAAATAGAGTAGATTCATCAAAGACTTTTACTTCGTAAGGAGCAGGTAACATTCTGAATTTTGTTTCAACTTCCCATCCACTAGGATTATGCGTATCAACTTCAAATTTAATTTTAATTTTCTGATTAGATATGAATTTCCTTGCATCTTCACTTTTGGGGAAGAATGTTAACATTAGCGTTTGCGTATTTCCCTTTAGAAAAGCACTTTGGACATCAGTTAAGTTAGTTTTTTTCTTTAATTCAACATTAATATCGATTCCATATGACTCAAATTCTTTGTTTAAAGTTGGAAAATAGTCATCAAGCTTAAACGTCTCAGCGGTGTCAATAACTGCAAAATCTAAATCTTCACTAAATCTATTTAATCCATGGAATATTCTCAATGCTGTACCACCATAGAAAGCAGCTTTTTCAAAAAATCCTGCGTGTGAAAGACCAGATAATGCGATTTCCTGAATTATTTCCTTGATTGCATTTTCTCTATCCTCATTATTTTGAGGATTATACTTTTCAAGCATTATATTTATGATACTATTCATTTTCATATTCCTTTCTTATAAGTTTAATTAATAATTTTAAGTTTGTCTTATTATATAGACTAGCAAGTCTTATTAATAAGGCAAAATCACAGGATGCGAATTCGTCTTCATCTATTCTTTTATCGATAAAGAGGAGTTCTTTTAAATCATTTATATTTTTTACAACTCGCCATTTATAAAGAGAATCACAAATAGCTTTTTCTTTTGAAGCTATTCTAACAATATAGTCTCCTTTTTCTATACATGTTAATCCTTCACTAAAAGCATTTGTGGGGATATCTGTATACTCATATCTAGCAAAAGAATTTTCAAAGGTCTTATTTTTTCTAACTCTTAAAGTAGCAGAAGTAATTGCATATACTCTCTCCGGTATTAGACCATAATAAGACAATGCAAAGTCAAAACTTAAATATGATGGGGATAGAATCACAGAGGCGAGTAAGCATGGATCAACATTCTTATCTGTTTCATATATACCTTTAGTCAGCCTAATTAAGTTTCCTTTTTGAGCCTCCCTTTTAATTTTATCTAAAGGATTAGAGTATTTGCTATATTTCTCTTTTAACATTGATGTAGTAACTATCATATTTGCACCTCTAAATACAATTATATTGTATTTTCGGGAGCAAATCAATGATTCAACTATGAAATTAAAATAATTTTTCATAAATTGAATATCAAACGATTCTAAATTACATAATTTACTTTATTGTTCAAAATAGGATTATATTTATTATTTAATTTGTCAAAAATCTTTATATGTCATATTGTTTTAGTCTAGTTATGTTAATAGATAATTGACCCACTGTCTTAATTTAAAACTGACCCAGATATAAACTTTATTTACTTAACCATTCTTTAGTTTCTTTAAATCTAAATTTATGATACAATAGATAAGTATTAAAGGAGATTTGTATTATGCAAGATGAATTAACTCTAGGTAAAGAAGTAATAGTCGATATTAAGAGACTAGGTATTAATGGTGAAGGTATAGCATACTATAAGAAAAAGGCAGTATTTGTTGATAATGCTATCCCTGGTGAAGGTATTAATGTAAGAATAACTAAAGTACTTAATAATATGTGCTTTGCGGAAGTAGTAGAATTTAAACATAAATCTGAGGCTAGATGCGAAGCATTATGCCCATATTATGCAGAATGTGGTGGATGTCAAGTTATGCATATAAATTATGATAAGATGCTTGAATTCAAAAGAGATGCTGTTATTGAGGCTATAAATAGATATACTAAATTAAATCCTAAATCTTTTGAGATAAAGAAGACATTTGGTAATAAGAATCCTAATAATTATAGATTTAAATCTCAATTAACTTGTACTAGTTATAATGATAAGATTTCTTTAGGTTTGATTAGACCTAATTCTAATAAGGTTAAGATTATTGATTCTTGTTTAACTCAAAATGAAATAGTTAATGATATTAATAATAAAGTGGTAGACATATTAAATAAATATAAGTTTACTGCTTATGATCCTAAGACTAAACAAGGTGATTTAAGAAATGTTGTTGTAAGAGTAAGTCACTATAACAGTGAAGCTCAAGTAACACTTGTTTATGCTTATAAGCATTTAGATGATAAACTTAAACTAGCAGCAAAAGAAATCATAAATATAGATCACGTTATTTCCGTAGCAAGGTCTTATCATGACACTTATGATGATGGTCTTGTTATTCAAAAGGAATGTGTAATTCTTGAAGGTAAGAAGACAATAGTTGAAAATATAGGTAAATATAAATTTGAATTATCTCCAGAAAGTTTCTTCCAATTAAATCCTGTACAAACAGAGAATTTATATGAATTAACTTTAAAGGCTTGTAAACTAAGCCATAAAGAGAATGTTCTAGACTTATATTGTGGTGCTGGTACTATAGGTATTTATTTATCTAAGATGGCAAAACAAATTATAGGCATTGAATTAAATGAAAAAGCAGTAGAGAATGCTAAAAACAATGCTAAGGCTAATAAAGTAGAGAATGCTAGTTATTATGCAGGTAGTGTAGATAAAGTATTACCTAAATTATTTAAAGATAATATTAATATTGATGTAGTTGTATGTGATCCTCCTAGAGCAGGTCTTGGTGAAGATGTATGTAATACTTTACTTAAGAATAACTTTAAGCGTATTGTATATGTTTCTTGTAATCCTGCAACTTTAGCTAAGGATTTAAATTTATTATCTAAAGTATATAGTGTTAAATATATACAACCTGTTGATATGTTCCCATATACGTCACATGTGGAGACTATTGTGTTGTTAGAGCAAAAGATGGGTCAAAACT
>CAVCUQ010000075.1:0-3941 GCA_963605425.1 uncultured Eubacteriales bacterium
ATATCAAATACAAAAATTACTATTTTTAAATTTACACAACATATTTTACACTATCCCATAAAATGCTGATAATGTACAATTTCCCTCACCATTATCATATATAGCATAATCTTTTTGATAAACATCAATATAATCTTTCAAGCTATTACTTTCTTTACTATCGCAGTACCAGTCACCGCCATAACGACTTTCTAGATAATCAGGAATATTAGAAATCACATCACTTCCGTCATTATATTTATTTGCCGCTTTGCCATTATAATTAAATTCATATTCGTTTAATTCTTCTTTTGTTAAATATTTAGCATCGCATCTTAAATATTCATCATTTTCCTTGTAAACAAATCCATCATATTGACTCCAATATAAATGATCTGTCGACTTAGTATATGATAAATCTCCTGAAACAGAAAAATCTAAAAAATCATAATCATTACCAACAATAGCATATCCATTATTATCGTCAAAATCTAAAAACACATATTCTTCTAAAGTCTTAATATCAATAACCAACTTTTTATCCTCTATACTTGTTGCAAGCCATTCATCCTCTTCTATTGTTTCGTTATAAGCAGTCACAAAAGTTGTTAGTTTTTTTTAATAAAATTAGAAACTGAAACACAATCTTTTGAAAGATGATTTTCAATATTTAATTCATTTACATCTTCCACTCCAATTGACCTAAATACATACATTAACAATATTATCAAACTCAAACTACTACATCTTAATTTAAATACTTTTCTCATAACCATTGACCTACTTTCCGTCTATTTTTCATTTATAAGTGAAAAAATAATTTATAAATCCAAAAATTCTTTTTATATCTTTTCTCAATTTACTTTTATTCTACATTCTTTTTCTTTTCTCTACAAGATAACTTATCATTCAAGCTTTCAACAATATAATATATCATTAGTCTAATGATAACTTGTAATTTAAAATATTCTTCACATTACTCTCATTTCCATAGTAATGTAATTAATCATTCCAAAAGCTGTCATATTTAACATTTTGTAAATCTAAGTATTAATTTATAATTAGATATGATAGAATAAGATTATGCTTATTTTTTAAAGGAAAGTTTATGAAAATATTAAATTCTATTATTAATTATAAATACATAAAACTGATACTTATAATACCAATATTTATATGTTATATAATATCAGCTTATTGTAATATCACTACTAACTTTATAATGTATACTATATACGGACTAATATTATTCCTTATGCTTATAGGAAGTAAGAATACAGAAACTGCACTCTACTTTTCTCTTATAGAGCCATTTACTATCTGCAATATAAGATTTGATAATAATTATATTCATATGCTTAGCTGGTTTATACCATTAATCTTCTTAATTATAGGTATAATAATTAATCATATAATATATAAACCAAAACTTAAAATAGGTAAATTTACTATAGGACTTGCCATATACTTCTTAGGTGTATCACTTGGTGGTATGTTTTCTAAAACAAGTGCTACTTACGAAAAGTTATTATATTCATGGTGGTTCACTCCTCTAACTTTAATATCTTTTGCAATTATTGTTTTAGGTATTATTTATTTTACTTCTACAACAAGCGGTACTCTTGAAAAACTAGCCTGTGATTCATTCTATATTACATTATTAATTGTATTAGAATTAATATTCTTTATGATTAAAAATAATTATTCTATTTATTATTGTTTACAAAATAAATGTATAAATTTAGGTTGGGGAGTAAATAATATAGTCGCTATCGTTATGCTTATGTGTATGCCGCTGGGGATTTATAATGTATTTATAAACTTTAAGAAATATTGGTATTATTTAATAGCTTATATTATTCAATTTGGAATAATAATCCTAGTTATAAGTAAAGGTGCTATACTCGCTGCCTTAATCGGTACTGTTATTCTTTTTGTGGGTTTATTATTTTATTTCAAAAAATATTGTAAAACTATTATTATTTCATTTGTGTCCTATGTAATTGTTTGTCTAACTATAATATTAATATTAAAACTTTGTAATTTCAACTTTAGTATCTACCTTCAAACCGATTCAGCACTAGCTAGACCTTATATTTGGGAAGAAGGATTTAAAGTATTCTCATCAAATAAAGTATTTGGTATTGGTATTGTAGCTCCTTGGAGTTGGAATATATCAATAACATATCCTGCATATCAATATTTACACAATACATTTATTCATTCATTAGTAATAACTGGTATATTTGGTTTTATTTGTTTCTTATATCATTTACTTGAAAAATATGCTCGAATTATTTATAAGATGAACTTCAAGAAATTTATATTCTTATGCTTTTATATATTCCCTGCCTTATATGGTTTAATGGATAATACTTATTTAGAAGTTACTTATATGTTCTTCTTCTTATATGCACTTATCTTATTTGAAAATGAAATTAAAGATGATAGTGCCTTACCATTCTTATTAGAAATCAATAACAAAAATAAAATACAAGGTTAATTAAAACCTTGTATTTTTTATTATCTAGCCAAAAAGAAAGGAGAATTAATCTCCCTTCTAATTAATTATCTTCCATTATTTTGAAATAAAGTGAAAATATCAGTAGCAGTTACTTCTTTAGCAACTAATTCACTAGGAATAGTTACATCTTTTTCTGTAACAGTTACAACCACCTTAGTAGCACTAATAGAATCTAGAATACCATTAACATTGAATACTGTAGCTTCAAGTGAAGTAATTTGATCATTTGCAACAGTACCTGTTATTGTAGCTAATGTTTCATTTCCAAACTTTGCAGAACCAGTAATTGAAGTTGAAGTAACATTAAGAGTTATTTCAGCAGTTTGTTCAGCTCCTAGAGTATAACTACCACTAGTTTCAACTGATTCAGGTGCTTTAACAGTAACTGTTAAACTTAATGTTTTGTCCTTAGCAACAAGTTTGAATGTAGTATTAATCTTACCTGATTTAACACTTTCAGATGCATATTCAACGCTTACTTCAAGACTATTTGAACTAAAGCTTAATTGTACGTTTAAAGAAGATGTTTCAGTACCATAGGCGATAGATGTAGTTGTTGACTTAACTTCTACATTTAATTTACCACTTACAATCTTATCATTTTCATAACCAAATTCAGCTTTTAAGCCAATAGAACCAGTTCCTGTTGTAGTCTTTGGTTCAAAGTTTAGAACAAAACCAGTGAAATGATAACCATCATAACCTAATTTAATATCTAATGTTTTAATATTTTGATCATAAATTAGAGTTGCTGCTTCAGTTGGTGTTCCTGATAAAGTTGAAATCTTTGCAACAATAGTTTCCTTCTTTAATGTGAAGTAACCATCACTATAAGTAAAGTCATCTCCAGTAAATGTTAATAAAGATAAGATTGTATCAACATTAACATTACTAGAAGTAATTAGGCTTAAAATAAGTGATACATAGTCTACATTAGATTGAGTAGTAGTTGTAGTTTCATCTAGTGAATTTAATATCTCCTTTAATTCTCCAAGATTAACTTTATAAACGGAATCACCAAATCCAGCATAAACTATATCGTTCTTTTGCCAAGCATATGCTTCAATTAAAGTTTGTGAAGTCTCTGTGCCTTCATTTGAACCGTAAGCAACACAAGATAATTTTGTGTTTTGAAGTGATAAATTTTCTAAAGCAGAAACATCAACACTTCCTTTAGCTGCTGATAAAGCTTCACCAATATAACTATTGATGTCATCCTTAGTTACACCTTTACTAACTTCGTCATTGAAATTAGCCTTAACCTCTTCTTCAGATAGTTTATTATCGTTTCCACAAGCAACAAGTGCAAAAATACCAAATAAAGAAGTTAATAACAAAATAATATTTCTATAAATTTTCTTCATAATAAAACCTCCTATAATTATTATATTTCATTTTAAAACTAGTGTCTATATTTTGAACGTAATAAATATTAATC
>CAVCUQ010000076.1:0-3723 GCA_963605425.1 uncultured Eubacteriales bacterium
ATTAGCGGCTTTTTTTAACTCGTATACCTAAAAACCTTGATTTTAGTGATATATACTAAATTAAAGGAGATATAAATATGAAATACACAAGAATTAAAATTGATTTTAAAGAAAACCCATCTAGATTTAATAGAACTATTCTAGTAAAAGGAAATCCTAATCTAGATAAATTAGCTATATTTTTTTCTTATATTTTAGGTGCCGCTTTTGAACACTGTCATTTAATTGAAACTGAAAACGAATGTTATGTTATGGCGTGCTTTATGGAAGGTCCAACTTATAAGCCTTATAAATATTTAGGTCATTATAAATTATCAGATCTACCTAAGACTTTTGAATTTGAATATGATACTGGTGAAGGTTATTTATTTGCTTGTAACAAACTTGAAGAAATCGACTATGATTCAAGATATGGATTTATTCTAGAAAAAGCAGTTGGTCAAGGAATTTGGGAAGATAATATTCATTCTCTTTACGCATATTTAGATGGCAAGATTAAACCAAATAAAAAGGGAAATGATGAAAAGAACGGTTATTACCTTCCATGGAATTTTGATAACGAAAAATTTGGTGATTTTGATAAGCCTTTTGATATTCAAGAAATCAATAAGACCTTGACAAAGAAATTCTCTCAAATTCTATCTCTTCAAAGAAAATATGAACGTGAATATCTTGATGAGACTCATGTATGTCTTGACGATATTCCTATGGATGAATATTTTAAAGAAATGACGGAGAGATTGAAAAAAGAATTAAATAAATAATTCTAATTTAAATAACATCAATAAAAAAGGATTTGACATTATATACGTGTCAAATTCTTTTATAATGTTAGACTATAATTTTGTTTTCCAATATCCATTTTTTCTAGAGCCTACTCTTGAAAGAATGTTATCTTTCATCAATGATTCTATATGTCTATAAACAGTAGGTTCAGATTTATTAACTTCTTTAGCAAGTTCGGAAATAGTAATATACTTGTTAAATTTTATAGTATCAACTATTTTGCAATCCGTTTCGTTCATTTTGTCATTTATCTTATCATTTATCTTATCATTTAGAAAATTAACATTTCTATCAAAAATAAAAGTGAAACCAAAATCGTCATTAGTATAATGATACTTAATGTTATCATCTATACACAAAGTGAAAGTTCTATCAAATCCTGTTCCAAAAGCATCAATGTATCCACATTTAAATAATGTACTTGCGATTAAAACATTTCTTATCTTGCTTCCGACACTACCTGTTGCAAATTTCATAGGATCAATATTTTTAATTATTGGACCAGGATTATAAATTCTAACTGATGACTTATAAATAATATATTGTTGATAATCACCTTCTATTCCATAAGAACAATGAGCAAAAGAATTAACAACGATTTCTCTAATAGCTCTTAATGGTATTTCAGGTGTTTCTTCTCTTTGAATACCAACAATAGTAGACTTATAGGATATATGATTTTGTATATAAGAGATTGCTTCTCTCATACATTCAAAAATGTTACCTCTATATTCTTTAATTTCGCCAAATTCAGTCCTAGAATCTGTAGGATAACAAGCTTCTTTAATTGTTAGTGGTTTATTGTTCCCAAATAAATACCAACCTGCATTATTTAATTTTCCATTTTCAGTTAAAAGTCCTAACTTGTTAAGTGCTTCGGTAGAATTTCTGTAAATATATTCCAGTCTACCTTTTTCATTTGCTGTTCTAATGAAATCAATTAATTGATCTTCATTAATATCATTAATATCGTAGTCTGTTTCCTTCTTCTCCCATTTAGTGTAATTATCTTCCTTCAAAGAAAAAAAATGTTGCAATTGAGATGAATTCATAATAACATCAGCATCATTAATTCTTGTGTAATATCTTGAATAAGCAGAATAAGGAGTATCATTACCTTGAACTGTTACTTTAATTACTGACTTTGATTCAAGTATGATTTCTTCAACGTTAACTTTAAGAGGTAGTGGTTTCAGATTATTTTGAATTTCATGTGTAACATCAGCTAGTGTTTTTTTGCCTATTGTTACACCAATAACTTTTCCGTCATCATTAATACCAAAATAAACAACACCTTTTTGTGATTTATTAAGCATTGAAGATAATGATATTATTCCTTCTTTAAGCTGTGCAAGAGATTTCTTTAACTCCAACTCTTCATTTTCTGTAAACATATTATGACTACCTCCTTTGATTTTATCTTATCATTTATCTTATCATTTGTCAATTTAAAATGATAAGATAAATTTACACTTAGAAAGATATTTATCTAATAATTTACAAAAAATTCTTAGGCATTAAATTATGATAAAGTCAAGATATTTTGTACCGATTTGGTCAAGAATTTTTGTACCATTTATTCTACAATATAATCACTAATATCTTTTAACCTGTACGAAGGTCCGTTTATAGTGATTAAGTTAGAATGATGCAGTAATCTATCCAGAGTTGCGTCTAGAGCTACTCTAGAATTCTTAAATATGTTTTTCCAGTCAGGAATATTATAATTTGTAGTAATAATGGTTGAATGCTTCTCATATCGCATTTGTAATAATTGAAATAAGTCATTAGCTTCATCTTCATCTAGAATATCATGCCCTATTTCGTCTATAATAAGTAATGAGTAAGAATAGAAATGTTTTAGTCTACGTTCTAAAGTATTTTCATTTCTTGCTTTTTTTAATTGCCATATTAAGTCCTTACAGCTTATAAAATATGTAGACTTACTATTTCTAGTTGCTTCTAAGCCAATAGAAGTAGCTAAATGAATCTTACCTGTTCCAGGAGTACCTATAAATATGATATTTTCATTATTTGCCATGAATCTAAGTGACACTAAATCATAAATTTGAGCCTTATTTATTGTTGGTTGAAATGAGAAATCAAAGTCATCAAGAGTTTTTATAAATGGAAAATGTGATACCTTTATACCTGCCATGTAAACCTTTTCTTTCTTAACCTTAATTTGATTATCAGTTAATAGATCTAAGGCTTCATAAAAGCTTATATTATCGTTTTTAATGCTATCCAATACAGTTGGAAGTAATTGTATAAAGCCATCTAGTGATAAGCTTTCTAATTTATTTATTAATGTAGAATAATCAGCCATTTAAAGCAGCACCTTTCTCTCCTAATTTAGCTAACATAGCTAAATTGTGTGAGATTCTCTTCTCATAATCCTCTTTTGATTCACCCTTTAATGCGTTAATGTTATATAAACCGGCACTATAATGGATACCATATGGATACTTAGGGTATGTAGCCACTTTATTAAGGTCTGTATCATATAATGTGACATTATTACATGCAGTATCTAATAATATTGCATGATTTATATATTTTTCAGGAACTCCATATTTAGCACCTTCATATTGCACTAAACAAGCATTATTTGCTCTTAAAGTGATAAAATCACTATGATATTTCAATAAAATCTCTTTTGCGGGCAATTTAGTTAGTTTATTCTTTTCAAACTCAAATAATTTGATTGGTGGAATCTTTGTTTCAGAATTTTCTTGGTAATTTGGTTGTTCAAGTATCTCTTCAACACCCTTGATTAGATCTTCCTTTGTTTCAAATTTAAAATCATATTGATTTAGCCAGTTTGATATTTGTTTGACACCTCCACTTTTCCCTTCGTGATTATGTGGAATTCCACATAAAGGGCATTATGTGTAGTTTATAATTATGTGGAGTTTCATCGTGCTTTTCTTTTAG
>CAVCUQ010000077.1:0-3165 GCA_963605425.1 uncultured Eubacteriales bacterium
TTTCACTCCACTTTGGCAATTTTTTAGGGTTGAAAAGACTTTTTCTAACCAATAATGGCCTGTTGATGATGAATTTCTGTTATCTCTGGTTGAAGAGACAATAGAATGATATTCAAATAAATAAATTAGAAATTCTATCCATTCAGATATTGAATCTTTATTGAATCAAAAATAGTATTAGTCAAATTGGTAAATTTTCTATTACAATCATTGCATTTATAGACATTTAATCTATTTCTATGTCCATATTTGACAAATGATGTCGAACCACAATGATGACACTTTTCTGGTTTTATAGAATTTATAAAATCATATTCTTCCTTACTTGTTTCACGATGCTTAGCTAGATACCATTCTTCAACTGTTGAAGAGATAAGATTTTGAACTGGATTGATCTCATCAGTTGACCAAGGAAAATTTCTTAGAGAAGTATCAAAATGGTCTGATTTAGTTTTCATATTTGGCGATTGTTTGAGATTTTCGTGAACTGGTTAACCAAACAACCGCCAAGTCACTATAAGTTAACCAGCTCGCGAAAATCTTTATAGTTATCCTTTCTAAAGACTTGTAAAATTATAGCATTTATTTTTAAAGAATACCACCCGTTTGCAAATTAGGAGTTTTTTCTAATGATTTAAGATACCTGTCAATTGTATGTCTATCTACTCCGTATTTAGCAGATAATAGACTCTTATTTATATTTTTTTCGTAAGTAAACCTCCAAGTTCAATATCTAATTCGTTATTAATCATAATTGTTACCTCTACGATTATGATTATATATCAGAATTATCTTGACTAAATTGGTACACTTTATTATGACACTATCACTTGAAAATGACATTTTATCTTCTAAAATGAAAATGTCTTTAGGTTACTACTTAAAGAAAAATCCTTGTAAATTAAAAAGTCCCTCCCTAACTATCTTTAAAGTGCTAAAAAATAAAGATGAAAGAATTAGTGGAAAAATAATCTTTACATAGAATATAATTGTTTTTAAAAGACCTTAAGTTTTTTAAGGTTGGGAAAAATGTCTATTTTGTTAATAGTCGTGAATACGAAAAAATACTTAATTGACAGTTTTAGTTTAATTAATTATAATGTAAATAGTTTATAACAAATCGCAAATACGAAAAAATACTTAATAGGAGAATGCGGTATGGAGTTTAAGAGAGAAGAATATCTTAATAAATTAGTAAATCGTGATGGAAATCATATGATAAAAATCATTACTGGTATCAGAAGATGTGGTAAGTCTTATTTACTTAATAAAATTTTCTATAAATATTTGATTGACAATTATGTTAAGCCTTCAAACATTATTAGATTTGCGTTTGATTTTGATGATGATGTTGATAAATTGGATTCATTTTTTCCTGAACTTTCAAGTAAGGTTAAGAATGATAAAGGCAATTTAGAAGTTAATTCTAAAAAATTTAGAGCTTATATTTCTAGTCTAATTACAAATAAAAATGAAAAATATTATCTTTTGCTTGATGAAGTCCAATTACTTGAAAACTTTGTTGGTACTCTTAATGGTTATCTAAATTATGATAATTTGGAAATTTATGTAACAGGTAGTAATTCTAAATTTCTATCAAGTGATATAGCAACTGAATTTAGAGGAAGAGGTGATGTTGTCTATATCAGTCCACTTACATTTCGGGAATATTATGATGTAATAGGGGGAGATAAAAGATCAGCACTATTTGAGTATATGAGATTTGGTGGTCTACCTTTATGTGTTTTAGCTAATGATGATATTTCTAAACAAGAATACTTATCTAATCTTTACAAAACTATATATCTTAGAGACCTTAAAGAAAGAAATAATGTAAAAAAAATAGAAGAGTTTGATTCAGTTGTCTCAGTAATGGCTTCTTCAATAGGAAGTGCAACTAATCCTTCAAAATTAGTTAATACTTTCAAATCAAATCTTCATTCGAAAATTTCAATCGAAACAATTCGAAAATATATTTCATATCTTGAGGATGCTTTTTTAATTAATAAAGCTAAAAGATATAATGTAAAAGGAAGAAAATATATTGCTAGTTTAGAAAAATATTACTTTACTGATTTAGGTGTAAGAAATAGTATTTTAGATTATACGCAAATTGAACCTACGCATTTGATGGAAAATTTGATTTACAATGAACTGATACATAGAGGATACTTAGTAGATGTAGGAGTTGTTGAAAAGAACGTTAGGTCATCAAATGGGAATGGTGCTAAAGTTTATTATGAGGTTGATTTTGTAGCTAGTAAAGGTTATGAAAAATACTATATCCAATCTGCTTATTCTATGCCTGATCTAGATAAGGAAAAACAAGAAGAACAGTCCTTTGACAATATAAAAGATAATTTTGATAAAATTATAATAACATTTGATGATTTTGTAACTTATCATAGAAATCAAAAGGGATACATTATTATGAATCTTATTGAATTTCTATTAAACAAGGATTATTTGAAGTGAATTTTTTTAAATTAATATTGAAAATTTATTGGAAATATCCTCTAGGTGTGCTTTTACTAGTTAAAAATGTTTTATAGTATTTAAATGTCTATTATTTTCAAAATAAAAGTTTGTCATTACAAACTAAAAATATCGGTAAGTTTGAGATCAAAGTGTTGGTCAATTTGTATTGAAGGACCTAACGGGTGGTAAAACATGGACAAGTCATATCATGCAAGAAGTGAGTTGTTAGTTGAAAATGCAAATGGTAATTTCTCTAATAGATTATTTGCAAAATTTAAACCGTATGCAGTACTTGAAGGAGAAATACCAGGATTTATTGGCAAGTGGCAGGAAGTACTAAAATCTTTAGATCACCACTTAGATTAAAGCAAATGGAAAATAGACATTTTTAGGGAACATGCTATGACGTGTGCAATGCTTAAACTAACACCTAAAAAAATGATGAATGATTTAAATACTATGAGCTTTATGTTTGAAGCCTTAGTAGAAAGGGATCTATCTATTTATGCATCTGCAATGAATGCTAAACTTTTTCATTATGAAGATTATAAAGGAAATGAAATTGATGCAGTGTTGGAACTTGAAGATGTAATTGGTGTCGGGTTGAAATTAAACTAGGACTTAATAAAGCAGAGGAGGGAGCAGCTAATCTAATTAAAGTTTGTAAGGATATTAGAGCAAATGGAG
>CAVCUQ010000078.1:0-2965 GCA_963605425.1 uncultured Eubacteriales bacterium
AAAACAGAGTGTCTCGTGATTCAAGCCTTTAACAACGATCTTCTTGTTTCTATCGGTAAGCACATTTGATGAGCACCTTTTATAAACCACCGATTTTTCATATAATTTACTCAGGTGGTGATGATTATGAAGACTCAGAAAACTAAAGATGAGATTCTTTCAATAATAAACGAATACAAACAGTCAGGCCTGTCTTTAAACAAATTTAGTAAAGAGAGAAATTTACCTCTTTCTTCACTATCACGTTGGGTTAGGGAATATTCTTTACATACTTATGATGATTCTCCTAAATTCTATAAAGTAACTGATGTAGTAAAGAATAAGGAATCTAATGCACGTAATGAATACAAGGTTATTAATGTATCTTATAAAAATTTAGAATTAAAATTTGATGTAAGTATTCTAAAAGATGTACTAGAGGTATTAAATGATTGATTTAAACCCGATAAAAGATGTTTATTTATTTGCTGGTGTAACCGACTTTAGAAAAGGTATACTTGGACTATCAGGTGAGGTAATTTCTGCTTTTCCAAATCAAACAGATAGAAAAAACAATTTATACATTTTTTGTAATACTAAGAAAAATCAAATTAAAATTTTACATTATGATGAAACCGGAATATGGCTTTATCATAAAAGGTTAAATAAAGGAAAGTTCGTTTACCCAAACGCATCTGGAGAACATGAAATAACTAAAGAAAACTTAATAACTATGCTTGAGGGATTAAATTTCATTCAAAAAATTGAAGGCTATACTGATCAAAATTATGCCTTATTTTGAGAGAAAAAATCTCTCATTTTTTTTAAAAATAAGCCCTAAAACACTCGACAAAGTTTATTTTTTATGGTATAATATTTATATAAAAAGAAGGTGTAAAAAATGAAGATTAATATTAAAAAATTATGTAAAAAGTTAGAAGTTATTAAGGTAGATGAAACTGATGATAAAGTGTTAATTTCAGTTAAATCAACAGTAAAGGAATGTAAATGTCCTAGCTGTGGTCAATACAGTGATTCAGTTAACTCCAAATATGACAAGAAATATCAAGACTTACCTATAAATGGTAAAACAGTTTATCTTACGTTAGAAAATAGAGTATTTGAGTGTAGAAATAAAGAGTGTGAAGAAACTTATTTCGCAGAAACTTTTGATTTTGCCGAGCAGTGTCAAAATAAAACAAATAGACTTATAGAACGTATACTTGATGTATCACGTACAACTTCAAATAGAAATGCAGAAAAAATACTTAGAGAGGAAGGAATTGTAGTTGGTAAGAGTACAATAGCTCTTCTTTTATCTAAATATAAGTCTGAATAAAAATACAAACAAAAAGGAGGGTTTTATATGATTTCGTTAAATAATTTAATCGGTTTAAGTAAAGATGATCTAAAAGATGTAGTTACAAAACTAGAAAATTCTGAATTACAAAATTTAATAATTAGTGCCGTAGAAAAGCTTAATGAAGTTCAGAAGAGTGAAAATCACAGACAAAGACTAATTAAAGAAAAATTTGATACTACATCTGAAAAAGTAAAACCCTCTAAAGCTGATCTTAATTATGAAGGTCATAATAAAAAAGTTTATAAAAAGAGAGGAAGAAAAAAAGGCGATACTAACTTTTATACTGATTTAGCTAGGAGAATTTCTAATGGTGAAGGAAAAAATGGTGTTATCGACGGAATACATTATGAAGAAGTCGAATTAGAATATGAAGAAAAATGTGCTATTTGTGGGGAAAAATTAATTCAAATTGGTGAGGATTTAATGTTTAAGGTTGTATGTAATCCTTGTTCTTATAAGCTTGTTTTATTTAGAAAGAAGAAAATGGCTTGTAAGAACCATTGTGAGGAATTATATGTTCCAAGTATTAATGATCCTCTTCCACAAACCAACATTTCAAGTTCTTTCATCGCTAATATTATTAATTATAAATATCAGTTTGGTGTTCCTACGTATAGATTGATGGATGATTTGGCTCATAATGGACTTTCGTTAAGTTATAATCAAATTATGCATCATGTGATGAAAGTAGGATTAAAATTAAAGCCTTTAGCTGAGGAAATACAAAAACAAGTATTTACAAATAATAATTTAATTTATATTGATGAAACCACATATAAATTAATCGATCCAGATGTTAAGAAAGATGGATCGATTAGAAAATCAAATTACATATTCGGTATGGTTTCTTCAAAAGCTATTAGTTACAACTTTACTGGTTCTAGAGAAGTAGAATGGCTTAAAGAAATAATTGAAGATTCTAATTTTAGTGGATGTATAACAACAGATGATTACGGAGGTTATAAATTTTTAAATGATACACCAAATATAAAGCATCAATTGTGTTTGTGTCATGCAAGGCGGAAGATGTATTACGCTTATCTAGCGACTCCTGAAAAAATAAGAGAAACAGATGCTTGCATGGCTCGTAAAGGGTTATTACTTTTTAAAGATATTTTTGATGAAGAGAGAAAAATAAAATCTTTTAGTAATGATGAAAAAACTAAATATCGTTCTTCTAATGAATATAGACTTAAAGTAAATGCATTAAAAGCGTTTTGCATAACAGTTAATCCTATGCAAGGTACGTACTTAGAAGAGGCTGTAAATTATACATTATCTAACTGGGATAATTTATGGGTTTATCTTGAAGATGGCAGTCTTCCTTATCACAATATGAACGCAGAATATTATATGCATATGGTATCTTTTGTGAGAAAGAACTCGCTTTTCTTCAAAAATAGTGAATCGGCTAAAATTAATTGTTATTTAATGTCTATTGTTCAAACAGCTCTAAAAAATAATCTTGATGTATATCGTTATTTAAATTATGTAATACATCATATTGGTAATGTAGATGTAGAATGTCTTCTTCCTTGGAATCCTGACTTATATTCTTTTGGGGAAGATTATCAAATATAAGATTTTGATTTAATAATAAAAAGGTAAAATTTAAAAATAAAT
>CAVCUQ010000079.1:0-2776 GCA_963605425.1 uncultured Eubacteriales bacterium
ATCTAAATATAATAATTTGATTTTTATATCTAGATTTAAAGATTCTGAACTATTATATAATTTTAAAAAGAGTAATGATTTATTCTTAAATGTTTATAATCAGTATAGTAGTTTCTTATCAAACTTTTATGTTGGTATTTCTAAAGAAGATTATAGTTTAGAGATAGATTCTATTAATTTATATAATTTATGCAAGAAAAATAACATTAAAGTATTACCTTTACATCAATCTATTTATTTAGATAAAAAAGATTATATTGTTCATGAAGCTTTAACTAAAATAGGATCAAAAGAGGCTTTAAAAGGTAATTACTTTTTGCCTACAAGAGAAGAACTAGATATTGAATTTGAAGGATTAGATTTTAGTTTTGAATTAAAGACACTAGATAATATGGTTGAGACTTTTGACATTAAGGTTAAAAGTTCTCTTCCTCATTTTGATAATAATCTTGGTATTTCTAGCAGGGAATATTTAAAGAGTCTTTGCCAGAAAGGACTTGCAAGGCGTCTAAGCGTAAGTGCTTCTAAAGATAAAGAGGAATATGAGGAAAGACTAACTAAAGAATTAGATATAATTTCAAAGATGGGATATGATGATTATTTTCTAATTGTTTGGGATTATGTAAGATTTGCAAAGAAAAACAATGTTATGGTAGGCCCTGGTAGAGGTTCAGCTTGTGGATCTCTTGTAGCTTATACCTTAGGTATTACTAATGTAGACCCTCTAAAGTATGACTTATTATTTGAACGTTTCTTAAATCCTAGCCGTGTAACTATGCCGGACATTGATATGGATTTCCCTGATGATAAGAGAGCGTTTGTTATTAATTATGTTAAAGAAAAATATGGAATTAACAGAGTATGCACTATATCTGCTTTTGATACATTCCAAATCAAGAGTTCTCTTCGTGATTTAGGTAAAGCTTTAAATATACCAAGTAATAAGCTAAATATTATCATAAGTGAAGCTTCATCAACTAAAGACTATAATGCTTTAATAGAAAAATATAGTGATAAAACTGATATTTGTAATTTACTGTATGTTGCAAAAAAAATAGAGAATTTGCCACGTCATATATCAACGCATGCGGCTGGTATCATTATTTCAAGTGAGGATTTAGATACTTTAATTCCTCTTCAAAATGGAATCAATTCTATTTATCAATCTTGTTTTGACGCTCATGATTTAGCAGATATTGGACTATTGAAGATGGACTTTCTTGGAATAAAAAATCTTCAAATAATTGATAATTGTTGTAAGGAAATTAAGACTTTAAATAATATTAATCTCCAATATATACCACTTAATGATGAGGCTACATATAAATTACTTCAAAAAGGCGATACTATGGCAGTATTCCAATTTGAATCAAATGGTATGCGCAATGTCTTAAAGAAACTTAAACCATCTAAATTTGAAGACATTGTTGCAGTGCTTGCTTTATATAGACCAGGTCCTATGGATCAAATTGATACTTATATTGAAAGAAAGAATGGTATACCTTTTGAATATATTCATCCTGATTTAGAACCTATTTTAAAATCAACCTATGGTATTATTGTCTACCAGGAACAAATTATGCTTATAGCTTCTAGTTTTGCAAAAATGAGTTTAGCTGAGGCTGATTTGTTAAGAAGAGCTGTATCTAAGAAAGAGGAGAAGATAATTGACGAACAAAGAGAGCCTTTTGTATCGGCTTGTGAAAAGAATGGTTATTCAAGGGAGATTGGAACTAAACTATACAATGATATTGCAAAGTTTGCGGAATATGGTTTTAATAAATCACATGCAGTAGGATATGCGCTATTAAGTTATCAAATGGCATATTTAAAAGCTAATTATTTCTTAATCTTTATGGAGGAATTATTAAACACGGTAGTTGGTAATTTATCTGATGTAAGAAAATATATTGAATATGGTACTTTAAGAGGCATTAAGGTCTATAACCCTAATATTAATATATCAACTGATAGATTTATAAAATACCGTGATGGACTAATTTTACCTCTTGATAGTGTTAAAGGGGTAGGAACAAGTCTTACAAATGATATACTTGATGAAAGAAAAACAAAAGGTGATTTTACAAGCTTTAGTGATTTTATTTCAAGAATAAAGGTAAGCGAAGCTAATGCAAAAATGCTTATTTATTCGGGATGTTTTGATGCTTTATCTAAGTCTAAAAAAGAACTAATAGACTTTTTAGAAAATGGTAAAGGCTCTTATGAACTTCATTTGTCAGATATGTTAGATAGAGGTGCTGAAGAATTTGATGATATCACATTAAAAGCAAATGAAGCAGAAGCCTTAGGTTTTAATATTAAATATAATAATTTTAATAATATTAATTTGTTAATGAGAAAATATAAAACATCATTAATTTCTATGAAAAATTTAAGTCAAAATATAAATGTTTTAGTTGAATTTAGAGAAATTAAAGAAATTAAAACTAAAAAAGGCGACTATATGGCTGTTGGAACATTATTTGATTCAAGAGCTGAAATTTCATTTGTCTTGTTCCCAAAGGTTTATGAAATATTTAAAACCATTTTAAATGTAGGTTCTTTATATATAGCTAGTGGTGAAGTTGAATATGATACTAAATATTTAAAGTATCAGATGAAAATTAATTCTCTAAAATTATGTAAATAGATCTATTATAATTTATTTGCTTACTTTTGATTACATCATTATTCAGGGTAAATAACTTTAGAGAGTTTAAAGATAGTGTAAAATATGTTGTGTAAATTTAAAAATAGTAATTTTTGTATTTGATAT
>CAVCUQ010000080.1:0-2653 GCA_963605425.1 uncultured Eubacteriales bacterium
GATTACAGGAATCAAGCGACACAGTAAAATGGTCCAAGATTTCGTCCGCAGCCCCTAAATTAGGGTTTTAGCCCACCTTGTATATCAAATGTGCTTACAAAAAATATGGAATATATAAAATTAAATAATGGTGTAAAAATGCCTATAGTTGGTTTTGGAGTGTTTGATATTCCAAAAGAGCATACTGCACAATGTGTTTATGATGCAATTGAATGTGGTTATCGTTTAATTGATACAGCACAAGCTTATTATAATGAATCAGAGGTTGGCGAAGGAATTCAAAAAGCAATTCAAAATCTTGGTATAGAGAGAAGAGATATTTTTATTACAACAAAAGTATGGGTGACAGAATTCGGTTATGAAAAAACAAAAGCATCAATAGCAGAGTCTTTAAGAAAGTTAAAAGTAGATTATATTGATCTTGTGTTAATTCATCAATGCTTGTCAGATTATTATGGAGCATATCGTGCTTTAGAAGATTTGTATGATGAAGGCAAAATTAAGGCTATCGGTATTTCTAATTTTAGTGCAGAACGAATGGCTGATATTGCGACTTTTAATCGAATTGTTCCTGCTGTCAATCAAGTCGAAACTAATTTGTTTTGGCAACAGTATAAACTACATGAGTGGATGGTAAAGTACAATATTCAACATGAAGCATGGGGACCTCTTGCTCAACATAGATTAAAAGAAATTATAGATAATCCTATTGTAAAGGAAATTGCTGAGGCACATGGTAAAACTCCTGCTCAGATTGCTCTTAGACAGCAAGTTCAGCGTGGAATTATTGTGATTCCTAAAAGCGTGCATAAGGCTCGAATGAAAGAAAATTTAGATATCTTTGATTATAACTTAACAGATAAAGAAATGGAACAACTTAAATCTTTAGATGAGAATAAATCGATGTGGGCTGAATACGATGATCCAATGATAGTTCAGTATGCAATGGCAGAAGAATAGTTCAGTGCATTTTTATTTGAAATTGTAGGTATATAATGTGAAAGGGTTCACTCAAGTGCTTTGCATATATACAGTGCAATTATTTGAAGGAACCTTTTTTTAATATCTCTAATTAATATGATTAAATAAACCAGTATTATACACATATAATTTGACGTTCAACATTAATTGTTTCAAGTGATGAATTGAATTTATAGATAAGAAGAACTTTATAATTAAGATAAGATATCAAAAGCAATGTTGGAAAGATGCTAATCTTACTGGTTTTGATTTTAAAAGCATATATATGGTCCGTTTTAAAATAAAGTTACGATTATTTAAAGATGTAAGTATTCTTTTGATTTACATTCATGGACTAAGTGATGGTCAATGTATTCTTAAAATTACTAATAAAGAAACTGGTAAATATGGAAATATGGATTAGCATATTTCGATGCGGTTATGTTACAAAATCTTGGAAGGATTCAATTTTACTGTAAATTAATGAATGTTAAAAAGGCGTTAAATCTTTAGAATGGATAAAACAACAAGGCTTAAATTCAAACTGTGTTGAGTCACTTCCAAATCATGATTCTAATGTAATAACCACATGTAAAAATAACTTTGATTAACTGTCACTTTATTTATAAATCATTTTTAGAATTTGAAATTTTAAATAAGTATTCCAGTTTTAAAGTTATTAAATTTTAATATAATTAAATATACAACATAAAAAAATGTCACCATTATTTTATTGCTAAAAGTGCCAAAATGTCACTAAAATAATAAAGCAGGGTGTCATTATGACACTTTAACACTTGAAAAAATGGTGTCAATTTAGTGATATAAATTTAGGGTGATAATAACGACACTAAAAGAACTTAGAATTAAAAAAGGAATAACGCAAGTTGAATGCGCAAAATTATTTCAGGTTTCCTTACGTACGTATAAACGATATGAAGCTGATGAAACCAAGATTTCTCCACTAAAATATGAATATTTTAAGCAAAAACTAAATGAATATGGAACTATTGATGAAGAACATGGTATCTTAACAGTAAATTAAATTAAATTAATATGTGAACAAATATTTAGGGATTATCCTATAAATTATTGTTATTTATTTGGTTCTTATGCAAAAGGTAAAGCAACTGAAAAAAGCGATATTGATTTACTCATTTCTATGCCAGTTGATGGTATGAAATTTTTTGAATTAATTGAAGTTCTAAGGGAACGATTGAAAAAGAGAATTGATTTACTAGATATATCACAAATAAATAATAATCCAGTACTTATTCAAGAAATATTAAAGGATGGAATTAAGATATATCGATAATATTAAAAATGACAATTATTATTTAGAAAAAATCATTACAGATTTATAATTTATCATACTAAAAATAAAACAAAGAAAGAAATAGAAATAAATGATTTACTTGTAGATTCTATAATGTTTCGCATTATTCAAATAGCAGAAAACAATAGTCGCTTATCAGAAGGATTTAAAAAGAAAAATGATGAAATTTCTTGGGTAGCCATCAAAGGTATGCGTAACAAAATAGTTCATGATTATGATATCTTAAATATGGAAATTGTTTATGATACAGTTACTAGATGGATACCTGAAATGCTTGATAAACTAAAGAAAATTTTATTATAGAATTTAATTTACAAGTTTTATAATAGTATCTAGTTCAAATGATATTTTTTTATT
>CAVCUQ010000081.1:0-2653 GCA_963605425.1 uncultured Eubacteriales bacterium
GTACATTATATCATCAGTAAAATTGAAATATTCTAAATCTTTAATCATTTGATTGTTTTCTTCAATTAGATCTTTATTATTAATGTTATTAATAGATTCTTCTAATCTTTTTAAATAATCATCTACTAAATCTTTTTTATTTAAATAAGTATCTTTTTTTACAAATAAAGCAGCTTGAAGAAATCCATCTAAGTTTGTTAACTTTTTCCATTCTTCCTCTACACTAATATAATAAAAAGTTTTATTGTTTTTAGTGAAATTATCTTTTAAAGCACTAAATAATGGCTCGGCTAGAATGTAAACTTCTTTTTCTTTGTTAGAGCTTACAAAACTAGTCTTTGTATCAGCTGCACTAGTTAAATAACTTGTATTTGTTGTTATATTATTTTCTTTTAAGATATAAGTTGAAACCAAATCAGTTATTGAACCTTTACCAAATGATATAAAGTTATAATTATTTAAATCAGACAAGCTTTTTATTTCATCATTAGATACTAAATATAGATTTCCAAAGGTAATACCTGAAAGCATATAATAAGATTTATTTTGATTATAAATTTGAGCACCTAAATTAGCAGGGGCTACAATTAAATCATATGTCTCATTAATTAATGAAGCTTTAATAACTGATGAATCATTTAAGATATCAGTCTTTGTCTTATTATTACCATCTTTTTCTTCTTTAGTTATATAGATTGAACTAAGAGATGGGGCCCCGCTAGGGAAGGCTACACTCAAAGCGTCATCATTTGTTTTACTTTTACAAGAAATAAGAGTGGAAACCAAAAGTAAGATGACTAATAACTTTAGAAAATTATTTTTTCTCATTAACTAAAGGTCCCTTAACTTTTTCATCTATTTCTATATTAGTATTAATAATATTATCCTTTAAGTCTTCCTTAATCTTTAAATTTAAATCTTCTTTATTTAATTTACTATTAAATTCTCTTTCGAATTCTGCATAACTAACAGGACTGAATTTTTTATGTTCATCTGCTTTTCTAGTTACATATTCCTTATTTTCAGAATCAACATGTTCATTGTTTTTAAGTATTTCTTTATTAAATAAATCTATTTTTTCTTGTTTAAAGCTTGATTTTTTATCAAAATATTTTTGAACATCCATACGTTTATGGAAGAAACGATATAAGAAATTACGAGACTCTAAATAAGCTTCTTTATTATGATTTACATGAATAGGTACAATATCTGTAACTACTTTACCTTTTACTTCATAGAATTTACTTAAGGCAATATAGTGCTTACCTTCTAGTATATTCTTAATTAATAAAGCTTTTGCAAGACTATGATACTTATTATCTCTTGACTTTAAGTTTTTTAATGGTTCTAAACTAGATAATGCTTTACCATCAATATATATTTTATCTTCTATTTCAAGATTTACATTTCTAGATACAATTTGATCACTAGAGCCTTGGACTATTAATGAATTAACAGCATTTCCAATAGTATTGTAAATTTTATCAGGTAATTTCTCAAATTTAGGTGAATCAGGATTTTTCAAATATTTCTTAATATCACTTAAAAGTTTATAACTATCTCCTCTTAAATTTAATTCTATCTTTCCATCAGACTCAGTAGTAACAATATCATAATATTCTTCATTATCAATTCTTCCTTTAGGTGTTTCACATAAAGGTTGATTAAAATTACCTAAAGTAAGAGTCGTATATTTAGGATCATTTGCATTAAATTTAAGTTCTACAAAATCTCTTCCAATCTCATATAAAACCTTACTAGACTTAGTATCTATTCTCTCATATTCCTTATGATCTTCTAAAGTCTTTAAATCCTTAGTAAAGTAAGACTTAAATTCTTTAGATTTAATTTCAAATGTTTGAGCTAAATAACCATAAGAAATCATCTTATAACAGTCTTCAGTTTTATTGAAATCTAGATTTTGACCATTTTGACTCATAAATGTTCTTACATTTGAAAGCATATCTAGATAAGGAGCACAAGTTTTAGAAA
This sequence comes from uncultured Eubacteriales bacterium, assembly GCA_963605425.1. Taxonomy (GTDB): domain Bacteria; phylum Bacillota_I; class Bacilli_A; order Acholeplasmatales; family Anaeroplasmataceae; genus JAEELC01. The sequence continues at coordinate 1,993 of CAVCUQ010000081.1, forward strand.
TCTTCTTAAAGTTATATCTATTTAAATTTTCTATATAATTTCTTGCAAAATTATAATCACTAGATACAGTATATAAGTCATTTATTGTGAAATCTTTCTTATTTAGTTTTTCTAGTATTTCTTTATATTCATTTTCAATATAGTTTATATCACTATCATTTTTTAGCCATTCTAGCTTAGTTTTATTAAGATGTTCAACCTTCTTATACTTTTCATATTCTTCTTTTTTCTTATCGATATTAGCTAACTTATTTTCATAGTTTAATTTAGCTTCTTCTATAAGTTTATTTCTATGTATTTCAAGTTCTTCACTAGTTGTCTTAGGTGTGAAAGCATCAATCATTTGGAGAGCTAACTCTTCAAAGGCTCTATCAGACATTAAAGGATTATCAAGGGCTAACATATAGCTCATATTAAGTAAATCACGATCATCGAATGTTGAAGTTGTACCTTTTTCAGTTAAAATATTATTAAAAGCTTCTTCCACTTCTTTTGTCACAAGACTTTTAAATAATTCAGCACGTTTTTCTATTAATTTTGTAGCCTCATCAAAGGCTTTCTTATTTTTAAAATATTTAGGCATAATAAATTCCTCACTTTCCTATATTCTACCACAAATTAATTCTTCTTCCTTTATTAAATTCTATAAATAGAATAATTT
>CAVCUQ010000082.1:0-2553 GCA_963605425.1 uncultured Eubacteriales bacterium
ATCTTTATTTTTATGAGTCATATTTATCACCACCTCACTAAATTATCTCAAAAAAAGGTGGTTTTTTATAGAGTGCTCATCAAATGTGCTTACATATTTTTTCATCCTTTCATTAATATTATTTAACAAAAATTATTATTATAAATTTTCACCTTTCAAAAGAATGAATTAAACATATCTTCAAAAGTCATAAATTATTCCCTTCCTTTATACACTAATTAACATATCTGTGTTGCCTTATTCAATTATTAAATATGATTATTTTTTACTACATCATTAAAGGCATAATTTTTTATTTCATTTTATTAAATATTTAAATTTAAACTATCAATCCATGATTCAATTTGTGTACTACTAGCTCTTGATGAAAATCTTTGACCAGTAAGCCATGTTGCACTAGGAGCTAAGGTTTCATGTCGAGATGTGCTAAAGTTTGAAGAAGCTGATGTTGCAAAAGGAATAATTGTTTTACCAGTAAAATCATTCAGCTTCAAAAAATCATCTACAACCCAACTCAATTCTTGCCACCAAACAGGAGCACCTAAAAATATGTAATCAGCCTCATCAAGGCCATCAAAACTTACCGTTTGAAGTTCAACATGACGTTCAGAATCATTATGTTCTTTTACAACTCGGCTATTTTGATCAGAATAATTCAAATCACTTGATGTATAAGGATTCACTGGCTCTAATTCATAAATGGACAGATTTAAATAAGAACTTATGTTTTGTGCGACATTCTTCGTATTATTTGTAGCTGAAAAATACACAACAATTGCATTTTTTAATTCGTTTGTTTGACAACTAGATGATTCTGTATTTGAACTGTTATTTTCATTATTTGAAGAAGAATTTGAATTAGAACTTTCATTACAGCTTACTAAAGTCCATACAATCCCCAATGCCATAATAGCTAAGGTAATCTTTTTCATTATATTTCTTATTCCTCCTTTAAAAATTTAATATGCTCTAAAACTGATTTATTAAATAGTCCTTCTACTACATCTAATTCAGGATGTATTTTTCTAATATCATTTAAACTATTAATCATATATTGCTTATCATTTGTATAACTATTAGCACATATTATAACTTTTCCTTTATAACTTTTAAGTTCCTTAATAAATGTTCCTACACACATTGGAATTGTATACCACCAAATTGGAAACATTAAAATAATTTCTTCATAGTCTGAAAATTCAATATTTAATGACTTAATTTTAGGTAAAATTCTTTTTTCAAATTCTTCTTTTGCTTCCACATAAGCACATTCATGATAGTCTTTTGAGTATGGTACTTCTCTTTCAATTCTTACCATATCATATTTTAAAGCATCTTTGATTTTCAAAGCTAAATCAAGTGTATTACCTGACCAACTAAAATATACTATTATTTTTTTCATCCTATCACCTCCATATTTACCAATTCTTTTTTTCTTTACTACTATCATATTGTGACCTGCGTTCTTCAACCATTTTTACAAACCATTCCACCATTGCTGGATCTTGATGTGAAAAGAATGCACTCGTAGCAGTATCCATTTGAGAAATTTGATTCATATCATTATCATCGAGTTTAAAATCAAATATATTAATATTTTCAATCATTCGTTCTTTATGTACTGATTTAGGTATTACAATTATTCCCCTTTGAATATGCCAACGTAACATTACTTGTGCAGGTGTTTTACCATATTTTTGACCTATTTCTTTTAATAATCTATTATCAAATAATCCATTCCTTCCCTCTCCAAAAGGAGACCAGGCTTCAAGTTTTATATCGTATTTATCAGCCCATTTCTTTAATTCCTTTTGTTGATTAAATGGATGAATTTCCATTTGATTTACCATTGGCTTTATTTCAGTAAAATTAGCAAATTCTACCATTCGATCAGCATAATGATTAGAAATACCTATTGCTCTTATTTTACCATCTTTGTATAGTTCTTCTAATGCTCGCCATGCACCATAAGTATCACCAAATGGTTGATGTAATAACATCAAATCAATATAATCTGTACGCAATTTCTTTAATGACTCAATTACAGATTTCTTACACTCTTCATAACTATAATGCTCAATCCATACTTTAGAAGTTAAAAATATTTCTTTTCTATCTATTCCAGATTTTTCAATTGCCTTTCCAACTTCCTCCTCATTAAAATAACTTTGAGCTGTATCAATACTACGATATCCTGCTTGGAGTGCATCTAATACGCATCTTTCACATTCCTCCTTAGTTACTTGATATACTCCATATCCAAGCTGTGGCATTTTAACACCATTACTTAATGTAATATATTCCATAATTTTTACCTCACTATTCCTATTTTTATGCTACAATAGAATTGTATCAGTCGGTAGTTACTATCGGTCAAGTACCATTTTAAATATTTTTAATTTTTAAGGAGGATTTCAATATGTATTCTATGAAAGATGCATGCAAATTAACAAATATGACTTATGAAAATCTAAAATTTTATTGTAACGAAGGCCTTATGTAAAGGTCAAGAGGAAAATGAAGAAAAATGGCAATTTTAAAATGTAGGTTAAT
>CAVCUQ010000083.1:0-2528 GCA_963605425.1 uncultured Eubacteriales bacterium
AAGATTTTCCACATCTTCTTATACCTGTTATAACCTTAGGGAATCCATCACATTTAGCTTTAATTAACTTATTTAAATATTTATCACGTTTAATCACATAATCACCTTTTTTGTAGAATTCTACACTTTTGTCAATTTATTATAACCTGTTATTTGCAAGTTAGCAATCAATTAATTGATTTTTTTGTAGAATTCTACACTTTTATCAATTATAAATCAATAAATTCTATTTTTTTAATGTTTTTAAATCTAATATCCTGACCTTAACATTTCCTTTTAAACTTTTGTATTAGAAACCTTTAATCTTCAAAATCTTCACCAATCTTTAAGAATTCAAGCATGTCCTTTGAATTAGGAATAATATCTCTAATTAGCTTAAAACAAAGATCAAAATCAGAAAGAACACAATCAAAATCATCTTTCTCAGTATGTCCATCATCATAAATAATACTAAAAATAACACTAACGTGGGTCACATGCTTCTACATGTGGATTTACTTTAAATATTCCCTTAACACTATTAGCAAAGTTTTCTTATTGATCTTCAAATTTAGCATCTAGCCTTTCATATAACCAATGTTTATAAGGCTTAATAGTTCTATCATCTTCAAAAATGACTAATATTCATATTCGATAGAAATTGATGTTATTGTAAGAATTTCATGATAATCATAAATAACATGACCATATCCAGATGTACTAATTATAACAATTTAGCTTCTTTCTCTTTAAGCCAAGTTACCTTTGTTAATATCTTTTCATATTCATCTTCTTCATAAGGAAGATTCATAAAATCAAGTATTTCCATACCAGGAAACCAAGACTGGCAATATCTCGGAATTACATGTAGAGGAACAATACCTATTATATCCCTTCCAAGTAATCTATCTAAAATGCCTTTAGAATCACTTAAATAAACTGCTACACCATTTTTTCTTAATGCATTATAAAACTTAATAGTTTCAATAGATCTTCCCCATGACTTACCTCTCAAATTTAAGAAATACCCCTGTTTATTATGCCAAACAACTAAGTCTATATGTGTGGAGTTTCCTCCTGCACAAACTTCCCAAGGATGACCACCCCATCTATTCCTGTCGTTATACCACGCATCAAATTCTTCTTTAGAATCGGTATTTAAATCGCTTAACCCTTCATCTCTGCCATCAGCCATCTTGTAATACTTCTCTTTTGCAGTAAGTCCTACAATATTTTCATATTTATTAGCTTCATACCCTAAAGCACAAAACTCATAAAACTTTCGACTAGTCATATCAGTTATATATCTCCCTAAAGGTTCTTCATCTTTTTGTTCTTTAATATTCTTAACAAATAATTCTATTTCTTCCTTAGTTATATCAGATAGATAATCTTCTTTTCTATTTGGAAATAAATCCCAATAATCTTTTCTTAAGATTGTACCTGTTCTTTCTCTAAATGATAGATTATTATTAACATCATCATTATATGTACCATTTTCTAATTCTTTTATTGCATTTTTAACAGCACCTTCCATCCATAAGAATAAACTCTCTAAGTTATATCCATAAGAATCATCTTTACCATAGAATTTTGATTGATAAATAAGTTCTCTTCCTAAAAAGATACATCTATAATCATCTCTTTCAAAAGTTATAAGATTAAACCATTTAACTTCATCGGGATATTCTTCCCCGCGCATTCTTAAAAAATCTTCATAGGAATCAACTATTTTTTCTTCCTTATAATACTCATAATCACCATAGTCTTTCTCTGTGCCACGTTCCGCCTTTAACCATAGTTCTCTCTTACCATCATCACCAATAGGTGAAACCTTACAGATTTCTTTAAAGAGTCTATCAATTACTTTATTAGTTTCTTCATCAAATACCATCTTACCATCACGTAAAGCTCTAATCCAATAATCTACTTTAGGTGCTTTCATTAAATCACTCATATCCCATTACCCTTTCCTTATAAAATTAATAATTATACTTATATAATTAACTTTACTAGTTATTATCATTGTAACATTTAATAATTTAAGATTCAAAGTTAAATATTTGAATTAAATATAATATCCAAAGATAACTACTAAAGGTTCTAATCACTTAAGTATGGGATTGATAAAGGGAAATATATTTGTTAATATTAATTTTAATAGGTGGGTCAATTTTAAATTATAATTTTGTCTTAACTAGGATCAATTATGTTTTACTGTGAAAACTTAAATAGAAAGTGAGTAAATAAATGGAATTATATACAAGAGTCAAATTAAAAGAAAATTTTAAAAATCATAACAAAGGAACAATTGGTATAGTTATTGAAATATATGAAAATGCAGTAGCATATTTAGAAATATTAAATGATAAAGGAGATACTGTTGAAATCATCTTTAATGTTCCTTTAGAATTATTAGAAAGTATTAATTAATAAGCATGATAGTCTCATTTAAATTTATTGAAACATTTATCGATACAAATGTTTTTATAAAACAAAAGTAATGTGTATCTTTATTATTATCTTCAATAAATAGATTATTTTTAAAC
>CAVCUQ010000084.1:0-2391 GCA_963605425.1 uncultured Eubacteriales bacterium
CAAATCAAAATATTACACTTTGATGAGACAGGAATATGGCTTTATCAAAAGAGATTAAACAAAGGTAAGTTTGTATATCCTGATAATCAAGGTGAACATAAAATCACTAAAGATAACTTAATAACAATACTTGAGGGATTAAATTTTATTCAAAAAATTGAAGGTCATACTAATAAAAACTATGCCTTATTTTGAGAGAAAAATCTCTCATTTTTTTGCATTTCTTGCCCTATTTTACTTGACTTTTTAGTTGCTTTATGATATAATATTTTATATAAAAAGAAGGTGTGAAAATGAAGTTTAACATTAAAAAATTAAGTAAAAAACTAGAAATATTAAAGGTTGAAGAATCTGATAAAGAAATACTAATTACAGTCAATTCTACTGTGAAAGAATGTAAATGTCCTGTCTGTGGACATTATAGTAATTCAATTCAAACAAAATATAATAAGAAATATCAAGATTTACCTATAAATGGTAAAACTGTTTATCTTAAGTTAGTTAACAAAGTGTTTGAATGTAAAAACAAAGACTGCACAGAAACATACTTCGCAGAGACTTATGATTTTACAGAACAGGGTCAAAATAAGACAAATAGATTGATAGAACATATACTTGAAGTATCAAGTACAACTTCAAGTAGAAATGCAGAAAAATTACTTAGAGATGAGGGAATTGTAGTTGGTAAGAGTACAATATCCGTTCTCTTAACTAAATATAAGTCTGAATAAGGCTTAAACATTAATGGAGGTTTTTATATGGTTTCAGTAGATAATTTAATGATTTTAAATGACAATGATATAAATGATACTGTTTTATCTTTAAGTGATACTGAAACTAAAGCCTTATTAATTAAAGCTATATCCAAATTAAAAGAATATGCCAAGAATGAAAACTATACACAAAGATTAGTTAGAGAAAAGTTTGATACAACATCTGAGAAGGTTAAACCATCTATGGCTAATCTAGATTATGAGGGTAATAATAAGAAAGAACACAAGAAAAGGGGAAGAAAAGCTGGTGATACAAACTACTATACTGAGTTAGCTAGACAGATAGCTGCTGGAAAAGCTAAGGATGGCACTATTGATGGTATTCCTTATGAAGAAGTTATAATTGAGGGAGATAATAAATGTCCTATTTGTGGAGATGATTTAGTTGAAATCGGTGAAGATTTAATGTTTAAAGTGGTTTATAAACCAGGTTCTTACAAACTTGTTTTATATAGAAAGAAAAAAATGGCTTGTAAAAACAATTGTAATGAACTTTATGTTCCTTTTGTTGATGACCCACTTGCGAAAACGAATATATCTACTTCTTTTATAGCTAATGTTATTAATAATAAATTCCAGTTCGGAGTTCCAGCTTATAGATTGATGGATGATTTGTCTAATAGTAAGATTTCTCTTGATTATAAACAAATTATGCATCATATGATGAAAGTTGGTCTGAAACTTAAACCTTTAGCTGATAGAATTCAAAATTATGCATTCTTAAATGATTCCTTAATCCACATTGATGAAACAACTTTTAAATTAGTAGACCCTGATTTAAAGGAAGATGGTACTCCAAGAAAATCAAATTATATTTTTGGTATGGTTTCTTCAAAAACTATCAGTTATAACTTTACTGGTTCTAGAGAAGTTGAATGGTTAAAGGAATTAATTAAAGATTCTAATTTTAGCGGATGTATAGTTACAGATGACTATGGCGGTTATAAATTCATAGATAACTCTCCAAATATAAAACATCAATTATGTTTATGTCACGCAAGGCGTAAGATGTTTTATGCATATCTAGCAGCTCCAGAAGATATAAGGGAAACAGATAATTGCATGGCTCGTAAGGGATTATTACTATTTAGGGAAATATTTCAAGAAGAAAGGAAAATTAAAGAGTGTAGTGAAGATGAAAAAACTAAATATCGTGCTTCTAAAGAATATAGAACTAAAGTTAATGCCTTAAAAACATTCTGCCAAACTACTATTCCTATGCAAGGAACTTACTTAGAACAGGCTATAAATTATACTTTATCTAACTGGGATAATTTATGGGTTTATCTTGAAGATGGTAGTTTACCTAGTTCAAATATGGCGGCCGAGCATATAATGAATAAGGTATGCCAGGTAAGACGCAATGCATTATTCTTTAAAAATAGTGAGACTGCTAAGATTAATTGTTATCTAATGTCTATAGTACAAACTGCAATTAAAAATAAAGTTGATGTTTATCGTTATTTAAATTACGTTATTCATCATATAGGCAAGGTTGATATAGATTGTCTTCTTCCTTGGAATGAAAACTTATATTCTCTAGGAGAAGACTATCAAATATAAGATTTTGATTTAATAATAAAAAGGTAAAATTTAAAAATAAATTTTGCCTTTTTAG
>CAVCUQ010000085.1:0-2384 GCA_963605425.1 uncultured Eubacteriales bacterium
TATTAAATATCTTAAAATATATTAAATAAATTAAATACAAAACTAAAATAATTAAATATAATGGATTTATAAATGGTAAATACAAGAATAATATTAAAAGTGCATAAAAGTGGAACTTATTAGACAGTGATATAATTTTCGATTTGTTCATATATTTTATCTGTTATACCTGAAACATTTTTTAAATCAGTAATATCTTTAAAAGGATTAGTATTTCTATAATTAATTATAGCCTTCGCTTTAGCATCCCCTATACCTTCTAATGTTTTAAGAATATCAAGAGTTGCAGTATTAATATTTACCTTATCTGTTACGTTTTCAGTAACTCTACTTACATTTACTAAATCAATTATTTGAGTAGTGTTATTCTTTACTGTAATCTCTTTACCTTCATTAAATGATATATCATAGGTATAGCCATCTTTTAGTGCTTCATCAAGTTTTAAACTAGATGAATTTGTATAATCTGTAATACCAGATGATTTTAATAAATCAAGTATAGTATCACCTTCATAATAATACATCTTTCCCTTAACCTGTACTTCACCTTTAACATAAACACATATCTTAGATAAATATGTATGATTAGTATTATACACAATATCTTTCTTATATGATTTACTTTCAGGGCTTACAAGAATAATAATTACTAATACAAGCCCTATTAACGTATACCAGTAACTTTTTAAGAATCTAACAAATCTCATAAAAAAACACCTCCATATAATATATAGAAGTGAAAATTAAATTTTACTTGTAAAAATCCTCTAATTTTATTTTTTTTATTTCTCCAACATTTAAATCTAGCTCTAAAGAACCAAATCTAACCCTCTTTAGTGATAAAACATTATACCCGAAAGTTTTGCACATTCTCCTTATTTGCCTATTCATTCCTTCATTTAATATAATATCAAAGGTATAGTCATCTATTCTAGAAACTTTGCATTTCCGAGTGACAGTATTTAATATCTTTACTCCACTTGACATACCTTTAATAAATTCATCATTAATTTTTTTATCAATTGTAACTATATATTCTTTTTCAATATGATTATCTTTATTTAATACCTTATTGCATATCTCTTGGTCATTAGTAAGAATTATAAGACCTTCTGATTCTTTATCTAGTCTTCCGATAGGAAATACTTTTTCATGTATGTTTACATAATCTTTAATATTATCCTTAATATTAGTATTACAAGTACATTCAATAGATCTAGGCTTGTAAAATGCATAATATACTTTATCTATTTTAGTATCTGTTAGTATACCATCAATATATAGTTTAGTATTTTCTTCTATTTTAGAAAGTAAAGTTGCTTTGGTATCATTTATATATAATGTATGACTTTCCAAAAATTTATCTACTTCACTTTTTGTTAAATTGTATTTATTCTTTAAAAAATTATATAATCTCATAAACCTATTTTAAAATATTATTTAAAACTTTTAAATAGCATAAATAAAAAAAGCACATATGTGCTTCCTTTATTTTTTCTTTCTTTTCTTTGTTTGAGGTTTTATAGTTGCGATTATGTAAACGCTACCACGCTTTTGATTATATCACTTTTCATTTATTTTGCAAGCGTTTTCAGTAATTATTTATCTTTAAATAGAATATTTACTAATTTAGTTAATATTAATGAAAGTATTATAAGTAAAAGAGTTTGGCTATATACTCCTGTCATATCAATACTATTTTGATATAAATCCTTTAATGTATATCCTATTGAATAATTCTTTCCTGATATAAATTCACTTGTTACAAGCACTTTAAATCCAAGCCCGATAGTCATTCTTAAGGTAGATTTAATATCTGATAGAATAAGTGGAATATATATCTTAAATAATATCTTTATATTAAATTTAGAATCTAATTTATAGGCATATATTGTACTTTTATCTACATGCATAAAGCCATTTAAGAGTCCTTCATATATTATGGGTACTATTACAAGAATAGTTGTGATGTAACATGCACTTTGAAGAGAAAACATTAATATAATTAATATTATTATAGATATAAAAGGTAAGGTTCTAAATATAGTTATAAATGGCCTAGCAAATAATTTAAATGCTTCATATTTATAAGATAAATACGATAAAACAAGGGAAATGATAAAAGATATTAGTAAACAAAGTAAAAGGCGAGTAATTGAATATAGTATATTTAAATAGGTTGAAGATAATTTTAAAAGATTAACTGTTCCTTTTATAATATCTAAAGGATGTGGGAAAGCTAAAGAGTTGGATTTAACATAATATAATATTAAAAATATTAAATAAATAACTATAAAAGCCAATACAGGCATTAATATATTTAATATTTTATTTAAAGAATTCTTCATCTGGTATCTTTCCACCTATTAAAGATAAATTAAGAG
>CAVCUQ010000086.1:0-2322 GCA_963605425.1 uncultured Eubacteriales bacterium
GATTACAGGAATCAAGCGACACAGTAAAATGGTCCAAGATTTCGTCCGCAGCCCCTTTTAAGCCTTTTTTTGTCAAATTTGAGAGTTTTTTGAGTTCTTTAAGTCTACCATTTTACATAATAAAAACTTCTAGCACAAAACTAGAAGTTATTTAATAAATATAGTTTATACTCCAGAATAACTAGAGAAACCGCCATCAATTGCAAGAGTTACACCTGTTACAAATCTAGCTGCTTTATCTGAAATTAGGAACAAAGTAGCACCTACTAAGTCATCAACTTTACCTAATTCATTCATTGGAGTCGAATTTAATATCTTATGACATCTATCAGTTGGAGTTCCATCCTCATTGAATAATAATCTCTCATTTTGAGTTGTTCTAAAGAAACCAGGAGCTATTGCATTAACTCTAATATTTATATGTGCAAAATGTACTGAAAGCCACTTAGTAAAATTATCAATACTAGCCTTAGCTGCACTATAAGCTACAGTTTTAGTTAAAGGAAGGATTGCTGCCATACTTGAGATGTTAAGAATTGAACATCCACTTCTTCCTACCATATCAGCTGAGAATACTTGGCATGGTAATAATGTACCTAAGAAATTAAGATTGAATACAAAATTAATTCCATCAGTATCTAAATCAAAGAAAGTCTTAATATCCTTTTTAGAATCATCAATAGATGCAAATTCATTATCAGTATTAGCTAAAGGATTATTTCCACCAGCTCCATTAAGTAAAATATCACAAGGACCAAAATCCTTTAGAATCTCTTCATGAACTTTCTCTAAATCAGCCTTATCTACTACATTACAAGCATAAGCCTTAGCTATATTTCCTTCTTTTTTAATCTCTTCTTCAACTTTAAGTGCTTTTTCAATATGAAGGTTAAGTAATGCAACCTTAGCACCGCATGAGGCTATAGCTTTAGCTAAATGAGAACAAATAACTCCACCAGCACCTGTAATTACAACAACCTTATTATTTAAATCAATCTTGAATGGTAATTCCATACCTATTATCTCCTATTATTTACTTTTTTCACTGCTTACTGATACTTCTTCTTCAATATCAGAAGAACTATCAACATTTTGATCTTTAGATTCCAATTCATCTACAACAATGCTTTTTTTAGATTCATCTAATTCACTTTCATCTTCAACAGATTTTTCCTCATTAAATTCATTGAACTTTTCAGATCTAATAACATTATCATCAAGAGAAATAGCACTCTTGTTTAAATCCTCTTCTAATCTATCAGATAATGCTTCTTTAGCTTGTTCAAAACTACTTTTACTAGCCTCAGCCTTTTCAATATCATCGATAATATTTTGATATACTACATTACTAATCTTAGCTACATTAAAATCACTAAAGAACATGCAATCTAAATTCTTAAGGAAAGGAAGTTCTCTTTCTTTATTCATATATTTAATAAAGTCTTTTTTCTTATTTTCATCAGATAAAACAGAAATACGTGCAGTCTTTAATTTATCCTCAAGACTATTTAGTTTAAAGAAATTAGTCCAAAATGATATCTTAAATAATCTAAACGGCCACCACCATTCTCTTTGACATTCCTTAAGGGTTCTAAACTTTAATGCTATATTATAAAGTCCTTTTAACTCTTCTTTTCTGCTTAATCCTTTATTGTCTAGCTTATCAATATCATTTCTAATATCTTCACAAACATCATTTACAAATATTGACTTATAATGACTATTTTTAGAATGATATTCTTCATTTGGAGATGAATATACTTCACATACTCTATTATGATTATCAAAGATAGAGTTTCTAATAGCTCTTCCCTTTAAATCACCTTTTCTAAATACTGCAAAATCGCTAGATACTTCTCTTTCTGAAGCTGCACAATAGCACTCAGATCCTAATTCAACAGCTGATAGATAAAAGTCTTTATATACATTAGATTCGTCATTTTTAGTAACACTATCTAAAGCCTTAAAAATGTTTATCTTATGACTTATCATATAATTACTAGATAATTCCATATATAAGCACATACTTGCATATTTAAATGCTTTCTCAATATCTTTAACACCCTTATCAGCTCTAAGCCTAGCATATTCAACTAAATATGATTCAAAATCATTAAGTGAGAATGGAATATAAGATGGATTGTTTTCATATTTTTTATTTAATTTTTCTAAAGATTTTAAAATAACATCTTTTTCATTTTTTTCATATATAACTTTACTTTGTAATAATCTCATATAAATCACGTCCCTTTATATTTTTCAATTTATTGTATCACAATTTAATCAATTGAAAACTTTAAAGGCTTGTTTTTCACAAATTCT
>CAVCUQ010000087.1:0-2299 GCA_963605425.1 uncultured Eubacteriales bacterium
TGTATTTGTTAATCTAAAACTGAGCCATTTTTAATTGAAAACCAATTGAAAATTGAGCCAGTTTTTTATTATGCTTCCTTGTGTGATAGATTCACAAAAAGGAGGCTTGAGAGGAGATGAAATCTATCTTGGATAAGGCAACTGTTATCAAATTAATACAGAAAGGATGGTCGATAAGAAAAATAAGTCGTAATTTGGGTATCGCAAGAAATACGATTAGTAAAATCAAAAAAGAATATCAAAATAATTTGGAACTTTTAACTTCAAATGAAGACTTTGATATTCATGAAGTAACGGAAAAAGTTATTGGAACAAGGAAATATGATTCTTCCAATAGAAAGCCTAGAAAATATAATTTAGATATTGAAAAGGCATTAAGAAAGATTCTAGATGATGAAGATTTAAAAAATGAACGTTTAGGTCCTAATCATAAGCAGCATTTGACACAGGCCCAAATACATGCACTTTTAAAAGAACAGGGATTCGATATAGGTTTGAGTACAATTCGCAATCGAATCAATGAAATTAGAGATAAGACCAAAGAAACCTATATTAAACAGGATTATGAATATGGAGACAGGTTTGAATATGATTTTGGTGAAGTCAAATTATTTATTGATGGAAATTATATGAAAGGTTATCTGGCCGTTATTACTTCTCCGGCATCTCATTTTAGATGGGCTTATCTGTATACAAATACAAAGACAGATGTATTTATTGATTCACATGCCCGCTTCTTTGAACTGGTCGGAGGCTCATTTAAAGAAGGTGTATACGATAACTGTCGATGTGTCGTTTCAAAATTTATTGGTCGTAACGAAAAAGAACTGAACACTGAATTGATAAAGTTATCGCTATATTATGATTATGAAATCAATGTCACAAATTGTTTTAGCGGTAATGAAAAAGGTACTGTTGAATCTGCGGTTAAATGGATAAGGAACAAGGTGTTTGCACTTAAATATGAATTTAAATCATTTGAAGAAGCCTGTGAATATCTTCAAACAAAGTTGGTCGAAATCAATAATGATTCACTTATTGATGAAGAAAGAAAGTATTTAAAACCATACAGGCCAAAATATGAAAGTGCCCATATATTAGAGTGCGCTGTTGATAAATATGCATTTATAAAGGTTGATACAAATCAATATTCTGTACCTGATTCATTATCTGAAAAAAAGGTAATCGTTAAAACATATCCGAACGAGTTAGAAGTTTACTACAAAGGAGAACTTGTAGCTACTCATAATCGAATAGCCGGCAAAAATAAAACGTGCATAGAAATTCGCCATTATCTACACACGTTCAGAAAAAAGCCAGGGGCTCTCAGAAACTCGTTAGCACTGAAGAGCAATCCTGAGCTGAAAAGTATTTTCGATAATTATTATAAAGAAAAACCTAAAATTTTTATAGAACTATTGAGAGAAAATAAGGATTTACCTACTGAAGAAATCATTGAAAAGCTGCTTCCAAAAAAGCAAGAAATTCAGATACAGGAAAAAGTAGATGAGAAAACAGAAACACAGATCAATGAACTAATGAAATTATTTACGGGAGGAAGTCATGTATACCATTGAAGAATGTGCAAAGCAGTTAAAACTGCCATTTATAAAAAGAAATTTTGATGACTGTTTAAAAGAAGCTCACGTCAAGGATTTATCGCTTGAACAATTTCTTATTGAAATATTAAACAGTGAGCTGGAATTAAGAAATTCAAACGGAGTTAAACATAGGATTAAAAATGCGAAATTTCCTAACAAGATTATACTTGAAAATTATAACAGAGATCATTTGAGTACAGAAATCCAGATGAAAATAAGAGAACTTGAAACTCTTGAATTTATTGATAACCATCAAAACGTAATACTTATAGGAAATCCAGGAACGGGTAAAACAGCACTTTCAATCGCTTTAGGAATGAAAGCCTGTATGGAAGGAAAAACTGTACTATTTATAAGTATTCCTACGCTTTTAATTGAATTAAAGGAAGCTATGAACCAGAATCAGATTAAAAGATATAAACGGAAATTTGAAAAATATGATCTATGTATATTAGATGAATTTGGCTATTGTTCATTCGACAAAGAAAGAGGAGAAATCTTATTTAACCTTCTATCAAGCCGTAATGAAAAAGGATCGATGATCATTACATCAAACTTAACCTTTGACAGATGGAATGAAATATTC
This sequence comes from uncultured Eubacteriales bacterium, assembly GCA_963605425.1. Classification (GTDB taxonomy): domain Bacteria; phylum Bacillota_I; class Bacilli_A; order Acholeplasmatales; family Anaeroplasmataceae; genus JAEELC01. The sequence continues at coordinate 2,188 of CAVCUQ010000087.1, forward strand.
AATGACAAAGCTCTTACAGGAGCTATTATAGATAGATTGTCATATGAATCTTATTTAATGGATATGTCAGGAGAAAGTTACAGAACATTGGCTACTAAAAAATGGCATGAGA
>CAVCUQ010000088.1:0-2094 GCA_963605425.1 uncultured Eubacteriales bacterium
ACGTTTAAAACATGTGTTTTAAGGTATCTCTACTAATTGAAAATTATAAAGGTTTGTGGTATTTAAAACGTTTATATGTTAGAATAGTATTATAAAGGAGCGTGATATATGTGAATTACTATTTAAATAAATCATCCGACTTTGAAAATTATGTAAATGACACTATTTTTATAGATAAATCATTATTAATTTCAACTACTAATTATAATTTAAGTAAACCTTCTAGCAAATTCATGTGTGTCACTAGACCTCGTCGTTTTGGTAAGACTATGGCTTTATCTATGCTTAATGCTTATTATTCTAAGGGATCTAATTCTAAAGATATGTTTGATAAATTAAATATATCTAAAGATGATACATACCTAAAGCATTTAAACAAACATAATGTAATTTGGATAGATATGGCAAATTTATATACCGATATTGATGATAAAGACATATTTGTCAAGAAATTAAAGTCCAACATTTTAAGAGATTTAAAAAACTATTACACTAATATTGATTTTACAGATTTAACTCTAGGTGAATCAATTTTTGAAATAAATTCTAAATTAAATGAAAGATTTATTTTTTTAATAGATGAATGGGATGTTATATTTAGAGAACAAGAAAAAAACACTAAATTATGTAATGAATATACAGACTTTTTAAGGAATCTATTTAAATCTAGCAATGTTTCTAGTTGTATTGATTTAGTATATATGACCGGAATTCTTCCTATGAAGCGTTATACAACACAATCAGCTTTAAATAATTTTACCGATTATGATATGATAGACTCTTATCCTATTGAAACATGTGCGGGTTTTACCGAAGATGAGGTAAAAGGACTATGCATAAAGTATAATAGAGATTTTGAAGAAATTAAATATTGGTATAATGGTTATACTTTAAATGGTAAAGCCTTATATAATCCTAAATCAGTGGTAATGGCTATTTTAAAAAATGAATGCACAGATTACTGGACAAAAACTAGCGCTACAGAGGCAGTAGCCAGTTATATGAATTATCAAAATGGTGAATTAAAAGATATTATTGCAAAGATGATAACAGGTGAAAAGATAAAAGTTAATACATCAAAGTTTTCGAATGATTTAACAAAAATAAATTCTATTGATTCAGCTTTAACTGTATTAATTCATTTAGGATACTTAGGATATGATTCAACTTGTTCTTCATGTTTTATTCCCAATTACGAGATTAGACAAGAATTTCAAAATGCAATTGAAGAGTTGGATTGGAAGGAAATAATAAATCCAATATCTAATTCAATGAAATTATATGATGAGACTTTAAAAGGTAATACTTCTTTTATAAATGAGATATTAGATAAAAATCATAAAGATTTAGCAGGCCCATTTAATAAAAACAAAGAAGATATTTTAGGCGTAATAGTACAAATATCTTATTATAATGTTAAACAATTTTATAATGTTAAAAAGGAAGATACTAGCACTTTAGGAAGAGCAGATATAACATTTATACCATATGATAATACTCATATACCATTTATTATCGAACTGAAAGTGAATTCGACACCTCTAGATGCAATAAATCAAATAAAAACAAAAGAATACTTTAATTCTTTAGGTAATTATCATGGTAAGGTATTATTACTTGGAATATCTTATAATGATAATACATTAAAACATTCTTCTATTGTTGAAACAATAAATATATAAATAATTTAAAGGTTATAAGACTGATGAAATAGTTTTGTAACCTTTTTATATTAGTGATATATATTTAAACTTTAATAAGACTATTTAAAATAAATTAATAGGATTACAAAAAAAGAAAGTTAACAATATGATTGAGTTTTCTTTTAACCTTTAGATATATAAGTTTACTTATTAAATCAATGCCTTAAAAGATAATATTTTAAATTTGACAATCTTTAAATGTAACAAGTAGACTTTTATAAAAAAATTATGATAAAATATAAATAAAAATAATATTAAAGGGGCGTGATGCTTTATGTCTTATTTTTTAAATTTAGATAATCAATTGTTTAAATTTTCAATAAATTCAAAAATTTTGAGACTTGTCAATAGTTTGTGTAAAATATAATACCAATCGTATAGTTAATTTATA
>CAVCUQ010000089.1:0-2092 GCA_963605425.1 uncultured Eubacteriales bacterium
TCCTTAAGTAATGTCTCTAATTCATTTTTAGTTAAACTCATATTAAATCCTCCGCTTATTCTAACTTTAGTATACTATATGTTAATTGTAATTCCCATATTTTTAGCACGTTTAATAGCAAGAGTTCGAGCATTATCCATCATTTTGTTATATTTAATTAGTTCCTTATCATAATACTCTTTATATTGAGGTTCATTTAATGAATTAATATAAGCTTCAAATTCAATAGGAGTCATCATACATCTATTCCATTGAGGTCTTTCATAATTATAGTAATGTTCGTATTCTTTAATCTCCCTGGCTACCTCTTCAAAAGAGTTCAAACAACTGAAATCAATTTCATCTTTAGTATGTCCGAAGAACGACTCTTGAGGAGAATTATCCCAACAGTTTCCTCTCTTAGACATAGATTGTGTATAACCCAAGCTCTTTAATCTAGCTTGAAATTCATCATTTAAATATAAAATTCCTTGATCAGAGTGAAATATTTTGATTTCGCCTTTATTTTCATCTAATAATTTTAAAGTATCCATTGCGAGATCTAAATTATTATTTTTACTAACTAAAAGCTTAACTTTACCACTTGAGGCATCTTTAAGAGAAGATAGATATACTGTACCAAATGAGCATTTTAGATATGATACATCAGTTAAGGTAATTAAGTTAGGCTTAGATAGTCTAAATTTTCTTTTTACTAGATTATCCTTAACATTTCTATCTAATAATTCTCTCATAACCTGTCTTGATTTATTGTGCTTTCGTACCATACACTTAATATCAAACTTTCTGAAAAGCCTATAAATTTTATTCCTGCTCATAGGGTGATTTTTACGTTTCAATAGCATATAAATCATACGATTACCCTTAGGATACTTATTAGAATTAATAACTTCCTCAATTAGTGCTTTATCATTTAAATCTTTTAACTCTTTAGTTTCCTCACCTTTACCATAATTATCATTTTTTAGTACTGAATAATATGATGACTTAGAAATACCACACATATCTAGCAATTCCTTTAAGGTGAAGAAGCAATCTTTAGTTTCAAAACATTCTTTTATAAACTTGCATAACTCTTTCTTTTGAAAACAAGAGAGTTGATTCTTGTTTTCCTTAATTAAATTCATATCATCGTTAAATTTTTTAAGTAAAACATTTAATTTGTTTCTTTCAATTTTAACTAAAAGAGACACATTATCTATTAACGAAGTAACTTCTTTGTCAACATGATAATTTAATTTAAATTTCAAATTATTTTTCCTATGATAATTAAGTCTAGAAGATCCTATTTCAAATATATCTAATATCTCATTTATATGTAAGTGTTTGAAGATTTGTGCTTCCTGATAGAAATTCTCATTAAATGTAAGGATATTATTTGTAACTTTCTTAACATATGGATGTTTTTTTAAATACGTAACATCTTCATTTGATAAAAAATCATTAGTATTAGAAGAATCTTTCAGCTTATATTCAATTTGGTATAATCTATGAATTCCAAATCGATTTAAATCAATTCCTCTAGATTCTAAGTACTCACTAACACTTGTTTGAGGATAAACAGCATAAATATCCTCCATCAATTTTTTTGTAGGCTTAATTCCTTTCTTAGTCTTTATGAAAAGACTAGTTGAGATTAAGTATTCATCATAAGATTTATCAATTGTATAATTATAATTATATTCACCAACTTTCGTATTTGAAGAACCACATGGTCTAATAATTTTAAATTGTTTTATGATACGATTACAATATTCAGGATATAAGTCAATTTTAAATCTCAGTTCTTTCATAGCCTTCCTTAAATTAGATACCGTAAAATTAGGGTTAATTGCATCATATAATTGTTGTCTAAATTCAAGAGTGAATTTTAATGTTTTTGAATCGATATATTTAACCCTTGGATCCTTTGATAAAACTTCAATAATTTCTTTAGTAAAATTTATTCTTCCCATAAATAAAAAAATGGCACTAGAAGTGCCGATGTCGACTATAAATTTACTGTCAACATTCAGTCCTTTCTTCTAGAACCATTTTATTACCCTTTATTTATATATATTTTAATTTCTATTTCACTAGGTACAAAACGCAT
>CAVCUQ010000090.1:0-2036 GCA_963605425.1 uncultured Eubacteriales bacterium
TATTTATTTGAAATTTTCCATAAAGCCATCGGATGATTCTTTATCTTACTAGTAATTGATTCTTCTTCAAATAGAAGTTCAGGAGAATAATTGCCTTTTTCGAATTCCATCATGAATTCATATTCTTCATCAGAAACTATCATAAAATTAGAAACAAAGTCTTTCACTGTTTTTACTGCATCTGCGAGTTTAAAATCATCTACCTTCCTTAATGTTGATGAAAGATACTGAGGAATTCTATCAAGTAAATATGCATCGATTTTATCATTAAAATCAGAAAGTAAATTTTTAAATTCTATATTTGAAGTATTACCAATTGCAATATAAAATAAGACGCATTTTTTAATCTTTGAATATTCTTTTTTATTAAACAAATTAGATGAAATCATATGATATACATCATAGACATCTCTAATCCTACATCTTTCTAGTAAAGCTTTAATTTTAGAACCATACAGTTCATAAATATTTAAGGTTTGCACCTCAGACTGATTTAAAAAGTCGATTGTAATATTTCTCATTGTTTCATCATAGATATGAATTCGATTCATATAATTGATTTCAATTTTTAAATTGTCTTTACTACCAAACAAGTTATTATAAGAATAAACAAATGAATCTAAAGCATGTCTGTTCTTTGAATGACTACTCAATTGATAATTGTTGATTTCCATATATCTTCTTAGAATAGATGCAATTTCATTTCGATATGAAATCATCTCATCTCTTAAAGAAGGAAGTGAAAAATCTAAATCGATATCAACACTAAGTCTTGGCAATTTGAAGACTGTCAAATTGATTGCTGTACCTCCTTTTAGAGCAAGGCAAGAAGATAACTTATCTGTTTTATTGATGAATTCAAGAACATCAACTAATCTCAATACTTTTTCTAATGTCTCACTTCGAAAACCATTCTCTTTTGCAAGTGAAACAATCTCATGTTTTTGATAATTAAACATCGTCTTACTCCTTGTTCATATAACTATAGACATCTTTATCGATATAAATCTTCCATTCAGCATTATAAACGTGATTATTTATATTATTATCAAAATGCCCTCGTACAGAATCAGATTCTAGATGGCATTTTTCAAAGAATGATTCAGGAATGTTAAATTTATCCTTAAACAAACTAAGGATAATTCCAACCTTCTTATAGAGCATTTTTGAATTGATTTTATCTAAATATTTCAAAATATCATCTATAAATATATATGGAATCATATTGATGCAATTAAGAGTTTCCTCTAAATCAGAATATTTACCAGAATCCTTAATTGAATCAACGATAGTTCTTTCAATTGATGAGACTTTAATTCCTCTGATATTTTCTATAAATAGATCCTGTGTTGCTTTTATAAATGAATACCTATTCTCATCAAATTTAAAATTTTTAAATTTTGTAAGCGAAGATACATTAACATTAGTATAAACCTGATTATAGTAGTTATAAAATTCAAATGCAGAATGATGAGAGACAAAGGAAGAATCTGTAATATTTGAAGCAATCAAAAACTTGTCAGCAATACATTCACCACTCTCAAGACTGATTGCTGTATATAAATTATGTTTAACTCTTCGAATGTAACCTTTATTCAAATAATCTTGAATGAGACTTAAAGCAGAACTTTTGTTTCCAACAATATTGCATACGTCAAAATAATTGAAAACTTTCAGCTTTGTCAATTCACCTAAATATTTCATATTTATCACCACTTCAATTATAGCAAAGTTAGAGATATATTCAACAAAAAAGTATAAATAATTGCTCAATATATCTGCTTTTTAAATTATATCAAGCATTTTTTTATACTTTAATTGTATATAATTCCACCGAATAAACGTCATACCAGAGTATTCTAGGTTATTTCATTTAAGTAGTGGCACCATTTTTAAAAGCAAAAACCATCAAGACATGAATCTAGCACTCTTGATTTTTGCCTTAGTTATGAGCTTTTTAGCTTCTATTCAAGAACTAACAAGCCTTTTTAGGACTGAACACTGAGTGGCAAATCTTTCCAAAAAGAGTGGAATTT
>CAVCUQ010000091.1:0-2025 GCA_963605425.1 uncultured Eubacteriales bacterium
TTATTCTTTTGTAAAGTAATGCAACCAATAATAATTCTAAAATGGCATATTTCATATTTAATAATAATTAAGAATATTAAACACATTATAAAAAGGAAAGTAAAAATCAAATTTTTTGCATATATTATATATGTCAGGACATACTGACTAAATTTTAGAAGCAGGGGCAAAATAATGAAATTATTAGGTTCAGAGGAAACAATGAACTGATACATTGGAGGTACTCTTAATGGAGTATTTGGTTATTTTATTTTTGATTATTTACGTAATCAAATTAGATGACCATGATAATGATGACGAAGAATAGTTGTCATTAGAACAGTGTATTTTGTTTCTTGTTTTCTAGAATGAGAAAAAGCAAGGATAGCGGTCCTTGCTTTTTCATTAACAAATGTATTTTGTTTCCTATTTAAATATAAAATATTTTAACTGTTTTGTAAATAGCAAATTACTGTTTTTTATTGGTTTTAGTACTAAGAACTATTAAACGTTATAAACGTTATGCATCTCTAGCTTTTAAATTTAAAAAGTATCTTTTTTTTAATAAGTAAGTAAAACCTTAAAATTTTGCATATATGATATATGTCAGGGAATACTGACTAATTTTTTTAAGAACAGGAGCATATATGAATTTTATTAGTTCAAAGGTGACAATGAACTAAAGCTTGAGAGGTATACTCCACACGCGAGTATTTAGTCATTTTAGTGATTGCGTTATTTATAATCACTAGAGTTGATGGAAATAATAACGACGATAACGAATAGTCGTTAAACTCATGGCTTATGTTCCTTGTTACCTAAAAGATGAGAAAAGGTAAGGATAGCAGTCCTTACCTTTTTGTTTGAAGTTACCTAAGTCTATGTTCTTCAATTAATATTATAATTTTTTTATAATTTTGTAAATAGAAGAGTAAAGATCCTTATGCTTTATTTTCGGAACCTAAAACTTCTTGAATCTTATGCTTTACAATATCATGCACAGCTTGTCTAGCATCAGTTAAATATTGACGTGGATCAAAGTGATCAGGATGTTCAACTAAATGTTTTCTAATCATTGCAGTACAAGCTAAACGGACATCAGAGTCGATGTTAATCTTACATACAGCCATTTTACTAGCTTTTGCAAGTAAATCTTCAGGTACACCGATTGCATCTGGCATAGAACCACCATACTCATTAACCATATCTACATATTCCTTCATAACGCTAGAAGCACCGTGTAATACGATAGGGAAACCTGGTAAACGTTTAGAAACTTCTTCAAGAATATCAAAACGTAATTGAGGTTTAGTACCTGGTTTGAATTTATAAGCACCATGGCTTGTTCCAATTGCAATTGCAAGTGAATCAACACCAGTACGCTTTACGAAATCTTCAACAAGATTAGGGTCAGTGTATGAATGATTTTCGGCTACAACATCTTCCTCAACACCTGCAAGAACACCAAGTTCACCTTCGACAGTGATGTAATGAGGATTAGAAGGATGACGAGAAATATCATGAGCATATTCACAAACCTTCTTAGTTAAAGCTACATTTTCTTCATAACTCAAACTAGAACCATCAATCATAACTGATGAGAATCCTTGATCAATACAATCCTTGCATGTTTCAAAAGTATCACCATGATCTAGGTGAAGTGCAATAGGGATATTAGAATCAATACAAGCAGCTTCAACCATCTTCTTTAAGTAGATAGGTTTAGCATACTTTCTAGCTCCTCTTGAAACTTGAAGAATAACTGGTGAATGTAATTCATTACATGCATCTACAATTCCTTGAATTTGTTCCATATTGTTAATGTTAAAAGCACCGATTGCATAATGACCTTCATATGCTTTTTTAAACATTTCAACTGTATTTACTAATGGCATAATAACACACTCCTTAAAATATGACTTTATTATATTCTAAAATGTATATTATTTCAAATGTTATTAGAATTAACTAACAAATTAGTGCTATTTGACGATAGTGTAAAATATGTTGTGTAAATTTAAAAATAGTAATTTTTGTATTTGATAT
>CAVCUQ010000092.1:0-2016 GCA_963605425.1 uncultured Eubacteriales bacterium
GAGAAACAATAGTAGATTTTGCACCTCAATCAGTAGTTAAATATTATTATTCAAAAGAATATAATATATCAAAAGATGCTTACTCTAAAACAGTATCTTCTTTATCTAGTAAAGACTTTTTCCAAACTCCAATTAATACATATGAAGCAAATTCAGTTTCAGCTAAATTATGTTCATATTGGTCAAATGATTTGGTATTATCTAAATCTACTATCTTAACCTATACTAGACCACTTGTTGTAAATGATACTGTTATCGGAGCCCTTGGAGTAGGTATTAGTTCAACTTATCTTGAGACATATATGAATTCAATAAGTAAAAATTCTGATATTAATATTGGCTTAATCAGAAAAGCAAATAATACTGTGCAAACTGTATTTACTGCATATAAGGACTATTCTTTACCTCTAATATCAAATGTAACATTAAAAGATACTAAATTTGATGATATTTCTTTCTTTGAAGCAAATGATGAAGCTTTATATGTATATTTAGATACTATTAATTTTAAAAATAGTATCTATGAAGACGGAGAATATGTACTTGTAGGAATATGCCCAGCTTCTTCTATACTTTCAACTAGTAATTCTACTACTTTTAGTATCTTTATAATAATTCTTATTGTAACAGTGATTTCAGTAGGTTTAATTCATATATTTACGCTTCACTTATCTAAACCTATTAAGAATGTAGCTAACCAAATCAATGAAAATAATATTACCAGTATACCTAAGACACGAGTTCTTGAGGTAGACACTTTAATTGATAAACTTGAATATTACTTTAATTCTTCTTTAGAGTTTGATCAAAAATTAAATAGAATTATTGAAGATTCTAATGCTAAAATTGCTGTAGCTGAATATTTTAAGGATACAGATTATATAACTACAACAATAAACTTCTATTCTATTTTAGGTCTTCCTTATGAAAACAATAATACTTTAAAAGATGAATTTATATCTAGAATTCTAGAACTTAAAGATAATGTTATCTCTTCTAATTATGATTTTAATCAAATAGGTGATAAATTATTTGAGATTCCTAGTGAATTCATTATTTATGTAGATAATCATTACATTAGATTCAAATCTAAACTAGCACCTAAAGGAATAATTATTACTTTAATTGATTTGACTAAAGAATATGAAGCAAGACTAGAGATAGAACATGAAAGAGATTATGATGTATTAACTAAGATTTATAATAGACGTGGATTTAAAGCATATGTTCAAAAAGCATTCAAAACATATAGTAATTTATCTTTATATATGATTGACGTAGATAACCTAAAGAAAATTAATGATGCTTATGGTCATGAATGTGGTGATGAATATATAAAATATGTTGGTAACTATCTATATGAGATGTCTTTAAAGTTTGATAATTTAGTTCCTGCTCATCTTTCAGGAGACGAATTTGTAATTTTACTTTTAACAAATGATACTGAAATAGTAAATAATGTGTCAAACGAATTAATGAATCTTCAAAACCATTATATAGAATTTTCAAATTCTAAAATTCATATTTCCTTATCTTGTGGTGTAGCACTTAGAGAAAACAACGTTGATTATTCTGAACTTAAAAAACGTGCAGATTTTGCAATGTATCAATCAAAAACTCACGGTAAGAATTTAATTACTTATTTTGATATTAATGCTTATGAATTGTACAAACATGAAGATGTAATGCTTGAGGATCTAAATTCAATAATTGAAAATAATTTAGTAGATTATGCTTACCAACCTATTGTTGATTTAAAAACTGCCGAAATATATTCTTATGAAGCCTTAATGAGACCAAAACTAGATAATTTCAAATCTCCTCAAGTTTTAATCGAGTATGCTAGAAAGTATAATAAATTATATGATATTGAATTAATTACAATATTTGATGCTTGTACTAAATTCTTAAAATCAGGTTCAAACAAATATTTATTTATTAATTCTATTGCCAGTCAAGTATTTAAAGATAGTGATTTTGAGCGTTTTGCAAAAGATAATAGTGCTATTCTAGATA